>DEIH01000027.1:0-4094 GCA_002352375.1 Spirochaeta sp. UBA2779 | reverse complement strand
CTGAGAACTCCCGGCAGAATATCCTGAAGCTTCCAGGAAAATCCTTTCCCGGCAATATTGGCGTTGAACTTCTCGATACGATCTTTATCAAAATCCTGAGAGTTAACATCAATGGGAAACATGCCCGAAGCATCACCGATACCTAGAATCTTTTCTCCGGAGAGTTTCCAATGCACATAACCTGCCAGTGTCGTGATGTAACTTATCTCACTCACGTGGGATTCACCGTTGAGAATAGACTGATACAGATGAGCGATGCTCCAGCGCTGAGGAATGGGATAGGACAGAATTCGGGTGAGCTCCTCTGAGGACTTTTCAGTGATGTTGTTCCTCCATGTGCGGAAAGGAGTGAGCAGCTCGTCATTTTTATCAAAAACCAGATAACCGTGCATCATAGCGCTGAAGCCGCCGACAGCAAAACTTGTCAACTCCACTCCATATTCTTTTTTTACATTGCTGCAGAGCTCAGCAAAACAGGAGGCAATGCCTCTCCAGACTTCATCCAGGGTGTAGGTCCATATGCCGTCTATAAGGCTGTTTTCCCATCCATGTCCCCCGGATGAGAGGAAGCTGTTATCCGGGGCGATAAGAACGGCTTTGATTCTTGTTGACCCCAGTTCCATACCAAGTATGGCTTTTCCATTTCTTATAATTTCCGCTGCTTGTGTTTTATCACTCATAATTTACCTCTTATTCCGCGCAATTATATTGCATTGCGCTGCGTGGACGTTAACGCAAGGTAATTTTACCATTCACAAGAAAGATGTCAAGATGGATTACCCACTTGGAATAAGTATTTAATTCTTTATTCCAATTCCAGCCAACTATAGCCCAGATATTTCTCCAGGCCTTCACGAACAGCGGCACCCACATGCCCCGGGCTTACACTCACATGGTGGCGGTACCCTTTCTGCCCGATGATATTCAGATTTTTCTGCAGATTTTTTATCTCGGCAACACCGGCGCAGCCGAAGTACCCTTGTGGTATCACATCTTCGGTAAATCTTCCCTCACCGCTGTATATATGGATTTTTCCATCTTCGGTTTTGGCCGAAGCGAATGTCATAGGCATGGGTTTGATTCGCCCCTGGTTCGGTCCCCAGCCGCAGCCTGGACCCAGAGATTTAACGAACATGGGATGATCGATAACCTTACCCTTCTGCTGCATCAGAGACGGGGGCACAGGCCCGCAATGAAAAAGCACCACCTTGTCTTCTTCCTCTCCCCAGTTGTTGTTCCAGTCCAGAACTGTGGCCGGCCTCTCAGAGGCCACCCTCAGAGCATACATGGTAAGGGCGTTAGCCACATCAAGCTCACATGCTGCAACAAGTCCCCGGTCGTTGAGCTCTCCAAGTATTGTGCAGGGAGCTACCTGCAGTTCCTGTTCCAGCTCTATCCAACAGCGGATGGCCAGAGCATCCATACGGTACTCTACAGCCAGTTCATCAATCACAAGAGCCAGTTTTACCATGTTGGACATGGGCTCAGGGGGCACCAGGCTCATATCGGCAATACTGGCAAGCAGGGACATCTTTTTCCGATAAACATCCTTACTCTCATCAAAAGCCCTGACCCTGGAAATCACCTCGGATAGGTCCATCACTTCAGTGGTAATTCCGTACTTCTGCAGGGTTAATTCATCGTATCGAACGGTTTTAAAGGCGGTAGTTCTGGCCCCGATGGCACCGATGGTAAACTTCCTGCAGCGGTTCACCACCCTGCAGACCGAAGCAAAATAGTGGAGCTGTTCTGAAAATTTCGGATTCTCCGGATGCAGCACATGAGGAGGCAGAGATGTAAAGGGAATCCCGTACTGATAAAACACATCCATCACCGAAAACTTCCCGCAGTAGGCATCCCTGCGGTTTTCAAAATCCATTAAATCAATTTCATCAGGATAGGCCACAATCCAGATTGGAACTCCGGCTTCTTCCAGAGCGGCAACGGCCCCGGTTTCATCGCCGAAGTTGGGAAGACAGAGAATAACCCCATCGATTTTATTCTGTTCAGCCAGCCACTTGGCGTACTTACGTCCCTCATCAACACTTTCAATAGCGCCGAAGCGAGTAGCACTCTCAGGCATTGAAAGTTCTTTGTATCCGGCATCCCTAACGGCTTTTGAAAGCTCTCTCCTGGCTGAAGATATCAATTTTTCAGGAAAGAATCCCCTGTTCCCGAAGTACAATGCAAATTGCAATACCTCTGTTTCGAGATGATTTCCCGGCACTTCTATATTTCGACTGTTCATATTTTATTCTCCCCGGGCAGTATCTCTGCACTGCCCTCTAATTTCAAATCGTTTACCAGTACGGGTACTGCCACAGCACCATGTCCGATACTCTGTTCATCAGCTCTGCTGTTCCGATTTTTTATTAATCATTGTTAGTATTTTAACGTGCATTATCTGTGAAAGGAATGCAGAAATAGGTTGTGGGCATGTATATTCTGGCAATTATTAATACTTGGATGTAAAATGTATAAGAGATGATTCAGTACATTCTCCAAACTACCGAGCTCAACAAGATCCTACAAAGTCTCAATAAACTGTTCCGTATCAGAATAACCTTTTTTGATATGAACGATATGGAACTGGATTACTTTGATATCAACCCTCTCTCGGATTACTGCGGGTTAATGAGAAAAGATTCCGCATTCAACAGAAAATGCATTGAGTGCGACCACCAGCACTTAATTGATGCAAAAGAAGATCAGAAAACACATATCTATAAATGTCACAGCAATCTCTACGAGGGGATTATTCCTTTGTACGAGCAGCGAAAGTACTTCGGCTCACTGGTATTCGGTCAGGTTCGGCCCTTCCCTGGTGAGTCCGCTCCGGGAAACCTTTCTCAAGAAGAGCTTGAACTATACAAGCAGCTACCAAGTTTCAGCATGGAGTATCTGGAAGATCTTGCTGACCTGCTGGGGAGGCTGAGTGAATATATCATGATTAAAGAACTGGTAAGATACCGGAATCAGCAATGGGCTCAAGAGTTGGATAAATACATTCAGCTGAAAATCAACAACCGTATCAGTATAGCCGATCTTGCAGGGTATATCGGTAAATCAGAATCTTTTATTTCCCATCTTTTTCGAACCGAGTTCGGCCTTTCCCCTAAACAATTCATTCTATCCTCAAAGGTGAATACTTCAAAAGTCAGACTTTCTGACGGCGTAAGCGTTAAGGAAACCGCCCTTGGACTGGGTTTTTATGATGAGTTCCATTTCAGTAAGTTATTCAAGAAAAAAACCGGGATGTCTCCGAGTCAATACAAAAAAACAGCTCCGGCCAAAGACCGGAGCTGAAAAAAAAGGAGGTTTTTCCGGTTTATCGTTTAATTCCCCTGGGTTTTACTTTTTGTTATCACATCGAAGAACACAGCGCCTAAGAGAACAAGTCCCTTGATAGCCTGCTGCCAGTCTACACTGACACCCATAATAGACATTCCATTATTCAGAACACCCATAACAAGACCTCCAACGATAGCTCCAATTACCGTTCCGATTCCCCCGGAGGCCGAAGCACCACCGATAAAACAGGAGGCAATGGCATCGAGCTCGAACATGTTCCCCGCCTTAGGTGTGGCTGCATTCAATCGACCGGCAACCACCAGACCGGCCAGGGCCGCCAGCATTCCCATATTAACATAAACCAGGAACATTACCCGCTTGGTTTTCACTCCAGACAAATTGGCGGCTTTTTCATTTCCACCCAGAGCATAAATATGACGACCGAAGATGGTGCGTTGAGTTATAAAGGTGTAAAGGGAAATCAAAAAGAGTAAGAGTATCAGCACGATGGGAATTCCGTTATAGTCGGCCAGGCTGAAGGTAAGCAGGTTCACAGCCAATACGAGAAATGCAATTTTAAGGGCTTCAATCCACTTGGGAAGCACCTCAAATCCGTATTTTTGCTTGTTCTGCCTGGATTTGAGAATCATAAAAATAAGAATGAGAGAAAGGACCATTCCAAAAATCAGCGCGATGGTGTTAAAACTTCCAATTCGTATATCCCTTCCAGGAAGATATCCGGCAGCGATGGCCTGAAAGCTCTTATCAAAAGGGGATTTAGTCTGACCTTTCAGGATTACCAT
>DEIH01000274.1:6172-9503 GCA_002352375.1 Spirochaeta sp. UBA2779 | reverse complement strand
AGCGGATGTGAGGCCTGCAGCCAGCTCGTTGAAGGGTACTTCGTCGGAAAGGGAGGCAAAAAAGCCGCTCAAATCCGGAGTGGAATCCGGGCGGTAGAGGCCCCCGTCTGGAGCAAGACCTCTGAACATGGCTTCGGTGAAGCATACAGAGTCACTGTGATTTCTTGTGCTGACGAATTTCATGGTTTCAACCTTTTATCCCCGGGGCCGCTGGCTGAGAAAGGCCCTGTGAATGGCGGTGATAGCAGTATTTTTATCATCACCCTTAATAACAAAGGAAATGTTCAACTCGGTGGATCCCTGAGCGATGGCCAGTATATTCACCCCGGTATCTCCCAGAGCGCTGAACAGCTTGCCGCTGAGTCCCGGCTGTCCCTGCATATTTTCTCCGATAACAGCGACAATTTCCAGACCGTCGTTGAGTCTGATACTGCGGATAATTCCCGAATGCAGGGTATCGCTTAAATCTTTTTCAAGGCCTTCGGCGGCAATAAGAGCTTCCTCCCGGCGGCAAACCAGGCAAACGCTGTGTTCAGATGATGCCTGGGTAATCATGATGATATTGGCTCCTGTGCGAGCTACCGAAGCGAAAATACGGCTGGCGATTCCCGGCATGCCCACCATTCCGCCGCCTTCGATGGTAATCATGGAGACATCGTCCACCGAGGCGATACCAGTAATCGGACGATCTTTTGGAGCGGCATTTCTGGCAATCCGGGTACCCGGGGCCGAGGGGTTCATGGTGTTTTTTATGAAAACCGGGAGATTTTTTTCTATAACAGGCCTCAGAGTGAAAGGATGGATTACTTCAGCACCGAAAAATGAGAGCTCCATGGCCTCCTGGAAGCTTATTTCATCGATAACCCAGGCTTCGGGGACGATACGGGGGTCGGCAGTGAGTATCCCGTCTACGTCGGTCCAGATTTCAACGGAGTCGGCATCCAGAGCTGCACCGAGTATGCTTGCTGTGTAGTCGCTGCCATTTCGTCCCAGAGTGGTAGCCACTCCCTGGGAGGTGGATGCGATAAAACCGGTTACGATGTAAATCGGAGTGTTTCCGGAGCCGGTAACGATCCGCTTTCGAATCAATTCTCCGCTGGTTTTAAAATCCACTGCCGCCCGGCCATGGGCATCGTCGGTTCTGATGATTTCTCTGGCATCCACCGCCTCACATGGTACACCCCGGTTATTTATGTGTGCTGATGTGAGAAGACTGCTCAGCCGTTCCCCGAAACCGGAAATCAGGTCCCCGGTACGGGGGGAACATTCTTTTACCAGCTCCACGCCGTGGAGAATCTCCGCCAGTTCGTCGAGAATGGCGTCAATCTTTATCAGCAGTGTAACGCCGATGGAGTTATCGGAAACTAAAGCCTTCACGGCCTGGTGATGTTTCTGTTTGAGATCCAGAATTAATTTTTTATATAAGTTGTCTCCGGATTCAGCGGCAGCGGCGGCTGAGAGGAGAATGTCTGTAACACCCTTCATGGCGGAGACGACAACTACCGGGCCGGTCTCTTCGTTTTCAGCTTTGGAAAGCACGATATCTGCAACGGATTTAATCCGGGAGGCATCCGCGACGGAGCTTCCTCCGAATTTCATAATTTTCATGGGGGCATCATAACGATTTAACGCGGTTTTTTTCTACCCTGTGCTATTTCGCCAATTGGATATTATGGTAATTCAATGGCGAAGGCTCTCCTTGAGCAAAATCGGCATTGACGGTACTTCTCCCCGCATGTAGCCTCAAAATATGTCCAGATATGTAATTGAAGGCGGATATCCCATCCGCGGCCGTGTGCGCGCCAGTGGTAATAAAAATGCCGCTCTCCCCTGTATTGCCGCTTCGCTGCTCACCGATGAACCGGTTGTCCTCTCGAATATCCCCGATATTGAAGATGTTCATGTGATGCTGGAGATTCTTGCTGACCTCGGCGCCCGGGTAGAACGCCGAGGGGCCAATGAGTGGGAAGTCTGTTGTGCTTCTGTGAACGAAACTGAGATTCCTGAAGAATCAGCCACAAGAGTAAGAGCTTCAATACTCTTTGCAGGCCCGATGCTCGGCCGTTCGGGGAAAGTTACCCTGGCCCCACCCGGGGGGGATGTAATCGGCAGGCGCCGTCTGGATACCCATTTTCTGGCCCTAAAAGGCCTGGGCGCCTCGGTGGAGGTGAACGGGCGCTACGTGATTACCGCCAATAAACTTGTGGGACTGGATCTCTTTCTCGACGAGGCTTCGGTAACGGCGACGGAGAACGCCCTGATGGCGGCGGTGAAGGCCGAGGGTGAAACCATTATCCGAAACGCCGCCAGTGAACCTCATGTTCAAGACCTCTGCCGTATGCTGAACGCCATGGGCGGCCGCATCGAAGGTATTGGCTCGAACATCCTCCGGGTGCGGGGTGTTCCGGCTCTCGGGGGTTGTGAGTTCCGCATAGGGGCTGATTTTATGGAAGTGGGTTCTTTCATCGGACTGGCTGCGGCTACCGGCGGGGAAATCACCATAGAGGATGCCGACCCCGAACATCTGCGAATGAGCCGCCTCGCTTTTGCCAAGCTGGGTATCAGCTGGAAAACCGAGGGCCGGAATATCACCATACCATCGGGCCAGGAAATGAAGGTAATCCAGGATCTTGGAGGGATGATTCCCCAGATAGACGATGCCCCCTGGCCGGGTTTCCCCCCGGATCTCACCAGTATTATCACGGTGGTGGCCACCCAGGTTGAAGGTACGGTATTAATCCACGAGAAAATGTTTGAATCCCGGATGTTCTTTGTTGATAAACTTATCGCCATGGGAGCCGGAATTATACTGTGCGATCCTCACAGGGCGGTTGTAAGCGGCCCGGGACGCCTTAAAGGGGCTGAGCTTACCTCGCCTGATGTCAGGGCCGGAATGGCTATGGTAATCGCAGCAATGGCCGCTCAGGGTACCAGTACCATTGATAATGTCTATCAGATAGAACGGGGATATGAAAATCTTACAGAGCGTCTGAAGTCTCTGGGAGCCCATATTGAGCGATTCGGAGACGATGAGTGCTGATACCATTCATTTCCGGGCGAAACGCTTCAAGTTTGTTAACAGTTTATCCACAGAAGAATGTTGATAAGGCTGATAGTCAGAAATATCAGATAAATAAAGGATAGGGTTTTTCCGATATATTAAAATCAGTATAACTGTATACTATAAAAAGAAATAACAACTTTTCAATAAATATTGTGGTTTTTCATTCCGGTTTTGAAAGATATTTCTTGAATAAGCTATTTCTTTATTTAGAGACAGATTAGCGATTTTTCCACCGCTTATCCACAAGAAAAAAACCGCCTTGAAAAG
>DEIH01000274.1:5579-6106 GCA_002352375.1 Spirochaeta sp. UBA2779 | reverse complement strand
CTGCATCGAAAACGGCCGGCCTTTGTGGCTCTGAGTTTTTTTGAACAGATCGGGCAGCGGAATACTTTTGGAAAGACATCATCAGTCTTGAGGGTACCTTCAGATCCGAAAAAGGAGACAGCCTCGTCCAGATTATCTTTAATATTGAAAAACTGGCTGAATCCGAGAAGCTGAAAAACTTCATAAACCTTGGGCTGAATCTCCAGAAGTACAAGATCTCCGCTTCTGGGCTTTACAGCCTTGAGAAACTGGGTAAAGGATCCGATTCCTGTACTGGAAACGTATGTAAGACTGCCGCAGTGAAAAATCAGCTTGCTGTAGCCGGCTTCAACAGCTTTTGTTACACGCTTCTGAAAGAGATTTGAGTTGTAAGTATCGATGTATCCGGTCAGGTAAAGAACCAGGCATCCCTTAACCGTATCGATTTTCTGTAATCGAATTTTAAGACTGTCGTCTTTCTCGATGTCGAATCCATTGACAATTTCGTTGTTGTTGGCCATACGCACCTTAAAGATTTCTAAAACCTG
>DEIH01000274.1:0-5504 GCA_002352375.1 Spirochaeta sp. UBA2779 | reverse complement strand
GGGGGGGTACTCCATGAAAAAAATATCCGTCTTTCTGCTTTTTCTGATTCCGGTTCTCGGCTGGAGTCAATCTTTTGACTCGGTGGTTAATTTTGATCTTGAGCTTTCAACACTCAGCGATCCGCTTGTTGCCGGGAAAGCAGCGGAAGACGGACGCATTGTTATACTCGAGGGGTTGGTAGCCGGCAGTGAAAAGGCAGAATCCGAAGAAGATGAAGGTCTGATTGTTACCCTGATTGGTGGAGAATGGATCGGAACCTCCGATGTCCGCTCCTATTCCTGCAGAATCTTCTTTAATGAAGACCAGTTGAATAAGGCCCTTCTCGAAGATGGATTAATTCCTGCCGGCAGCCGTTTGCTGATTGCCGCCAGGGTTACCGGTTACAATGATGTAAGCGGTATTCCTGAAGCCCGAATGGTTTCATACAGGGTTCTTCGCTGAAGTCTCAGAGCAGGTAGAGTTGTTGACGAACTTCTTCAGAGTCCGGGATAAAGAGATCTGAGGACCGGAGGCGCCCGTTTTCTGCCGTAATTGAAGCTTTGAGCAGTACTGACTGCAGCTCCCGTACATTTCCCGGCCAGCTGTGCCGGATTAGAATGGATAGGGCGCTTTTCTCAATCTTCCAATGTGTTTCTCCTGGAAGGGCATTCAGATAATCCCTGCTTAACTGGTGTATGTCCCCTTTTCTTTTCCTCAGGGGTGGAACTGTTACCCCAAGCAGATTAATTCGGTAGAAAAGATCGTTTCGGAATGTACCCAGGGCCATGTGTTTCCGGAGGTCTGTATTTGTGGCGGCAATTATCCGGACATTGACGTCTTTTGTCCTGTGAGATCCCATTCTTCTGATGTATCCTTCTTCTATTACCCGGAGTAAAGAGGCTTGTCCTCTCAGGCTCAATTCTCCAATTTCATCAAGAAACAGCGTTCCGCCGCTGCTTGCTTCAAAGAGACCCGGTCTGTCTGTGGATCCGGTGAATGCGCCTTTTAGACTGCCGAACATTTCAGATCCCAGCAGATCGTCGGAGTATGAAGCACAATTAACAGCAGAAAAGGGTTTATTCCGTCGATTGCTGAGAAAATGAAGTGTTTTTGCAGCCAGCTCTTTACCGCTGCCGGTTTCTCCGGTAATCAGTACCGGGTAGGGCAGATCGGAATACTTTAACAATCGGTTCCGCAGTGCCGTAACAGCAGAGCTCTTCCCGGCAAGAAAAGGTTCGGAGTTGAGTTTTTCCAATTCATTTTCATCGGTATAATGATCGACGGGTTGAATCATTCGGCTAAGGCAGGCGACTACCACTTCCCCGCTTACCGGCCCGGTAAGGCAGTCATAGGCGCCGAAGCGCATGCAGCTGACAGCCTGTGCAGCTGTCATATAGTTTGCCGTAACGATAACACCGGGAACCCGGGGGGTACCGATTATTTTTTTAAGATAAGAAAAATCATCAGGACCCGGGTTTGATATGGGAAGAATTATTCCATGGGGCTTTACGGACCTTAAGGTTGATTGCAGGTTAATCCGTTCATGCTGGGGCTCAAGTTTCATATATCTGGGTAAACTGTCCCTGAGCCGGGAATAATCTGAACTGTTCTGTCCAACGTAGAGTATTCGATACATGGGAAAACTCGGAAAGAGCAGTATAATGAAGAGACTCAAACCCCTCCAGTAAAAAAGAACAGCCGGTTATTATATAGTCTTCCAGCGAAAAGAGAATCAGCCTTCAGCGTACTTATCGTCCCCGGTTCCGGCTATCCGGTTCAGACGGAGAAATTCATGAGCTTCCTGCCAGTCAACTCCGATTATACGGGCCATCCTGTTTCCGATTTTAATTCCGACTGGGGGCAGAAGGATAACGAACCCCAGTAAGGAGTTCAGAAAACCGGGAGTAATTATAAAAAGAGAAGCGGTAAGTGAACTCAAATACCGGGAGAGAACCTCTGAATTGTAGTTTCCTGAATCAATACTGTCATTCAGCTGCCGGTTTCTCAAATTTGTCAGATAATTCATCAGAAAAATGCCGGCTGCTGTATTTACGGCCAAAGCTGTCATTGTAATCCAGGGCCCGAGAACAATGGACAGCTTGAAGAATAGAAGTACATCCAGTAAAACACCGGTACCCAGAGTGGAAATTATTCCGAGCCAGGTTCGGACGGAACGGGAACTTGTCAGAATATTCAGCAGGCGGAAGTTGAGCATGCCCCATTGTACTTACGAAACGGCAGTTGGACTAGATTTTCGGCAAACGAATTCTTTCTATCAGGAGAAGCAGGAAGAAATAAAGGTAGCGGAAAAATCTGAAAAAACGCCAGGGATGAACCAGGGTACGTCCGAATGCCTGAAAAAACCTGACTGCCGGCCGGTCGTCGGGCTTGGGCCGCTTACCGGAAAACACATCAATACAGTTTCCCTCCCAGACGCTTAAGCCGGGGCTCAGCTGGGATTGTTTTCCTGAAATCCAGAGATGCTGTTTTTTTAAGCCCTTACCTGCCAGGAGAAGAGTGGGAGAGGCTTTTTTAATCGCTGTAATAACGTCTTTTTCCCGTTCTCCGGGGAAATGTGATGCATATCGGCCTACAATCTGCAGCCCGGGGAAAGTGGCTTTTAATGACGATTCAGCCAACCGTACACCCCTCATGCTGGAACCCAGAAGATAGAGAGACTTGTTTTTCTGTTCGAGAATACCCAGAAGCCGGATTATAAACGGGTAGGTACGCCGTAATGGCGGTATATCCCGATGAAGAAACCGGGCCGCTTTCACAATAAGGCTGGATACGGGAATAATCAGGGCGGCCCTGGTAACGGCATTCCGTCGTTCTTTAATAAATCTGCATCTCATCAGTTCCTGAAAATCCAGAAAAATAATCTGCCGGTGATCCTTTAAAGAATAGAAACCTTCGATTACCTCCGGAAGAGCATCATCACTGACGACATCCACAGGTATTCCCAGAATATGAATTCTTGTTACGCTGTCTGCCATTCGCGGCTCTCCCTGATAATAGTACCGATTGCTGCCAGCCCGTAAATTGCGGCGGTTTCTGCTCTGAGTACCCGTTCACCGAGATAAACGGGTTTACCGCCGTATTCACGGAGCAGGCTGGTTTCTGAATGTGAAAAACCGCCTTCAGGCCCTACCATTATAGCTAAATCCTCAAAGGTTTCAGCAAGGTTTTGATGAAGACTCTTCGATTCTTTATTCCCGATATTCTGTTCATGGAGGAAAAATAGCGGCCCACGCCGGTCCCACATTTCCAGAATGTTCTCCATCGTTTCCGGAGTTTCTAAGGTTGTGGAGTATTTACCGCCGCATTGCTGCAGTGCTTCAACAGCAATACGGTTCCAACGTTCATACTTTCCGGAGGTATCAGGATCTTTCTGAAACTTCACCTGACAATTTTCGCTCAGAACGGGCCAGATTGCAAATGCTCCGCTTTCAACAGCCTGACGGATAACAAGATCCATTTTCCGTCCTCTGGTAAGAGCCGGCATCAGGGTAATCCGGGGATGCGGAGAGTTTTCTCTGGAGTTTTCTCCATAAACCGGTGTTAATCCGACGGAACATGTATTTTTTCTGATATTTATTACTCTCATTTTGAATGTTCTGCCGTCGGGGGATAACGCCGGGAGAGAATCTCCAGTAGTGTAACGCCGTACATGAATCAGATAATGGAATTCCCGATCTGTCAGGGTGAATTCCTTTTCTGATCCGTTGTCCGGATTTTCCGGATTGAAGGAAAGAACAAACTGTTTCATCAGCCGATAATCGTTACCAGAACCCGGCGCTGTCTGGGACCGTCATAATCACAGAAATAAATTCCCTGCCAGGTTCCCAGAACAAGCTGTCCTTTGGAAATGGGCAGGGTTACCGAAAGCCCTGTAAGTGTCGCTTTGATATGAGCGGCGGAATTTCCTTCCATATGAAGATAATCGTCACGTAAGGGAATGAGTTTTCCGATTTCCATCATCATATCGGTCTTTACATCCGGATCGGCATTTTCATTTATGGTGATTCCAGCTGTTGTGTGGGGGCTGCTGACAAGACAGAGCCCCTCCTTAATACCGCTTTTCGAAACAGCAGAGGCTACATCAGAACTGATGTCGTTCATTGAACTTCCCGACGCTGTACTCAGACTGAGGGGTATCGTCATTTGCCTGTATCCAGAAAATCAACCGCCCGGAGAAGTACCGAATCAAACTCCATATCAACTATCGGAGGGCTGTTCAATCGTCTTTCAGATTCTCTTTTAACCATGAGTCTGATAACTCTATCTCCGGGGTCCAGATCTTCTGACTGAAGTAAAGAAATAAATTGGTTTACCTGGGATGCAGACGGATGGGGGGTTTCGTCGATAAAGGCTCCAACTCTGTTCTCCTGGAGCAGCGACGCATAGGCTTGAACCTGTTCCTCTGTCAATTCGGGCTCTTCAACGGCAATATCGGGGTTGATTCCCGTTTTGTCAATATTGTAACCGTCGGGGGTGTAGTAGCGCCCTGTTGTGAGTTTGATAGCGGCGTTGTTCAGGGGTATCATCTGCTGTATAGACCCCTTTCCGAAAGAGGTTTCACCGATTACCGTGGCCCGGCCCCGGTCTTTCAGGGCGCCGGTAAGTATTTCCGAGGCTGAAGCGGAACCTTTGTCGATAAGGATAACAATTTCAACATCCGAAGGGACGATTTTTCCCGGTGCGGCCCGGTGCACCTGATTCTGCCGTTCCTGCCGGTATTTCGTGCTGACAATTACGCCGCCGGAGAAAAATAAATCCGCAATATCCACAACTGAATCCAGTAAACCGCCGGGGTTGCTTCGTACATCGATGATGAGTTTATCCAGACCCTGTGAAGAGAACTCTCTGAGACTTTCCTCAACCCGGGGTTCGGTAAAAGGTGTGAACTCAATGATTCTCAGATAACCGATCTGATTGTTGATAACGGTGGACTTAACAGTGGGGATTTCAATTTCTGCACGAGTAAGAACCACATCAAAGGTGATACCCTCATCCCTGAGTATGGTGACATTCACATCACTTCCCGGGGTGCCCCTAAGGCGGTTGGAGACATCCTGAGTGGTAAATCCCTCTGCCGATTCATCTTCGATAGCATAGATGTAATCTCCAGCATTGATTCCTGCCCGCCAGCTGGGGGTATCTTCGATGGGTGAAACCACTTTTACGTAGGGCAGACGGCCGTAGGGATTCTCCGGATCAAAGCGGTCTTTACTGATATAGAGGCCAACTCCCCCATACTTTCCCTGGGTTGTATCTGTCATCTGTTCCAGGAATTCATCATCAAGGTAGAGGGAGTAGGGATCATTTAAATTGGAAAACATCCCTTCCATGGCACCTTTGAAAAGTGTATCGGGATCTACTTCGTCAACATAACTATTTTGAATAACGTACATCGCCGCTTCCAGATCCTGCATGTATTCCTGACTGGATCGATTTGTCTGAGCCGAAGCAACTGGGGAAAGCAGGATGACTGCAATAACTGCAACAAGCACAGCGCTTATGG
>DEIH01000120.1:10780-11265 GCA_002352375.1 Spirochaeta sp. UBA2779 | reverse complement strand
GTGAATATGGTTATCGTTGGTGCCGCCTCAACTTTTTTGCCTTTATCCGAGGAGTCATTGAAATCCGCAATTACCACTCTTTTTACACGAAAGGGTGAGAAAATTGTTGAAATGAACATCAACGCATTCAGTCGGGGCCGGGATGCATGACGGTTTACACACCGGAGGAAATTGAGTATCTCGACCGGCAGGCCCTTGAGGCGCTGCAGCTCCTCCGTCTGAAAAGGGTGATTACCCAGGCTCTGGCCACTCCTTTCTACAAGGAGAGGCTGGGAGCTGTGGGTATCAAACATCCGGAAGATATGAAATCTCTGGACGACCTTAAGAAAATTCCGTTTACAACGAAGGACGATCTTCGGGACACCTATCCCTACGGTCTGCTAGCGGTGGATAAAAAAGAGGTAGTGCGGATGCACGCCTCCAGCGGCACCACCGGGAAGCCGACGGTTATCTATTACGGACGGGACGATTTAGACCGGTGGACC
>DEIH01000120.1:0-10729 GCA_002352375.1 Spirochaeta sp. UBA2779 | reverse complement strand
AATATGATGACCTATGGACTTTTTACAGGCGGCCTGGGGCTTCACTACGGTGCTGAAGAGCTGGGTATGTTTGTCATACCCTCTTCCGGGGGGAATACCCGGCGGCAGTTCATGCTGATGAAAGACTTTGAGACTACGGTAGTCCATGCCACTCCCAGTTACATGCTGCATCTGTACTCCCAGATGGAGAATATGGGCATAGAGCTCTCGGATCTGAAACTCAAGAAAGCTCTGATCGGGGCTGAGCCTCATTCGGAAGATCTGAGACGGAAGATTGAAACACTTTTCGGTATTGATGCTTATAATTCATACGGGCTTTCGGAGATGAACGGCCCCAGTGTGGCCTTTGAATGTGTTGAAAAAAGCGGGATGCACCTCTGGGAGGATGCCTACCGCATTGAGATTCTGGACCGGGACAGTATGGAGCCTTTGGAGGATGGAGAAATTGGAGAACTGGTTCTGACAAATCTTATCCGCCATGCTTCTCCCATACTCCGATACAGGACCAAAGATCTCACCCGGATTATCCCCGGAAGCTGTGCCTGTGGGAGAACTTCCCGGCGGATCGATCGTATTACCGGACGGACCGATGATATGCTTATCATCAATGGTGTGAATGTTTTCCCCTCCCAGATTGAAGAAGTTGTAATGAAAGTTCCCGAGGCAGGGAACAATTACCGTATTGTGGTCCGAAAAAAAGGAACCCTCGATGTCCTGATTGTAGAACTTGAAATCGGACCGGAAATTCTCTCGGATGATACCCGGGATTTGTATGCACTGAAAGAAAGACTGGTAGACGCATTGAAAGCCAGTATTTCAATTAAACCTGTTGTTGAATTACACGAACCCGGGCAATTACCGGTACAGGAAGGTAAAGCCATCCGGGTAGTGGATGAAAGGGGGAACCTCTATTGATCTGGAACGCAGTTAGAGAATCGGAAGCACCTGAAAAGCGCCGTACACGGCAGTTGGCAGACCTTAAGGATCTGGTAGCCCGTCTTTACAACCGGGTTCCTTTTTACAAGGAACGATTTGATGCCCAGGGAGTAAAACCATCGGATATTCAAAGCCTGGAGGATATTGCAAAAATTCCCTTTACAACCAAGGATGATTTACGGGAAACCTACCCCTACGGTCTTCTGGCCTCCGGGGAAGAAGAAATTGTTGAGGTACACACCTCTTCAGGAACAACCGGAACCCCTGTTGTTGACGCCTATACTCAGAATGATATGGATATATGGGCCGAAGTGATGGCCCGCTGTCTGATGATGGCCGGTGCCGAGAGAGGGGATGTTATCCAGAACGGCTACGGGTATGGACTGTTTACCGGGGGTCTGGGTGTGCACTACGGGGCCCATAACATCGGCTGTAACATCATTCCTGTGGGCGGCGGAAATACCGAGCGGCAGCTTCAGCTGATGAGAGACTTTGAGTCCACAGTACTCACCTGTACTCCCAGTTACTCTCTCTACATGACGGAAGTGGCCAAGGAGATGGGATTAGAGATGGCCGATCTGAAGCTGAAGTCCGGAATCTTCGGTGCCGAGCCCTGGAGCGACAATATGCGCCGGGAGATTGAAGAAAAGATGTACCTGACGGCCTACGATATTTACGGTCTGACAGAGATTATCGGTCCGGGGGTATCCAACGAATGCTCCGAGCATAACGGCCTGCATATCAATGAGGATCATTTTTATCCTGAAATCATCAATCCTGAGACAGGAGAGGTTCTTCCTGATGGTGAGAAGGGTGAACTGGTTTTTACCACACTGACAAAAACCGGAACACCGATACTGCGTTACCGAACCCGGGATATCACCTGGCTGGAGCGGGGAGAATGCGCCTGCGGCCGAAACCTTGTCAGGATGCACCGGCTCCTTGGTAGAACCGATGATATGATGATTATCCGGGGTGTGAATGTCTTCCCTTCTCAGATAGAAAACATTTTGATGGAGATTGAGGAAACTCAGCCTCATTATCAGATTGTTATCGACCGGGGACAGTCCCATCTTGACGATGTGGAACTCCGGGTTGAAGTGGAACCGCAGTTTTTCTCTGATGAAACAAAACAGCTGGAACGGATCAGTCAGAAAATTGCCACGGCAATGAAAAACAAACTCGGTGTTAACCTGCAGATTAAGCTGGTAGAGCCCAAATCCATCGAGCGAAGCATGGGTAAGGCCAAGCGGGTTATCGATAAAAGAACCTTATAGGAGAAATTATGAAAGTTACCCAGATATCCGTATTTATGGAGAACAAGAATGGCCGGCTGGCTGAAATCACCAAGCTGCTGGCATCTAAAAAAATCAGTCTTAGAGCGGTTACCATTGCCGACACCGCCGATTTCGGTATCCTCCGGTTGATTGTCAAAGAGCCGGACCGTACCCGGGACGTTCTCCTTGAAGCCGGTTTTACCGCCAGGGAAACTGATGTTCTGGCAGTTGCCATGGAGGATAAACCCGGAGCACTGGCCGATGTAATGGAGCTCTTTGAGAAGAACAATGTGAACATTGAATATCTCTATTCCATTCTGGCGGGAAAGGGCGATAAGGCGGATATCGTTTTTCGGGTGGAAGACCTCGAGCGCGGACAGATCCTTTTAAAACAGAACGGATACAATCGGCCTCTGGACCTGTAATAAGCGGTATTTTACCATTCTCCGGGGGTCGTCAGTCACCTAGGGGTTATGATAGTTTGAGCCGATGGAAGCTTTTAAACCCGTATCTCATGCCTTTTCGGATACCATGCTTCAGGTGCGGGCAAAACCTCTTGTTTTTCTTCTCATCTGGCTCACACTCAGCCTGGCGCCTCAACTATTGTTGAGTTACGCATTCCAGCAGCCGGTATCTGATATGATGGACACATCATTTCAGCTTATGAACGATGCAGTTTCTACGGGGAATGAATCACCGGAACTGACTCCTGAAACCTCTGAAATTATTTCAAAAGGCGTTCGAGCTGTGAGTGTAATGATAATTGTTCTCCTTGTGAGTGAGATTTATCTGGGATCTGTTCTGGCTGGGGTTGTCAGACAATTCCGGAACCGGATTCTCCCGGTTTACACAAATTCTCTCAGGGAAGGGCTGGGAAGATTCAAAGACTTTGCCAAGGCAATTTTTGTTTCAGGATTCAAGATTCTGATTAAACCGCTGGTTGTATTTATCATTGCAGTGGTAGTCGGCAGCCTGCTGGGTCAGCCGGTATTCATTTATTTTTTCTTTTTCGTTTCCGGTGTGCTTTTTCTCACAAGTCTGCTGCGATACGGTCTGGCCCCGTTTATTCATCTCTCTCTGGGTACCGGGGGACGTGATTCTGCCGCAATCAGCAGGACCTATTACTTCTCTCACCGGCCGGTGGTTTCCATGCTTTTTATGTTTATAATTCTGCTTCCCATGGTAATTGTCAGCTTGCTGATGAACCTGTTAATCGGTCTGGGACAGTTCTCCGGAGCCGGCGGCATGATACTGGGTATTCTGCAGAGTCTTCTTCAACTCACCATGACGGTGGTAATCATCAATTTCGCCATGAACACCTTTCAGCCCCAGGACTGGGGGATGGGCGAGAGTGCTGTAATACCGGAGTAATCAGCGCTTGCCGCTGCGGGTTTCATCAATCGCCCGGAGAATCTCCGGCAGCAGCTGTTTCTTTCGGGATAGTATCCCCGGCAGATTCCACACACCGTCTTCCAGCGGTTCATAAGGCAGGGAACCAGCGGCATCTTCCAGGCCCCGGAGAATCAGAATACTATCGTCTTTTATCACATCAGTGATAAGAAGCATCGTACCGTTCAGAGCTTTGGTTTCTTTTAATTTTAAAAGAGAGCTGTTCAGCCGGGGAAATACTTCGTCCAAGCCTCCGAGGGTTTGTACTTCCACCTGCCCGATGCCAAATCGGATATCTCCGGATTCATAGGTTTTAAAATCTCCGGAGACTGCCAGATCGGGATCTATATCTACAAGACGGGCTCCTGAATTGAACATCTCCTGCCCCCATTCAAACCAGTCGATACCCGCATGCCTGGCAAGGCCCTCCACGGTCTGCCGGTCCTCTTCGGTTGTTGTTGGAGATTTAAGAAGAACCGTATCCGAAAGTATGGCGGATATCATGAGTTTTGCAATTTCCGTGGGAATGGCAATGCCGTGCTGCCGGTAGAGCTGCCGGATAATGGTACAGGTGCATCCCACTGGACGGGTATACAGGCTGAAGGGTTCACGGGACATCACTGAACCAACCCGGTGATGGTCTATAATTTCCAGGATATTGGCCTCCCCGGCACCTGAAATACTCTGATCCAGTTCGTTATGGTCAACCAGAATGAGATTTTTCCGTGGTCGGTCCAGAAAGGAACCTCGGGAAACAATCCCAATGAATTGCTCCTTCTCAAATACAGGCAATCCTCGTCGGCCGGAAGCAGATAGAGTTTTTTTTGCCTGGTTGAACTCATTACTCACATCCAGATGCTCGGCTTCAGTTTCCAGTATCCCCTCAAGAGGTGTACTGAACCTGAGAAGCCTGATGGTTTCCGCAGTATCCACATCCGAAAGATAAACCGACCCCTTGTAAAGGGAAAAATCAAGTTCAGCAGCTTCCGCCGTAGTGGCTCCGGTAAGAATCACCGCCGGAAAATCATTGGCGATGGCATATTCCACAAGATCGCGGCGTAAGCCGACAATCAGTAAAGGCTGATTTGACTCCAGCGCAGTGATTCGTTCCACACTGCGTTCAAAAGGCATGGCGCCGATCATAATGGGTGCGGTGAAATCAGGAGATTCTCCATTGAAGAGCATTCTACCGGGAACAACTTTTGATAGATTCTCTGTCCGGAAGCGGTAGGTAGGCCGGGCTCCGAAGGTTTCCCGCATCAGAAAGTGACTGATTTCGGCGCTGCTGATAATTCCCCTGTAATTACTGTTTTCATCAAAAACCGGCAGCAGGCTCAATCCCGTATCATCGAGAAGTCCTATGGCCGTCTGCAGAGGATCTGATATTTCCAGCCTGGGAACCTCCCGATTCACCACATCGCCGACAACCGTTTTTACATCTTTGAGGTAGCGCGGGGCTTTCAATTGGAGTTTCTCAAAAGTGGTTCGGGTCTGGGCATTCAGATTCCCGCATCGGACGGCAATATATTCATTCTCCGGATCCACCCGGCTCTTCAGATGGGTATAAACATAGGATGAGGCAATAGAATCAAAATCCGGATTTCGGTGACCGGTGATGTATATGGTACTCATGATGGGGATGAGTTTATCAGGAATGGAGGAACGGGTGCCAGAGCACTTCTGCGGTCCGGTTTGGAGAGCTCTTGTATATTTTTCCTGAAAACTTATGGTTAGTGCCCCGGATTCTCCAGTGTATTTCTATGTCATCAATGGAAAGTGCTTTATACTAAAAAATAATAGTTTGAGAAAATTCTTAGAGCAGATGTGCTGATACTGGATGACTTCGGACTTAATAGCTTTGGTGACAATGCTCGTATGGCACTCTTGGACATCCTCGAAGACCGGCATGGACAGAAGTCTACAGTCATACTCTCACAGCTTCCTGTCGCCTCGTGGCACGGCCTCATTGGTGATTCAACCATTGCTGTCGTCATCATGGATAGAATCGTGTATGGATCCCATAGAATCGAGCTGAAAAGGGAGTCTATCAGGAAGAAAATGCAGGGGTTTCAGGCATAAAAAAACCAGTCCCCAAATGGAAACTGGTTTACGTTAGCAGGGACAGGTCTCTAACATGCTGAATAGATGTAACAATATATAATATAAGTATATAAATAGAAGTTGATCGATATAGTCTACATAATATCTACATCGAATCATGGATTTTTAGTTGGCTCAGGCTGATTCTTACACCCCCCAGGATTTTATCAGCTACGATATCCGGGAAACCTTCAGGCAGATTCTTCTCCAGTTCAGAGAGAACATTTGGTGTTTGTTCGATGATCTCATCAATGATTGTCTCCACTACCAACCTGGACAGTCCACCATCCCGGGCTGTGTTGATCCAGTGTCGTCGGAGAATTGTGCTCCACTTATATCGGTTTCCGCTTGTTCCCCTAACCGCCATCGCCATCTTAATAGTTGTTGGATGGAGAAGCCCTGTACCATGCCCCAAAACTGGATATGTGGAGATGACGTCATAGAGTGGTGTAAGGCGAAATCGTCCTTTCGGAAGAATGAATACACTGAAATTCTTGGCATGGCCATCGGTTGCGGCCAAAAGCCAGAACAGAATCTGAGCCTTGATGAAGGTGGCTTTATCCTCCTCCGCGGTTACGGATCCACCAAGGATTGTGGCGATGTTTCGAATGCCTGGTCCACCATCACTCTGATATTTCAATCCTGGGGGAGAGCCTGTTGCCTGGCAGAAATCCTCCTGGGGAAGGCGAATCCACCAGGAGCCATCAGTTGAGAGCTTTCTGTCGAAGCGTTCAACTATTAGTGATTTTTCTTGTTCGAAAGATTCAATGTGACATTTGGGTACCGGTAATCCGAAACCTTCCAGAATTTTCAGGCAGAGCCACTCGTTTTCCAGAGACGTTGATAGATTAATACCCTGATGTCCAACGATGCCCAATGGGCGCTTGAAAATATGGGTCGTAGGTGTAGATCCTGTGGGACGTTGCCATATTCCATCCCTGTATAACAAGGCCGTTTTCTCCTGTGCTCCAGCGAGGGATATACGGAATTCCTCATCCTTCTGTCCCAGCATGTTGCCAGTACCTGCCTGTTGACGCAGGGTTGTTGCAATTCCTGATTCATTGAGTGGCTCGCCTGATATCTTATTCACATCAGCAGGATTCTTGTTCTCAGGAACTAACTGAAGAGCACCGACACAATCCCTGCCGATCTCTGATAACAACTCAAATGGTCCAGTCCCGGATGTGCCGAATCGAGATTGGATTCTACGCCGGATGACATCTGAATTCGGGAGAAGATTGTCAAAAAACGCATCCACCAATGGTCCGCTATATGATGTCTTAAGTGCTGATATTGGCAGGGACAACGAAATGGGGCGGGATCCCTCATTACTGGTCCATTCTTCCAGGTAGGTAAAGCGTGACTCTCTACCGACTTCCCAGTATCCAACAGGTTGACCATTCATAAAGACATTCAGGCGTTCACTAAGTCGTCTTCTGCCCATTTACCACTCCTGACTATTGTCGTCATCAGAGGCCAACGGGCTATCCACGAGTAATATCTCGAGTTTTAGCGATGAAATATGCTTCAACAAAGTCTCTACACTACATTTTTCGGGACTATTTTCCAGGAGCGATACAGTCTTCGTGTAAAGCCCGGACCGGTTCGCCGCATCGATTTGCGACCATTTAAGGCGCTTCCTGGCTGCCCTGAGAGTATGAGCCAACTTAGTTGTGTTGTTGATCAGATGATTCATTGGAAACCTCCGCTTTTCCCCTATAGGGTATAATCGGAAAGTATACCCTATAGGGTTAATATTTAACATATACCCTGTAGGGTAAGGATTCCTAAATCAGATAAAAGTAGTGGACTGATGGAAAAATCTGAGACGGGACTTTTTTGTCTGGCGCTTTGGTGGGGAATGGTTGTTCCATTGCCGATCGGACTATGCAAGTCTTCCCAACCCATGGACTTAAAAACTGAAACAATAAATGAACTCGCAAAGAGCCTTATCTCGTTAGCCAATCACTATCAATTCGATTCCATTATAGGTTGACGTCCGGTTTTCAGCTGTTAAAATCAATTAACTAAATATTTCGATTCCGGAGAAATTTTGACACCAAGAGAAAGGTTTCTGGCAGTAATCAATAACGGTAAACCTGACGGGGTTTCTCTTGCCGGATTTCAGGGTTATTCACCGGAGTGGACAAACAAAAAAACCTATACTTACTCGGATCCTATGGCACCGGGATGTGATATAGAACTTTTACAGAAAATTGAGATGGGCCGAGATTTTCAACTCGCAATTACCTGGGGTGTGTATGGTCTTCTGTCAGCGGCCTGGCGGCTTATTATCTTCGTAATTATGAATCTTATCTGTTTTGGGTGTGAGGTATATGCCGTTGGAAGTAACCCGGAATCTGCCCGCCTTCCCAGGGATTATTCTCTCTGCTCAAGCGATGTCCGGATCTTCGACTTTCGGACGAGGTTACGAGTTGGATGTTATTATGGCAGTAATTATTGTCGGCGCAAGCCTCAACGAAGTTTTCAGAAAGCCAAGGTTGTCAAATGACCAGCCATGAGCGAGTTAAAAAAGCTATCCAATTTGACTATCCCGATCATCCTCCTGTTTCCCACGCTATATTACCTTCGGCTTTACTTCATTATGGTGATGCCCTTCGCAGGATACTGAACGGGGTCCATGAAGATTTTGGTTGGGAGTATCTTCCTGATCTGCCTATAGATAAATTCCCGCCCTATTACAAGAAAGGCCGAAACAAGGATGGTTTTGGCGTTGTCTGGGAAAGTTCGGACGACGGTGAATACGGTATACCGGTGGAAAAGCCCCTCTCCGACTGGATGAAACATGATTCATTCGTCTGGCCGGATTTTGAGGTGACACCACCTTCGTTCAGGCTCTACTCGGGGCATATGGTTGGAAAAGATTCCCGATGGTATTCTCGGGGGGGTTGGATAACTTTTTTTGAAACCATGCAGGAACTGCGTGGTTTCGAAGATTTGCTGACGGATGTTATATTAGGTGAATCGGCGGCCTTTACTTTACGGGATGAATTACTCGATTTCAACCTGAAGCTGGTGGACAAGTTTCTGGCGCTGGATTACGACGGTATTCATTTTGCAGACGATTGGGGAACCCAGACAGCCCTGATGATTAATCCCGTTCTCTGGCGGTCTTTCTTCAAACCCAGCTATAAATCGATGTTTGATAAAGTACTGGCGGCCGGTAAGGATGTCCATTTTCATTCTGACGGGTTTATTCTCGACATTATTCCGGATCTCATTGAACTCGGGGTGTCGGTGATAAACTGTCAATCCAACTGTATGGGAAATGAAGAAATCGGTAAGCGTTTCAAAGGACAAATCTGCTTCCGAACCGACATTGATCGACAGAACGTAATGACATTCGGTACGCCGGCTGAGGTTAAGACTCATATCAGTGAAATGTTCCACTCTCTCGGTTCGGAGAAGGGTGGTATCATTGCTTGTGGTGAAATCGGAAGGGATACCCCATTGGACAACATTGAAGCCATGTACGAAACCTTTTACAACTTCAGTTTTTAATACGGGCATGGAGGAGTAAAGAGATGCTCAACCCAGCCGATTTTGTCGACGAGTTACGTTCCTGGCCCGACATCCCTGTCGGTCCTTGCTCTCTCATCGGTCGCAACCGGCTTCACCCTTCGAGCCCGCCCACCGGTAATTGGAGGGCTCTTCAGAGGTCAACAAGTTATAAATAAATAAGAAAAGAATAGTCGGGAGACTCTAAGACCAAAGTCAATTACCGGCGGTCGGACTCGAACCGACACGTTCTTGCGAACAACAGATTTTGAGTCTGTCGTGTCTACCAATTTCACCACGCCGGCAGGGTGTGAATGGATTCGGATTATAGGACGGGATGGAGAAAGGGTCAACTTCAGATCGATTCAGAAAGCCCGGGGGACTACTGCTGCCCGGGTGATTGAAATAAAGCAGGAACTATCTTATCCAGAGGATCTATCAGTAGTTCGCAGGTGCTGCTGCAGAATTCTGTGGTAAAGCTGGTTTCCCTGCTGATTTGGATGCTGTCCAGAAGATTTCCGGTTTTACCTGAGAGTATATCGATTCGGAGGGTGATGGAGTTACCTGCTGGTTCCGGGCAGGTTTGGTTGCAGAGCCACTTCAATATAGATGGATTAAAGATGTAGTCAAAAGGCTGCCCGTTTTTTTCGAAGGGGAAGCCTGATGGTGTTTCCCGTTCTGAGAAGCTGTTAAAATCCTGCTCAATTCGGCTGCTATGGTGAACAATGGATGCGGCGATGATGGTTGAAATTCTCCGGGGGGCAAATGAATCAATGTACGAGAGATTTGTTAAATCCCGGGTAAGGTAAATATATACAGAGCTGTCATACGGCAACAAACCTTTTTTGAAAGGTGAAATCGTTTTATTGTGAGTAAGCTCAGTCAGCATTACAACAAAATAGAAGCATCAAGTGAAGATGAGATGGAGCTGAGATGGAGCTTTGCCCAATAATCCTGACAACTCGCCAAGATGCTTTGAATTAATTAGTATAGAGTATGCCCCTGATTCAAACATACAATGTCGCCCTTATTTTTCAATTCTCGGTTTCCCTTGTGGTGTTCGTCTTTCTGTTCTTTGTGAGTGCTCCTTACGGTAGATTTACACGTAAAGGCTGGGGAACCCGGATGAATTCTCTGGTGGCCTGGATGTTGATGGAAATACCTGCCGCATTAACCATTGCCGTCTGTGCCTGGATATTCAGGGATACGATCGGTTTGAGCTGGATTTTTCTTCTAATCTGGGAGTTTCATTATATATACAGAACTTTTGTTTTTCCGGCAAAAATGCACCATGGCCGGAAAACCTTTCCGTTAACTATGGTTGTATCCGCCCTGTTTTTTAATACCATAAACGGTTTTATCAACGGTGTATTTCTCTTCAAGCTGCAGCCGCTTACCGATCCTTCATGGTTTATCGATCCGAGGTTTATCCTGGGGATTCTTGTCTTTCTTATCGGATTTTCAATCCATGTTGACTCCGACAGGCGAATTCAGGCCCAGAAACCGGC
>DEIH01000080.1 GCA_002352375.1 Spirochaeta sp. UBA2779 | reverse complement strand
GATTAAACACAATAGAAATAACAACAAAAAAAGAAAAAAGCTAAGCGCGGGAGAAGGAAGCAGGAATTGACTTTAACGGCCCGCTGTTATGCGATGTTCGCCGTGCCGAAGGCCTGTCGTAGATTTTGCCGGCCAACCAGCATCTGCTGTTTACGTATAACACTGTACCACAATCAATAGAATCAGCAAAATCTATGACAGAGACGAATGTGCCCGAAGGGCCGAAGGCGATAACACAAGTTATCGCCGGAGCGCATCAACAGCTGTTAAACGCCGCTCCTCAGTTACATTCAACGCTCGACGCAATTCTCTTTCAGGTAACCGACAAAATCTTCTTTTTTGATTTCGCTGGTGACTAGTTGAAGAACCTTATCAGCAAGCTCCTCATCATAGTCCTCTTCCAGTGTGTAGCCGTTTAGATATAGAAATGTAAGACCTGATGCCGTAGCGACTCTCTTGTTTCCATCTAGGAAAGGGTGATTCGATGCAATGGAGTGAATGTAGGTAGCAGCAATCTCGAAGATATCCATTAGCAGCTTGCCGCCGAACGTAGCTTGCGCAGCCCCAAGTGCAGATTTCAATCTTTCGATGTCCCTTATTTCTGAAGCACCACCTGCAGTAGCTATTTCACTTCGGTGTATTTCCATCACTTCGTCAAAGGTCAAGAATCGAATGTCCACCTATTTAGCCAGTTTATTTAATGACTTGCGGTGTTTCTTTGCGACCTTTTTGTAGGCCTCTCTGACTGTTAATGGGCGAAGGAACAATCCACCCTTCTCCTGAGTTACCTCGAATGATGAGTCTTCGGGTAGATCAAGAAGATCGAGAATGGCCCGATCAATAATGATTCCTCGACTATTACCGATCTTCTGTAATTGCTTAATCATCTTAGAACCTCCGTTCTTACGATGTTCTTACAACAAGAATACAGCAAAGGACGCCTAATTTCAAACTTCTGTATATATTTGACACTAAAGTGGCGTTTAACGGTCCGCCGTTATCTGACTTTTTACGTGCCCGGAGGGCTTGGCACTGCCTTTGCCAATTCATCAGAAATCATCCATTCACCAATAACTATAGCACTAACCAAAGAACTTCACATCACCAGGAATCCACAAAAGCCGTGACAAAGAAAAAATGTGGCCGAAGGCCCGGAAACGTGTACTCACGTTGAAGCAGATAAACGGCTGTTAATTGAAGTCTGATTTTCTCGTGAGATACCCTTTCCCATGTACAAGGAAGTACATGGGAAACACTTTACATGTTCAATCTTTTTGAATCAGCATTTATAACTACGTTTGACATTACTATCGCAAGACGTTATTGTTTGGTATGATTGTTTCTTTTGGTAATAGTGAGACCGAAAAAGTTTGGAATCAAATTTATTCCAAGAAGCTACCGAGAGACATTCAGCGAATGGGACTTCGAAAGCTCATCATCCTTCACAGATCGAAGGATTTGAACGATTTGAGAGTTCCACCAAGAAACCGACTTGAGGCGTTATCTGGAAGCCGTAAGGGGCAGCACAGTATTAGAATTAATGGGCAATGGCGAATCTGCTTCAGGTGGAATGGTGGATTGATTGCTAATGTCGAGATTATTGACTATCACTAGGGGATACCAAAATGGAACGAATACCAGATGTCACACCGGGAGAGATTCTCAGTGAAGAATTTCTTGATCCGATGTGTATTACAGCCTACCGGCTTGCAAAAGATACCAAGATGCCTGCAACGAGAATCTCTGAGATTATTAAAGGACGGCGTAAAATTACAGCCGATACGGCATTGCGTCTCTCAGCTTATTTTGGAAACTCAGCAGATTTCTGGTTGGGAATTCAGGATGAGTATGACCTTCGGAAGCAAAGGATCTATATTGAAGATGAGCTGAAGAAGATTCCTCATGCGGTTGCTTCTTGATTTCTTCTTTTAAATGTAAACCTTATTTCCAATGATCTTAAATTCGGGAAAATAATTCGTCCGAACCTGGGGCCGAGACACGATGTCGAGGCTGGAATAAATTAACAAAAAATCAGATTTCAATTAACGTTCCGCTGTTATCTGAAGTTCTGCGTCCGCCAAAGGCGGTTGGCATTTCTTTTGCCTCATCAACAGTATCGCCATGTTTCTCATTAACTTTATCACACCACTCACCAAGCTGCATCTGCAAATGCTGTGACAAAGAAAACTTTGGGCGTAGCCCCGGAGGTGATAACCGCCAGGTTGTCGCCGGAGCGCATCAACAGCTCATATGTTTAAACCTGTCAACCGAATTGCATGATTCCGGTGTCCACACTTCTATTTCATATCCACTTCACTCAAGAGCATCGAATCAGAGCACAACAGGCAATTACGACGATGGATCATGCTCATATACGTGGATTGGTTACCACATGACTCAACTGCGTCGTGGAGCTCGCCTCTTTCTGTTATCAGGGGTCATAGCATTTAATTCGCGATGCCGGTGCAGCTGTTTCGAGGATTCACCTAGCCGGCCGATTATGCTCTGATCCGAGACTCTGGAATGACCTCCTTCCTTGATGGTCTTCAATCTATTGTTGGAACTATTCAGTGGCTGCTGGCATTTCCTGGCAGACGATGTCCCAGATATAACCGACCAATTCCCGAGCTACCGCGACGCAGGCCACTTTGGTGTTCTTCCCTGATTCAATGAGTAATCGATAGCGGGAACAAAGACGCTTTTGAGCACTCCAGGAGATATCCTTAGCCCGCTCACTGGCGTGGATCATCTTTCTCTTCAAGTACATCGTTTTCCGTGGGGGGATACGATAGCACCATGCCGACTCGATCAGGATCCTCCGCGCATGGGTATTACCAGTTCGGGTGATGCCTCCCTGGCGTCGTGTACTGCCGCTGCTGTGTTCGGTCGGGACCAGGCCAAGATATGACATCAGATACGATGGTTTCTTGAATCTCCGGAGGTCTCCCAATTCTGAGAGAAGCACCATCGCTGCAACCGTATTGATTCCTTTCAATGCCGTCAGTGAATCCACGACCGGGGAGAGTGACCACTCAGGCAAAGCTATCATCATTTGCCGAGTCATCTCTTCTACTCGCTTCGTCGCGGCCCTTACGGCATCGATTTATTCCTGAAGGACGATCTGTTGCCAAGGATGCCGGAAAATCAGTGACTCGAGCCAGTTGTAATGATCCCGGGTCCAACGCTGCTTACCTGAGGGCCAATGAAAACCGTGACGTAGAACGAAGGCATTCAACTGTTGCCGAGCTGCTCGTTCCTGATTCTTCATATCACTTCTTGCCCGGGTCAGATCCCTCATCGATTCCTGGTTAACGTTGGGGACACTGATATAAGTCAGATCTCCAGACCGGAGAGAAGAGGCAAGCATCATCGCATCCCTTCTATCAGTCTTAATCCGATCACCTGCACGTCGAGGTATCAAAGACGGAGCGATAACGACGCAATCCTTTTCCAGCTCGGACAGTTGGTGGTAAAGGACATACCCGCATGGGCCAGCTTCATAGCAAAATAGGATGTTTTTCGAAGAGTACTGTCTCTCAAGCCGACCAACTAAATCTTTCACAGCCTTATGGCTGTTGGTCATCTCCGAACGGAACTGCGCCGGGCTTCGTCCCGGCTCAGCGACAGCAACTGCAATAGTTGCTTTATGCACATCCAAACCGACATACAAGTCGAACTCGCTCTCCAATTCCTGCCTTGGATACACCGACACTTCTTCCGCTACTGTATTGGCTGTGTTAGACTTTTCCACGCCTGCATCCTCAATGTGGCTCTGCCACGTTTGTGAACTACGACTATGGTAATCCACGATTCTTGAGGTTGGCAGGTTTAAACATGGTGTCTGTTTTGCGCCGCCAATTT
>DEIH01000029.1:18880-20624 GCA_002352375.1 Spirochaeta sp. UBA2779 | reverse complement strand
AGGTGTGACAAGGTGGGGGACACTAAAAACACCTTGCCCATCCCGGCTTATGGGGGCTATCTTCACTCCATGCCCCGATGGTATCGCCTGGACAATGCAGGAAAACTCTACCCGGCCATCAGCAGTGCCAGAAGAACTACGGTGTTCCGGCTTTCTGCAGACCTCAGTGCTACAGTACATGCAGGGCGACTCCAGGAAGCTTTAACCAATCTTATGCCCCGGTTCCCTTATTTTTCTGTACATCTCAAAGGGGGTGTTTTCTGGTATTCTCTGGATTCATCCCAGCATACAGTTCAGCTGGAGCGTGATTCCCGTTATCCCTGCATGAACTTCCCGCTGCACCGCAGGGGCCTTTTCCCCTTCAGGGTAAGATGCTGGAGGAACAGAGTAGCAGTTGAATTCTCCCATATTCTCTCCGACGGTACCGGGGCGCTAATATTCCTCAAGTCCCTTCTGGCGGAATACCTTCATCTTGAAGGAGTAAAGAGGGAGGACTGTAAGGGCCTGCCGGTTCCCGGAGAAAGGATGCGGAAAGGTGAAGATGAGGATGCCTTCCGTCGTTTCGGGAATCCACTACTACCCTCTCCGGCCCTGTTAGATCCGGCCTTCAGACTTCCTCTTTCCCTGGAACGTCCGGGTTTCTATAAAATCACCACAGGAATAATACCTCTTGAGATATTAAAAAAACGTTCCAGAGATTATGGATTGAGTATTACAGAGTTTCTAATTGCAGTTATGCTGGATTCCTATCAGTCAATGCTTCTTGATATGCCTTCTGGACTGCGTAAAAAAGTTATCGCACCAATTCGGCTGAATATTCCTGTAAACCTCCGGAGATTCTGGTATTCACCCACCTACAGAAACTTTTTTGTCAGTATCGATCCTGAGATAGACCCCCGGTTGGGTGTCTGGAGTTTTGATGAGATTATCAGCAGTACCAGGCATTATATGATGTATGAAACCAACCGCCACCGGCTTGCTGGGAGAATGTCGAGGAATCTCCGGGGAGAGCGGAACCCCTTGGCCAGGATAATACCTCTACCCATTAAAAATATCGTTCTACCTCAGCTGTATTCCTTATTCGCAGAGAAATATTACACCAGCGGTTTAAGTAATCTGGGGATGGTGGATATGCCGCCTCACCTGTCACCTTTTATCAAGCGCTTTGATTTTATTCCGCCGCCGGCCCGGGGAGAAAAGGTGAAGGCGTCACTGATAGGATGGAATGATAAGGTTCATTTAAGTTTTGGAAGGCTAATACGGCCGGCGATTTCTGAATTGTATGTATTTCGAAGGCTGGTTAATATGGGAATTCCGGTTAAAGTAGAGGGTAATTGAATCTACAGAGTTTATTTTCGGGATTTGGGCGGTCCCTGCTGCGCAGGGCCGGGCTTTCCGCTGCAATGCACTTTGAGCGCATTTCCGTTGCAATCCCTACCGCGATTTGCGATATCATGATATTACGGTTGCATGAGATACGGTATAATTCATTCGGCCGATGAAGAATTGCATGAAACGATTTTCGCCTTCGGCTGTCATCACTTTCTGCAATTCTTACGGCCGATATTAATTACACCTGGTTTATGAGGTTTGAGGAGCAGCCTGGAGGGTTAAGCTTGCAGCTCAGGAAGATACAGTCTAATTCAAGCAATCACTTGGGATTTGCCTGAAACAATTTACACTGCATTTTCATTATTTCGGCAAATCCAGTGATTGCAATTGAATTACACCTGGTTATGGAGGT
>DEIH01000029.1:11768-18815 GCA_002352375.1 Spirochaeta sp. UBA2779 | reverse complement strand
GTTGAGGTAGATCCTGATGTTGAAAAATGTCCTCTTTGTGAGGCACCTATTCAGAAACTCCCGATGGATGATGGATCGCCCTGGCCGAAAGATGAGGCACCGGCGGCATCGGCTCCGCCGATGAGCGCTGATGAAAGAAAGGCCCTGGCAAGAACTCTGACAACTTTAGGATTCCTCATACCGGCATCCATCGTGCTCACTGTGGACTGGTTTATCAACAGAAGTCTGAGCTGGTCGCTTTTCGCTCTGGTATCTCTGGGGGCCGCATGGATGTGGTCCCTTCTTCCTTTATTTTTCAATCGAAAACCGTATCAGCTAATTTTAGCCATCACTGTTGTTGCAATAGTAGCGTTGACCGCAATTGGAATCCTCGCCGGAGATAAAAGCTGGATACTCTCCATAGCTGTACCCATCGTTATCTGTGCCGGGATCCTGAGTTCGGGAGTTACGACACTGACAAGAAAGACCAGGAGGGTGGGAGGAAATCTGGCTGCATGGATACTTCAGGCTATTGCGATTCTCACCGTATGTGCGGATATTCTCATCAACTCCCGATTTAAAGAATCTCTTCGCCCCGGTTGGTCAATTATTGCAGCATCAACCTTACTGCCTATTTCAATTCTACTCCTATATCTGCATTACAGACCGTCGAAACAGAGAAAACTTCGCCGCTACTTCCACGTATAACTGTCCGAATTCAGCGATCTTCAGGGAGCAATGGAAGTTCTTCTCTCTTATCGACAAGAACCTTTTCCATGGTCGATAATTCCTTCTTCAACCTCTTTAATACAGATTGACGGCTTTTAACTTCTTCTTCCAGTTTGCCTACTTCTCCGACTTTGACATCCCTGGATTTTTCAGCTTCAAGAAACTCAATATGAGTTGAAAGAGCGTTCTGTTCCCCTTCCAGTACAGAGATTCGTTTATTAACCTCAGCCCACTCCTTTTTCCACTTACCTACAACCGCGTCAGAGGAGTTTATCCCCGATTGATCAGCCCAGGCTTTTCCCAGGTCTCTGAAGGCATCATCAAGATTGTTTTGTATCGTTTCCAGCCTGGCTTCAATCCAGTTTACCCGTTTTTTAACGCCGCCCTTACCGGGCATCTCCTCCAGTGCGGTATCCAGATCCGAGGATTCATCATTCAATTCCGACACCCGCCGGGATATTTCCTCCCGACGTTTCCCCAAGGCCTCCAGGGTTGAAGAGGGTGGCCCTGCAGAGGTATCGGAGAAGGATGCTGCAGGAATATCCCGGGATATTTTTTTTCCGGCCCGGCCCCACAGACGGTCCAACGCTGTTGAAGCAGTTTTTCTACGGCCGGCCAATAGAAGAGCTTTCCCTTTTATAAGCAATTTGACTGCCTTACCCCCGGTTTCCTGCTCCGTTCTGAAAACGGCATCTTCTGCAGCTTGAAGACGAGCTTCAGCTTTGATTAAATCATCAAGAGCCTCTTCCATTCCATTATGAACACTTCGGCCGGATTTCCATAACTCCCAGCTGCTTCTTCCCAAGTCATCAAAAAGGGGTTCCTCTTTATTTCTAATATTTCGAAGTTCTACTTTCAGGGCTTTAAGCTCTTCCTGATTGGCATTTCGCTTCTCATCGTCAACTAGTAATCTGCGAAGTGAGTCTTCCAGATTCTGAATCTCGTCATTGAGTTCTCCAATCGTCTTCTTATACTTCTTCAGCGACTTATTATCGGCTAAACCTGAGTCGTAAATAGATTGTCCCAGGTTGGTAAGAACAATCGCCTCCTGCTCACGTTCTGCGGCAATAGATTCATCCCGTATCAAAATACCCTTTTTCAACTTCTTCTGTACGTCCACATCAATTCTCCAGAATGATAATTTCCACTCTTCTATTTTTCCGTCGGCCTTCTTCGGTAGAGTTATCCCCCACTGGATCCCGATAACCCATTCCTCGGGTTACCACCTGAGTATCCCGGCGTATACCGTTATCCACAAGATACCGGGCAACTGCTTCGGCTCTCTGTTCCGAAAGAATTTGACCATCACTTCCGGAACGAACCCTGGCGGTATGCCCGACAATCAGTATATCCCTGTCGGGGTAGCGCTGTAGAATAGCCTCTATTCCCTTCAGTTTCTCATCTTCACCCGGCAACATTACAGGCTTATCGGGAATAAAGTGTATATCATCAAGGGTTACACTGACACCAAGTTCCGTAGCTGCAGCACTGACATTATCATCGGCCAGCTCCTCGATTTCCTTCACAAGGGCATCTTTATCCATGGGTTCGGTGTAAAAGGCTTTCCCCTGAGATTGCCCCTGAAAAGTAATAGCCTCTCCGCTGCTCATAAAATATGTATAAATGAAACTTCCATCTGATGCGTAGTTCCTGCCTGCTTTCTCATCCCACCAAACCTCTTGAGTGAAGTTACCGGAGATTTCAACAGGATATTCATCGTACTGAACCATACGATTAATAAGGTCGGGATCCGGGTTCCAGGTGTAAGAATAAGTGATTAGAATCTTACTCAGCACCCTACCATCCCGGGACTCAATGCCTTGATACACATAAGCAGCAGAAAACCGGATATTGAGAACTTCATCAATTCCAAAACCCGGTTTCAAGTTAAAAACCTCAACTCCATCTTCAAACCATGTATCTCCGGGAACTACCGCTGTTTCCGGGTAAACCGGAACATTCCGGACAGTGGGAACCGAAGACTCAGGTTTAAGCCCCGACAGACGCCCCCGGGTATCCCGCCCGTAATCCACTTCGTATTCATCACTCCATGCGTAAAGGTTGGAACCCACCGCTTTTTCTGCAATTCCATACCGGTTCCACAACAGACCATCCTGTCCATTTCCCTCCAGTACTTCCACAGATATCTTGTTGAGGATTTCAGTCTTGTAAAGGGGTTCTCCGTTTATCAGAACCTCTTCATCAACAACACTGGTAATGTGCCACTGATCACCTTTTATATGTTGATATTCAAAGATTTCCTGAGACCCGACATGTAAGGGAAAAATAAAAGCTGCAGCAACAGCCACGAAAATTGCATAATATGCAGGTACATCAGATCTACTCATCTTTCTATAGTATAGTTCCGCCCGAAGAGGAAGTCAGGTTACCTGATACAGAATAAAGAGAGTTAAAGCGGCGTTCAGAATAAATCCTAGAACAAAAGCCAGAGCTGCAGCCAATTCGGAAATCAGCGCCCTCCGGCGGCAGGACTTAATCAAAGGTATTGTATTATGGGGTAAATCATCTCCCCATCCGGCCATGTCATCGACGGCATCGCCAGCACGCAGAAAAGCTGTCAGCCCCAGAATATCCCTCTCAGCCCTGAGAAAACGAGCACGCCGCCAATTGGCCAGATAGAAAAAAAAGAACGCAACCCCCGGCGGTAGAAAGGGAAGTACAGGAATCAGAGCCAGCAGCAGGAAAATCCGTGCCGGCAAGAAAGCCTGATATGTCCTGAATACAGCAGAAGCCATAACAAAAAGGGCCAGAGACCCGGCAAGAAGCGCCCATGGGGTAAGGCTGTTCCAATATTCATTCTTCTGCCTCCCGGACCATACCGCCCTGGGAATAACATCTTCACTATCATGAAGGATGGATAAAAGGGGAACCTCCCGGCTTCCAAACATACGAAGCACCCCATCCCGGCGCTCCAGGAAACCAATCAGATAAACCCGATATCCTTCCTGCAGTGTTGTCATCTGTTTCCAGGATAGCGTTCCTGGAGTTCCCTCGGGAAGACGCTCCTCTTCCAGGGCTTGTGCATCCGGTGGACTGGCCGATTCCGAGGGCAGAATATATATTTCTGAATCCGACATCAGGGCCTGTACAGAAACACCCTCACCCCTAATCCAGAGGGAATCACCACCCTGAAGGGCCTCTATTCTCCCGGTAAATCGATGAGAACCCAGGGGACTGTCATTTCCACCTGGGTCAAATCCAACTTCCGGAAGAAGTGCCGATTCACGCACTCTCTTTCTGAATCGACGCCACCGAGATCTGGCCTGAAGTCCTCCCAGCCCAGGGACAATCAAATAGGAAAAAAATGCGATGAAAATTGCCGAAGCAACAAGAATCACAGCTCAAGCACTGAGGGTGAAAACCATTCCGGATCCTGAAGAACCCACAGAAGTTCCGAATGCTGCCGGAGTGGACGTCATCGCCTGATGCAGTTCCGATGCATACTGTTTAATCAGCGCATCAGCTCTTTCCGGTGAAGTATTGGCACTTTCTATGTTGTAATCCGGATTGTGTTTAATTTTTTGAAGATTATTAATAAGACTGTTCAGCAGTTGAACCCGTGTGAGGGGAACCGTACCCTGTCCTGAGGATGCAGGAACACCGGAAATATTACGGTACTGGGCAAAAACAGTCTGGGAAGGTTTAACAGGGACGGACATGCGGTGTCCGGTACGGGAGTAGCGTGCAATTTGTAAAGAAGAGATATTTCCTGCGATACTTCCTAAACTCATTCCCTTATATCCTCCGGTTCAATTATCGGAAGGAAATATGGTCTGGTTTAATTAATCGGTACTCTGTATGCCCCTATGGCGTTCGGAAGTGGATTGACAACTGATGCACAGCACCGAATAAGGAATGGCATTCAGGCGCTCTTTCTGTATTCTGGATCCGCAACTTGCGCAGATACCGAACTTTCCATTTTCTATACGGGTAAGTGCGGATTCAATCCGCTGAAGCCGAAGCTTGTCTTTAGCACCCACAGCTTCGAGAGTCATGGCATCAATATCGTTTGAAGCCATATCGGCGAGGTCTTTTACACCGCTGTCTTCTACTGCAGCCCGAAAATCATTATTTTCCGCAATCAAAGAGGTTAGAACTTCTGCCTTGAGATCGAATAATCGCTGCTTCATCTTAGCTTTGAACTCTTCGTTCATAAAAACTCCGTAGGAAAACGGGGCTAATCTGACCGATCGTGAATGATTTGTCAAGAACAGGCGCTGAATTAGGCTGAATGAGTCAACGGTCTTGACGGGCACCTGTTCCCTAAAATAATATACCCACGGAATTAAGAGGAAAAAAGGAGAGCCCTTATTGAAGGAAGAGGCCATCGAGGTAGAAGGAATCGTTAAGGAATCCCTGCCGAACACCATGTTTCGTGTTGAATTAAAAGCGGGTCATCTCATACTTGCACATCTTTCGGGAAAAATGCGAAAGCACTACATTCGTATAGTGCCCGGCGACAGAGTCCGTGTCGCTTTATCCCCTTACGACCTCACCCGGGGCCGCATTATCTATCGGGAACGTTGACGCAGAATAAACCAGGTGGCTCCTGAGCCACCGTCCTTTCGGGACGCCCGCCCGAACTCCCCTACTTCCCTCGACATCTCCAGATAATCACGCACCAGTGGTGTGAGTACCGAACCCTCGGCCGAATGTAAACCCTTTCCATGAATAATCAGTCCTTTCCGTAATCCCCGGTGATACATTGAACGGATGAACCCAGCCATCGCTTCCCGGGCTTCCCGTCCTGTCTGGCCGTGTAAATCCAGAACATCCTGTGGATCCCTTCTCAACCAGATTGAGTTTCCACCGCTTACCGGAGGCCTCTCTTCCTTTTCTTTAACTGCCAGAACCTCCGCATCCGGTAGATAGGCCTCAAGCCAATCAGTCGTTGAAACCCCGGATGATAAACCCTTTTTTAACGATTTTTCAGCAGATTCTCCAGCTGGCGGTTTAGCCCCGTCTTTCCTGTTTTCCCACTGATCCAATATAGAGTCAAAACCCATGTTTACCCTCTGAAACAAGGATAAGAGAAGAACCGGGGAGCCATCCTTCCAGACCATAACCTGTCCGCACCAGATAATCGCTGCCTTCAACGGTTGTAACACTGACAGCAGAACCGGCAGGCAGTTGTATCCAGTCTGTTGCCAGAGGGCCGGGAATCTTTCGGAGAGGCTCTGAATCCATTTTCACCACAGCCGTAGGACGTTTCCACAGCCTATCAGCATAGGTGATAAAAATAGTGGATGCCGCAAAAAAAAGTATTGCAGAGACAAATAAGATATAATCAACAGCATTCCGCCGAAACATCAGCCAGGTAAGAGAAAGAAAAAAGAGGTTGATAGACAGCAGCCAGATGGAAAAAAACAAGGCTGGAGGAACCATCAAAGGCACCGAAATCTGGTCGGTTAAACCAAACCGTTCCTCCAGAGCCCCAAGAGTTTCCGCCAGTCTGTTGGATCCCGGCCTTAAAGACAAAGCCCTTCGGATGTAGAAGACCGCTATATCCGGATTTCCCGCCGCCATCTGTACAACGGCCATATCGTTCAACAGGCCGGGGACTTCCCCCAGCTTCTCATAGAGTAATTCATACTCAGACAGAGCTGTATCCCAATCTCCCTCAGATGCAATTTGAGCCGCAGAGGCCGCCCGCAGGGCATCCTGTACATCGAGGTTGGAAGAAGAGAAAAAGAGGGGCAACACCGCAAGGACAGCCATACTCCGCACACCGGGTCGGCGAATTAGAAAGATAGTTAACAGAGCGATAAAGCCCGGAAGGGCCAGAAGAAACCAATACTGATTCCTCCAGTGAAAATATGCCTGCGGGTAGTGGAAAAAATCACCGCCCAGGAGCATCCCGGCATCGCCCCCTCCTCCATCTCCTGGTGCTTCTTCTGACTGAATAAAGCCCATATCAGTACTCTGTCGACGTATTCTCCCACCGTTTTCAGGTTCCAGCCATGTCCAGTCAGGTACGTTGAGCTGCAGACTGCCGCTTCTTTCAAGCTGAAAATCATAACGTTCAATACGCCATCCCTGATAGCCGTCGGCTCCGGGAACAAAAGAAGAAGAAGATCCCTGACTCACCAGGCTTGCAGATGTAAGCTCCGGTATCGGCAGTTTGAGAACATTAAGATTTCCCGAGCCCTCAACTTTAATACGTACCGACACAATATCTCCAACATGGTAATCAGTATCATCCCACTGTGTACTGAGACTGAAATGACCAACCGCTCCCGAGGAGAGAATCTCATCAGGAAGCGGCAGAACTTCAACCTGAAAAGCCGGGGTTTTTCTATTCAAACCGGCCACCGATAT
>DEIH01000029.1:0-11739 GCA_002352375.1 Spirochaeta sp. UBA2779 | reverse complement strand
AAGCCATGGGTATCTTCCAGCAGCCCCTGGGGAGCTGAATTCAATACAACTGAATCGGCCAGGGTAAGGGATATAAAATTCCGGCCTTCCAGAACAATGGGAACTGCCTGTCCCTGCCAGAAGGATTCGGGAACATCCCGCCAGTTTACAGTAACGGGATAGGGAAAATCCGCTTCATCCGGTTCCAGGCCTATTACTTCCTTCATATCGGTAATCGATTCTCTTCCGCCTGAACGGATACGGAAGGGGTCAATATTGAAAAATCCGGCTTTATCCACCCTGATTGCTGCCAGAACTTCAATCATTCTCACAGTACTTCCATCATCAACCTGGACGGTCCAGGGCCTGGCATAGGGATAAGCCCACCAGACCATTGGACCGTTCAAATCCGGGCGGATTATTTCTACCTCATCCCCCCAGGGGATGGATGTTCGAATTTGAACCGTGAACCGTTCTCCCCTCACAACCCGGTCCGGGTCGAAATCCAGGGTGGCGCTTTCTGCTCCAAGAGTCGAAAAAGCCAAAAGGAGAAGGATTCCGGCTACCAGTCCTCGGCTGTTCCGCCGTTTACCGATGATTGTGTCACCCAAGTATCCGCCTCCTTTCTTTTGATGTAATCAAGAAGATGCCGACTGTCTTCGGCGCCCTCATTATCCTCAGTATCACCAGTAGTATTCTCCTGGGGAATCTCAGATCGTATTCGTGAGAGAGAGTCTTCAAGATTGATTTTTGAGTCAATATCCTGGGAATAAATTGTCAGAGCTCTTCTGAAGGCCCTGTACGCCTCATCGTAACGGCCCCAGTGATAATAAAGCACACCCCGATTAAATGCGACACGAAAAAGTATGTCGGTATTATCCGTTGAATCTTCCACAATGGCCCAGAGTCTCAATGCGGCTTCCCCTTCACCCAATGCATAATAGACATTGGCCAGGTTGTAATAAACAATATCCTTTCCAGTATTCCCAGTTCCATCAGCCTCCAGATATTTGAGAATTGATTTCTGGTATTGACCTCTGGCGAAGGACATGTTTCCTTCCAGCACCTGTGCCGAGGAGGCTGAATCCCGGCAAGATCCAAGTAGAGACGCTGAAATAATCACAAGAGTAATTAAAAAAATTCTCATCGCTTCCGCCATGGAATAATCCTTACCAGAAGGAAGAGCAGAAGGAATATCAAAGCTGGAAACAGAAAAAGCCGAAACCGGTTTACACCAATAAACCGTATCCCTCTGCTTTCCGAAAAAATACGGCTATCATCAATATTGGCAATCAGATCCGCAGCAGCTCCCGGGCGGGAAAGTTCGTGATACGATCCGCCGGTATTCTCAGAGAGACGTTTAAGGGAGGTGGTGTCCATTCGGCTTACCACAGGGCGCCCGGTGGAATCTTTCACATAAGACCCGTCTGAAAGAGGGATTGTACTCCCCTCTTCGCTGCCTGCAGCCAGGACATAAATCGGAAATCCTTTTTCGGCAAGCTCCCGGGAAACCCGCTCCACATGCCCTTTAAGAGCTTCCCCGTCGGTTACAAGAACGATCACCTTGTTCCGTCCGTCATCCCCGGGAAAGGAGTCTTTCGCCCTGACAAGAGCAGCCTCAACATCCGTCCCGGTAACCGTGGACAAACCGGGGCCTAATCTGTCTATCCACAAATCCAGAATCACCCGATCTTCGGTCATGGGAACCATAAGTACCGCATCTCCCTTGAAAGGTATTATTGAGAATCGGGCATCGCCCAGGGTACGGGTTATCTGCCGCAGGGCCATTACCGACCTTTCAAGCCTGCTGGGAATCAGATCTTCCGCCAGCATACTCCGGGACACATCAAAAGCAACGGCAACATCAAGACCGGAACGTTCTCCGGATACCGGTACACGCCCGCCCCTGGGTTCTGAAGCTGCCAGAACTGCCAGTGTAAAAAAAACTGTCAGGGATAAATCCCTCAGAAAAGTCCGAACCTGCCACTCAATGCTGTTTTTCCCCATGACATTCAGAATACGCCTGGCCCGTCGGCCCGAGATAACTCCGGCAGTAATCAGCAGGGGAACCAGCAGAAAGCCCCAGAAAGCAGCAGGATAGGCCCAGTTCATGGTGACTCCCCCAGAAGCAGCTTACGAATCAGGTATCCGGCAGCCACAAAGAGTGCCCCGAATATAATCAGATAACGATGCAGGGGACGGCTTGTTACCCTGACAGTAACCCTTCGCTCAACAGATTCAAGGGCATCAACCGCCTGAAAAACCGTTTCAAGAGCCCCGGGACTGTTGGCCCGCCAGTACTCTCCCCCGGTAGCAACGGAAAGCAGTCGAAGCTGTGTCTCATCGAAATGGGTTTCAATGGTTCCCCGGGTTATGGCTCCGGTATCCGGGTCGGTTAATTCGATGGGGACTTCCCCTTCGCTGCCGATTCCAATGGAGTAAATTTTGATACCCTGGTCTTTAGCCAGTTTTGCCGCCATCTCCGGACGTATCTCTCCGGCATTATCATCTCCGTCGGTCAGAAGAAGAATAATTTTATCCTGAGCGTTGGAGTCGGCCAGATGCAGAACAGCCACAGCCAAACCCATCCCGATAGCCGTATCATCCCCCAATTCCCTCAGTACCAGTTCGTCCAGCCTTTGGGAGAGCCAGGAATAGTCGGCTGTGGGAGGACTGCGGAGAACCGCATCACTGCCAAAAGTAACAAGCCCGATAGAATCTCCGGTACGGCCGGCAATAAAACGGCGTATCATATCCCTGGCTGTATCAAATCTGTTTACCGGAGGGAAATCCCTGGCACCCATACTGGGAGACTCATCCAGAACAATCATGATGTCGATACCCCGGGAAAGAAAAACCTCATCCCGTTCTGTAATTTCCGGGCCAGCCAAAGCAACAATGAGAATGGCTGAGCCGAGCCAGAACAGCACATGAGTGAAAACAACAGCAAAACGCACCCAGGTTCCCGGCGGTCGAAACCCGTCCCCACCCCAGACTCTAAAGGGAAAAGCAATACGGCCCCCTCGTTTCCTCCACAGGAAACGAAACCACAGGAGCAGAGGAAATAAAAGGAAAAAAGTAAACCAGCCGGGTTCGTTAAAGCTGAGCATCTGCCCTCTCCCAATTTCCCACAGCGGCATTCACCATTTCCAGAATTTTATTCAGACTCCGATCGTCGGCAAACCGACCGGCAAATTTCACCATGTCACCCTCTTTCAGTACCTCCAGCAAATCTTTTTGCGGAGTGTTATCAATGAGGAACTCGGGCATCAGGGCAATCTCTGCTGTTGTTGCACTGCGGCAGTCATGATTTAACCTGTCGCTCAGATAAGCCCTGAGTGCTTCTGTGAGCTCATAATACCAGAGAGAAGCCTGTATCGATCCAATTCCGGCTTTCAGCTTCTTCATCACCCTGCGCAAACGCCGCACCGGTCGGCCTACCCGGTACAACTGCCGTGATTTTTTTATCCATTTCCAGGAAAAACGGAACAGACCATATCCGAGAAACGGTGCCATAGCCGCCAATGAGAGTATCAAAGCTACCGCTAATCTTGTACCCGGCAACAGAAGCTGTCCCCGGAGAGAACGCACACCTTCGTGGCTGTTCTCAAGAATGGAATGAGTAGCTACTTTTATATCCCTAAGCTGTAATGCACCCAGCTTCATCGGAGGCAGAGTTCGGGTTCCCGGGGCAAAAGGTGTAAAGGCGATAACCACTGTAACGGTTTCATCATCCTGGATCAGAGAAACATCTCTGATATCAACCCAATCTGATTCGGGTATGGAGTCCGGAGGGGCAACAGCCAACGGTCCTTTATAACTGAACGTAATACGAAGCTCCACAGAATCCCCGACAAAAAATGTCGGCGGTACAAAGCGGATATCGTTGAGAACTGCCTGGGCGCTCAGAGCCCCGCTGATCGTCAGTGCCAGAATGAGAAAAACAAAGGATTTCACGCTCCGCGCCTCCGGCGGAAAAAAGCCAGAAGGCTGTCTGCAGGTTCCTCGTCGGTCCCCACTTCAAGGGTATCAACACCCGCTGAACGACAGATATCAAGCCAGATGAGCCTTTGATCGTCCCAGAACTCTGCATACTCCTTTTTCAAGGCCTTCGACTTACCCCAGGCGGTAAAGCCCTCCCCGGTTTCAGGGTCTTCCAGTTCCACAAGACCGGTATCTGGAAACACTTTATCCATCGGATCGGTTAACCGGATAGCAATAACATCATGCTTCCGGGCCAGTAGATTCATCTCAGACTGATACCCTTCACAGCGGAAGTCTGAAAGAAGAACAACGATACTTTTACGTTTCAGATTCTGGGATGCGGATCTCAAAGCCGCTGACAGATCCGAACCGCTGCCGGAAGCCTTATGCCCCAGCACTTCACTTATCTGGCGTAAAACATGCTTTCGCCCTGTCATCGGAACAATAAGACGCTCAACCTGATTAGAAAAAAGCAAACAGCCCACCTTGTCATTGTTGGCAACTGCCGCCAGGGCAAGAAGGGCAAAAAGATTACCCGCCACTTCCCGTTTATTTACTCCGCTGCTGCCCATTGAGAGAGATGCGGAGACATCCACAAGGACAAAGAGAACAAGCTCCCGCTCTTCTTTAAAGGTTTTCGAATAGGGGGCCGCCATACGTGAAGAAACATTCCAGTCGATAAACCGGACATCATCCCCGTATTCATAGTCCCGAACCTCATCAAACTCCAGTCCCGGACCTTTGAATACCGAATGATAATTTCCTGCAAACAGGCTTTCCACCAGCTTCCGGGAACGGACATGAAGCCGTCGAACCCTGGAAGGTAAATCATCCTTGGTCTGCATGTTTTTACGGTACCGAAACCGCTGCCAGCAGACTTGAAATTACAGCATCAGAGTCCATCTGTTCGGCCTCTGCCTCATAGGAAAGCACCAGTCTGTGACGCAGTGCCATGGGAACAACCGCTTTTACATCCTCGGGAAGAACAAAACTTCTCCCATCGAAAAGAGCCTGAACCCTGGCACAGCGGTATATAGCCAAAGTAGCTCTGGGGGAGGCACCGTACTCGATGTACCTTGTAAAAGGGAGCTTGCGCCGGTCTTTTACCCGACTGGCAGCCACAAGGGATACGATGTAGCGCCGGATGCCCTCTTCGGCTTTTACTGTTTCAGTGGCATTTTTGAGTTGTCTTACACGTTCACGATCCAGAACCCTTAGCAGAGGAATTTCAGGGTTGTCCACCATGCGTTCCAGAACTACCAGTTCTTCAGCCGGACTGGGATAGTCTACCTTTGCTTTTAGAAGAAAGCGGTCCAGCTGAGCTTCAGGCAGACGGTAAGTACCTTCCTGCTCAATGGGATTCTGAGTTGCCATAACGAAAAAAGGATCCGGCAGAGGGTAGGTTTGCTCACCTATGGTTACCTGTCCCTCAGCCATAGCTTCCAGCAGAGCCGATTGGACCTTGGCCGGAGCTCTGTTGATTTCATCTGCCAGGACTATGTTTGAAAAAACAGGGCCCTTACGTGGAACAAACTCCCCGGTCTGCTGCCGGTAAATCATGGTTCCGGTAAGGTCTGCAGGCAGAAGGTCCGGGGTAAATTGTATTCGTTTGAACATCGCCGAAGTGACATCAGCCAGAGCCTTTACAGCCAGGGTCTTTGCCAGACCCGGAACACCCTCAACAAGAACATGCCCTCCGGCAATGATGCCCATCAGCAGACCGTCAACCAGACTGGACTGACCGACAATGCGCTTTCCCATTTCCTGTCGGGTTTTATTTATCAGTTCCCCGGCATCTTTGATATTTTTCTCATTTCCAGATTCCACTTAACTATCCTTCAATTCCCGTAATCTATGTCCGGTAATCAGCGTTGATTTTCACATATTCTTCAGATAAATCGGAGCCGGTAACAGATGCCGAAGCATTACCGGAACCAAGATGCAGCTCAATATCCACCCGCTCTTCATGCATAGGCCATTTTTTCGACGGAAGAGGGAGCTCTTTTCCCCTGAAATACGCACTGAGCGCAGCCTCTTCCTGACTGTTCAAATGAAACGTTCCTTTGCTATAAACCCGCCGGCCGCCGATATCCAGAGAGAGCCGGTCCCTGTGAATAGTCACTCCAGCTCTGCCGCAGGCCGAGCCGAAGGCCTGAAGTATCCGGCCGACATTGGGATCGTTCCCTCTAACCGCTGTTTTTGTTAATGGTGCATTAACAATGGAACGGGCCAGATTTACCCCAGTCTGTCTGTCTTCTGCCCCGGAAACAGTTACCCGGAACACATGGGCGGTTCCCTCTCCATTGCGAACCACATCCTCCGAGAGAGCTTCAGCTGTTTCCATCAGGGAAAGTCGGAAAGCCTCATCACCGGGATAGGGTTTCACTCCGGATGACAGTAACAGCACCGAATCACTGGTACTGGTTTCCCCGTCGATACTGATTCGGTTAAAACTCTCATCCACCACATCGGGAAGGATTGCTCTGGCAGCATCCCGGGGGACGCTAACATCAGTTAGAAAAAAAGCCAGCATGGTGGCCATATCAGGTTCCACCATTCCCGCCCCCTTGGCCGTGGCGGTAATCAGACCTTCACCGCATTTCCCCGAACGTATTTTAGGCCAGGCGTCCGTCGTCATTATCGCCTCAGCAAAGGGAAGAAGAGAATCGGACTGCAGGTTTCCCTTTAAGTCAGGTAAGGCCGACTCCATAGCCTCAAGAGGCAAAGACCAGCCGATTACACCGGTTGAAGAGGGAATATAAGGGGCTGAATCTCCGAAGAGCTTTGATGTCAGTTCGGAGAGGTGTTCTGAAGCTGCCATACCGTCCTCTGCTCCCACGTTGGCCACCTTGTTATTCACAAGAACACCCTGAATCCCGGGTACATTCAGCATTTTTCTACCCAGGACAACCGGCCAACCGGGGAAGGCGTTCCGGGTAAAAACACCAGCAAAGGAGCTTGCTGGTTCACTGAGTCTTATCAGTGCGAGGTTCATAGACTGTTTCCCGGCCTCAGGTATTTCCCGGGGGATAAACTCCAACGGTACGACAGCTGTTTGGAATCCATCCGGCAGGATTGCATCATTTAGAATCCTGCGCCGGTAGGCGTTGTAATCTGGATACTGCATTTAGAAATCATGATAGCCAATTTTACGGTTGAGAGTCCATGTTAATACCGGGGGTGGGTGTATGATAGGTTCATGATTTTTACCGAAAACCCATGGATTCCCGGTATAGCCGCTGGAATAATTGCTGTCATTCTTGGTATCGCTCTTATCAGAGCCCGTTATGCTCTGAAACATTTCGGAGGCGGTGCAGATGTACATTCTGAACTTTTGCACCGAATATCCCGGCAACTGAATTCCCTGGACCGAATCGGTGAACGGGTTGAGGGTCTGGATAACGCCTTCCGAATACCCAGAGTACGGGGAGGATTCGGAGAGTCACTGCTTGAGGAACTGCTCCGGGCATGGCTCCCCGAAGGTTCATGGACCTCTCAATACCCCTTCCCCGACGGTACCAGGGTGGATGCGGTAATACGCATGGGTTCCCGACTGGTTCCTGTTGACTCCAAGTTCCCGCTGGAACGCCTGGAAAACTGGCTGAAAGATGAGAATCAGGGAATGAGCGGAGATGTAAAACGTACCATTATCTCCCATGCCGAAACGATTTCGTCAAAGTACATCAGACCCGAAGATGGAACCCTGTCCTTCGCCCTGATGTACATACCGGCGGAGAACATGCATTACAGGTTGCTCAGAGATGATGATGGAACCGTGATGAAAGAATGCCTGAACCGTCATATCCTTCCCGTCGGACCAATGAGCCTGTTCGCATATCTGCAGACGGTATCCTACGGGCTCAAAGGGTTAACCCTTCCAGCAGAGGGTCAGGAGTTACGCCGCAGGGTGGACCGGCTGAGAAGGGATTTTTCAGCTCTGGTTAAACCCCTTACCATAGCGTCCACCCATCTGAAAAACCTTAATAAAAGCTGGGAAGAGCTTGAACGCAGGGCTCTCAGGATGGAAGACAGTGTAAATGGAATGGAGAGCAGATCCGAAGGGGATTAGCCCAACTCACTACGGTTGGTAATAATCCGGGAAATCAGCCCGTAATCCAGGGCTTCTTCGGCATTCAGCCAGTAATCCCGGTCGGTATCCTCGGATACCTTTTTAACATTCTGTCCGGTTTCATCGGCAATCAACTGGTTGATTTTAGCCCGGAGCTTTTCCAACTCCCTGGCATGAATCTCAATTTCCGTAGCCACACCCCGAATACCGGACAGAGGCTGATGTATCAGAAAATGGGCGTTGGGCAGGCTGAGCCTGTTCTCCTTCGCTGCCGCCAGATGCACCAGAGCTCCGGCACTGGCTACTGTTCCCATTCCAACAGTGATAACATCAGGTTTGATAAACCTCAGCATATCAAAAATGGCGTATCCCGCATCGGCATCACCCCCGGGAGAATCGATGAACACCTTGATAGGATCGTCTCCGTCGGCTTCCAGGAGAAGCATCTGCTTTATCAGCTTCTCAGCCATTTCCTTATCAATTCCGCCGGAAAGCAATATGGTCCGGGTTTTCAGAAGCTTGGCTTGAAGACCGTCCAAACCTTCCTTTTCCCCTTTACCCTCTTTTTCTTCGTCTTTCAGATAAATCACTCGAGTTCCTCTCGCGGTAAGTCCGCATTTAAAGAATATCGCAAAGCCGCTAAAATGATAAGCGAGACTGCACTAACCCCGGGTCAGTTAAGGTAATATAGTAAGTCAGGATCGACGAGACAAGCATATAGTGGAGACAGATTAATATGAAATGCGGATTTACAGCCATAATCGGCCGCCCCTCAGCGGGAAAATCAACCCTGCTTAACGCCCTTTGTGGCGAGAAAGTAGCCATAACTTCCGAAGTTCCACAGACAACCCGCAATACCATCCGGGGAATCATCAACCGTGAGGCCGGTCAGATTGTGTTTCTCGATACCCCGGGATACCACGAATCCGATAAGAAGCTGAACCTATACCTCAAGGATGTCGTTCACCGCTCTCTGGAGGATGCGGATGTGGTTCTCTACGTTATCGACGCCTCACGGTCTCCCGGCAGGGAAGAAAAAGCCGTAATGGATCTGCTAAAAAAATCCGGAAAGCCTGTTATCGCCGTTGTTAATAAAACCGATCTGGAAACACCCCTGATCACAGAAATCAGAGGGTTGGTTCAGGTGAATGTCACACCCAAAGCTCTCATAAACATATCGGCTGTTAAGGGAACTAATCTGGAAAAGCTGATACTGGCAGTATTAGAAGAGTGCCCAGAGGGAGAGCTTCACTACCCCGTAGACTTCTACACCGATCAGAATCCCGAATTCCGTATCTCGGAAATTATCCGGGAGCAGGCTATCAGCAGAAGCGAACAGGAGGTGCCCCACGCCCTCTACGTTGAGATTGCAGATATGGAGTTTGAAGAGAATAGAACCTCCTGGAAAGCTGATGCCGAGGCTTCCGCAGTTACCGGAACCCCTGCCCCGGAAATACCTGAAGGAGCCCCGACCGGATTCTTCGAGGAATCCATCGAAGATAAATCTGCCGGCGGCGAATACCCGGCTGCACCCCGGCGGAAAAAACTCTGGGTGCGGGCATTTCTGGTTGTAGAACGTGAATCCCAGGTGGGCATACTGGTGGGACATAAGGGAGCTAAAATCAAAGCCATCCGCATCGGCGCCCTCAGGGAAATGAAAAAAATTTTCAACTGGAAAATCAGTCTTGATTTAAGAGTGAAGGTGAATCCCAAGTGGCGAAAAAAAGATTCCCTGCTCAAACGTTTGCTGGGTCCAGGGAAATAAACTAGTACGCCCCCAGCAGACCGCTCACAACATCCTTCCCCAGTACATGAAGAAAGCTCAGAAGCCGGGGACCCTTGTCTTTCCCGATCAGGGCCTGATACACCGCGGTAAAGAACTCCCCGGACTCCAGCTCATGTTCATGAATCACATTGTACATCAGATTGCTGAATTCCTTCTCCGGGATATCTCCCAGCTTATCGGCGGCCAGTATCCCAAGAGCCCCCACAGCTGCTGCAAGATTCACATCCAGAGCCGACTTTCCATCCTCAGGCTTCCGGAGGGCAAAGCGGAAATCCTCGGGAGCAAAGTCGTTCACCCAGTTCCAGGCACAGACCGCCCGAACGCGGAAACCATCCAGATCGGCCTCCGGGACATCACCGAGATAGGCGATAACAGCATCGATATCCCCTGAATGAATCTGCAGCAGAGTAGTCAGATGCCGGATCTGTATCTGGAAAGGAAGAGCTTCCGGAACACCTCCCACCTGGGAAAGCTCGTAAATCCGGGCATCCTTCTCCCATTTCTTCAGCTTTTTCGGGTTTTCCGGCTTGTTGAAATAGCTGCGTTCAACCTTGTCGTAATCCTCATAGACTTTCAGTACATCCAGATCGAAACTGATGGCAAACTCGCTGTTCGGCCGGGTACCGGCAAAGAGGTAGCGCACCACTTCCGGCTGATAGAATCTGAGCACATCGGCCAGAGACACTACCTCCCCCGAAGAGGAGCTGATTTTCCCGCTGCCCCCCTTGATGCGTACAAAATCGTACTGGAAGGTAACCGGAGGATTAAAATCGAAAACTTCCTTCCCCGTAAGCTTAGCCGTATCGAAACTGCCGCCCTCGGAATGATGATCCTTTCCCGCCGGTTCAAAATCCACCCCTTCCACCGACCACCGCATAGGCCAGTCAATCCGCCAGGGCAGCTTTACAGCCGGGGTGTTCCGGAGGTCAACAGTCTCAGAATTCCCGCAGGAATCACAAATATAGGAAATACCGAATTCCCCGTCCCAAGCGGTAACCTTCGTGGTATCCCGGTCGCAGTTCGTACAGAACACACTCACCGGATACCAGTCCTCAGCCAGGGGAGTGGTCCGATGGGCATCCAACTCACCCCGTATCACATCACGATGGTCCAGGGCGATTCTGATACCCGCGGCGTACTTTGAAGCCCGATAGCGTTCAGCCTGATAAAGATATTCAGGCTCAATTCCCACCACCGGAAGAATCTTCTCAAGTGACTTCTCGTTATGGGCAGCGTAACTTGCCTCATCCCCCAGGACATCGGGCACCAGGGTGATGGGCTTACGCAGAAATGTTTCCAGCAGCTCCTGTTTCGGCATATTCTGAGGCACCTTGCGGAACACATCGTAATCGTCCCAGGAATAGATGAATCTTACCTTTTTCCCCCGCTGTTTCAGAGCTCTCACCACGAGTTCCACCGAAATAATTTCCCGGAAATTTCCAATATGCACCGTCCCCGAAGGGGTGATGCCCGAGGCACAGACGTAGGTGTCTTTTTCTCCCCGTTCCCGGATAATCCTGTCGGCGGTAATGTCGGCCCAATGCGTTGAAAGAGGTTTTGATTCATTGCACATAATACAGGGGATAATAACGTCTTTGTCTTTGATATTCAATTGACCTCTGCCGCCCTGGAGCCTGAATTCATGTTAGAATCGCTGCATGAAAAACATTAGCTGGGACGAATTCAAGGCCGTGGAGCTCAGGGCGGGAACGGTAATAAAAGTTGAAGAATTTCCCCAAGCCCGGAAACCTGCATGGAAAATCACTGTAGATTTCGGCAGCAGCATCGGAATAAAGAAAACCAGTGCTCAAATAACGGATCTCTATAAACCCGAAGATTTAATGGGCAGGCAGATAATCGGGGTAATGAACTTCCCCCCCCGGCAGATTGGTCCCTTTATGAGTGAGTTTCTTCTTACCGG
>DEIH01000200.1 GCA_002352375.1 Spirochaeta sp. UBA2779 | reverse complement strand
TATGCTTAGGTTTTACCTGTTTTTTATCCAAGTTCGCGAACCCAAAGTCTGAAATTTGATCTATGCAGGTCAATTAAAAGCTGCATTTGTAAATCGTCCATACTTCCTCTATTATAACCTCGATCTAATATCCGAGGCATATTTACAGTTCATGTCCTGACAGCAATGAACTCTCTATAAAAATTATGCCAGTAATTCAAAACTTGACACGCGAAAGAAATTGCTTTTGCATTTCTGGGGCAAGTTCTTTGTATTTCTCAACGAGCCAGTCAATTTTAAGTTCGTTCAAATGTTTTTCTATGGTTTCGTTTATCTCGTCAAGCTTAGTTTTGTGATTATCTGCAAGAAATGCAGGCGGATAATTAACTCTCGAATGCAAATTGTTTATATCTGAGATTTTAGATATAGATATGTTAGCTATCGCACTTTCAAGATCACTAATCCACTCAAGGCTTTTTTTAGCCCTTTTTTCCTCAATTATTATTCTGATATTTTCTATTGTTTCTAATGGATCCCATGGCAATTCATCTTCACCAATACTATCCATCAAATCAGATTTAAGCTTGTCTGATAGCAAAGAAAATTCATTTAGAGTCAGTCTATCATTATCTAATTGTCGGTAAGCTTGAGTATATAAACGTAGCGCTCTACGCATTAACTGTAAATCATCAACATCTTCTTTACATCCCTCAAATATAGAAAACAATTCATCGACTTCGTTTTGCGATACTTCAATATCATCAATATTAGTTAGTTTTGTTTGCCACAGTATCGATGCACGATCTTTAGCTTTTTTTGATGCTCTCTCAATTTCATCGAGACGATTTGAAAGCCTAATATGTAAATCGTCAAATTCAGGCAATTGTATTTGTGTTGATATTTTTCGAAGCTTATTAGTGTATTCTGATCCAATTTTTTGAAGGGCTCGCAACTCCGCTATTCGAACAAACTTTGTAGCTTGAGCATGAGTTGTGAGCCATAAGCTAACTTCACTAACTAATTGATGGGCTGAAGCAATTATCTCAACCTTTTGAATGGCTCCATTTGTGTAATGAACTATCTTGTCATATAAATCTTCTAATTTAAGTTTTTCTAGACTTCCCCCAACTTTATGAATCATCTTGTGCTTGAACTCACCAACTGCATCAGGTGTACTATTCTTGGGTGTTTGATTATCAAGCCATTCTGGAAACAAATGAATTAACGACTGCCTAGATCGTTCTACAATCGGTTGAATTTCATCTATATCATGACTTGACCACAATGGTTTTTCTGATGTCATATGTGATATCAAGTCAAAGAGATCAGCTGTTCCCCACGAAAGCAATGATACATTTGATCGATCCAATCCAGCTTCAATTTTACTTATTGCAGATTCCATTTTTTCTTCATTTTTTTTCAACTTTATAAGAGCGGTCTTACTCAGTTCTTCAAGGTGTAAAGCTCTATATGCATGGCTAGAAGGTAGTGGACGCCTCTTTTTCAATTCTTCGGCTCGAATATACCAATCGCGTCGAGTACAATAAGTCTCAGCCTGTTCCCAATCGTCAAGAAGATTTTCCCATTCGGAAGAAGAATCACCTGATAACATCAATTTTACATTATGTAGACGATTAATATCTATAAACTTACCACGGAAAAGATCACTTTGAATCCATTTACTGAAATCAATAGGTGTTTCATTGTGAAGTATAGTTAGTTTTGTTATCCTAGGTGCGATAAATACTCCCATAAATAATCCAGCAGAGGCAATATTGGCCCCGTATGGTGGAGCGCAAAGTTGCAAAATAGAATCCCTTAGAAATATTCTTTGTTCACCAGAAGAAAGCAGATTATCCCATTTTTCAGTTAATGATCGGATTGTTGGGTTTGCTGGACGTGTTTTTACGTTTCCATTTTTAGCAAAAATTCCCCAAGAATTATTCAAAACAGAAACAGCCCTATTCTTCACCTTTATTGGTTTGGAAATTACACCGTTCCAGTCCAGTCTACCTTGAATTAGCTCTGCTGTTAATTCCATGCAGTTATCAGCTGCGTTGCCTCTAGTTGTTGTGAATCCATCAAAGGGAAATATGAAAGGTGATTTGTAAATTCGGCTAAAAATCTCAGTACCAACGCGGGATATCCTACGGGATTCTAGTGGTTCTTTAAATGCGGATATGTATAATCGTTGCTTAACCATGCCTTCGATAGTGCTACGGATAATCTTACGAACTTTTTCTTGGTGTGCTCCAATTAAATTTCCATATTTGGCTCGATCCTCAGCGGTGAGAGACTCTTCAAGAACAGCAAGCTCGGCGAGTGCCTGCCCAAGATCACCGTTTTCATCATAAAGTAAAACCACCCAAATCGGAAGCGCAGATACGCCTGCATTCTGAGACTCACCTTTAAGGTATTTAGCCACATCCTTTTCGATAGCCTGAATATCACGACTAGGCTCCACATAGCAATAAATGATTGTGCCACGAGGTTCGTCCACCCCGAGGGCTGATTTCCAGCGATCCGCCGCATGCTTGAACTGCATCAACAGGAAGTCAAGATTCGAAGTTTCTGCCTGATATCGCCACTCGTGGGTGGTGATTCTGTTTTCCTCGGCGAAGTCGCAATCCAGATCTTTCAGCAGGTCGCACCAGTTTGCCGCCTTGCTGGCAAACAGCTTAGCCTTACCCGCTTCGTCATAGGAGCTGGCAACCCGCTGCCGGACAAAGGAGAGAAACTGTGTGCGCGGAACTGCGTCGCCGAGAATATCGAATGCCTTGAAGGATTCATCCCATTCCAGCACGTTGTATTCATCACGGAGCATTTGGATTCCTTGCTCCGCTACCCGGAGATGAAGTCCAGATAGTTCAGCAATAGCGTCTACTGCATCGTCTTTCCCCAATGCTTTAAGTCCCAGTTTTGATGCCAAAACGACTGCCCGGAGTAATCGCCTTAAATCATTGCCAAGATGTGCTCCGTGGCGAGACTCAATGGACGCATAAGAATGGGTAATGGATCCCTGTTGACCGCTTTCTTCGGCAGTTATGAGCTCCTGTTGGAGGTGATCAGACCAGAAATCAACTGGATCCAATAGACCTGCAGAGCTCTCGGGGATGGGCTGGTTACCGCAGCGTTCAAACAGATCTCCGAGTAGAGCCAATGCAGATCGCTCCTGCAGGTGCTTTCCGCCGGAGGCGAGGTAGAAGAGAAACCATGTTGAATAGGCAGAAAGCGGCCAGCATCCTTTGCGAACGACATTCTGAAATTTTTCCTGATTCGACCAGAGACTGTGGTTAGCCGACTGCGGGAACCAACGGGCAATATTAGTCATCAGTTCTCTGGATTCTTGACTAGTTTCTTTGCTACCGAATAGATTGTCTATAACTCCCGGATCTTTCTTCTCAATCAGGTTTGCAATCAGAGTTTCAAGATTGATTGATAAATAAACCCTGCTAGCCGACTGGTAGCGGGTTATATACCTTAGAATTTCATTTCGGTGCTCTGGAGCGACACGCTGCACGTATGCATTCAGCTCAAACTGGATAAACCCGACAAAACAGGCGGCCTCAGCATTGGCCTGAATCCCTTCAAAAAGATCCTGAAGTACGCCACTGCCCGCGACATGACTCTTTACCGTGGCAAATTCCGTGTAGCGGCCAAACTCGTCAAATAGAATGACTAGGCTTCGGAAAGGCTTGCCTATCCCGCAATATTCTCTCACTGCCACATCGATGACATCCCGGACGGATTCTCCGCCAAGTGCCGAAATGTTAATGTTTATGGAGGAGAGCATATTATGAACCGCGCTGTAAACCTGTTCATCCTGCTGGTCGAGCCGAGTCAGGATGTCTTCAATATTAGTTGTGTCGCAGGCTTCCAGCAATTGCTGCATGACTTCGGTATTGGTCATCGCCATTTTAATGAGACTGGTTGCCTGAGCAAAGCGGGGACGAAGTTCCTCCAAAGGGCGGGTGTCGAGTCCGATGGATTTTACCTGTGCAACAATTTGTCTAGTGACCTCTGTCGTCAGGTCAAAACTCTGCATTCCATTGATTGCAATAACTAGGCAGGGCTGACGGGTTTCTGCCAGTACCGCGCTCATTCTTCTACCAATTTCGGAGTCGGCAGACATTATCCCTTTGAGGACATTTGTAGCTGCATCACTGTCAGGATTGCGCAACAGCGCCCCAAGTGTCAGCCCGAGATGAGACTTTCCGGTTCCATATCCGGCGATGGCCAATGTAAACGGCTGATCTTCCAGTCCATGACAACGCCGTAACACGGCTTCAGAGAATCGAGCGGTATCCTGTAGCCGATGACCGTGCGAACCACCAACATCCGCCTGTGAAACCCCATGATATGCCGGACCATGAAATACAAAGGCATCGGTAGCCCTTTTCGTTCGTTCTGCATCCGTATGCAGCCATCCCAGATTGACGGCTCCGTTAAACAGGCGGTCGCCCCGAAACCTTATCACATTGCTTAGTACCTCTGACATCATCTATCCTCCTTACATCATATTATCATAAATCTTTTTCCATGCCGTTTGCGTTTTGGCCTTTGGACGAAGTAGCCACGGCTCCATCTGGCGGTCCACTTCAATGAGTCCTTTCCGCTCAACTATTTCAAGAATGCGCTGATGGGTTCCTACATTCCATCCAGGAATCGTTCTCCATCCTGCCTTGGTGTCGAGTTCGGTAGCGGAGATTTGGCTATCCCCCGGAAAGTGGTCTTCCATCAGCTGAAGCAGCCAGGCCCCGTAACCACATCCGAATTCATCATGAAGCGGAGCTGCAATCCGAGTAATGAGTCCTGCAGTTTCGAAAAGCACTCCGCAGATGCTCAGTGCCGCTTCATCCTCATACATACCCACCATGGGACCAACGAGGCCGGATTTATCCACCCCAAGGGTTAGGCCTAAATAGGATTCGAGCTTTGAACGTTCAAAGCGCAGTCCCAACGATTGAGTTCCATTGAAAAAAGTCTGATACCAGACCTCCGCACCAATCAACGGTCCGCATAGATTCAAGTGAGCAATCCATTGGGTTACATCCATCTTTAGAAAAGGGTCCTCCAGCAGAACGATGCGGCCGAACGGGGTAAGTTCAGGAGTTTTGGTCGCAGACCGGTCCGATCCTAACAGCGTGATTAATCCCATCCCCCTACAATAATCGAGAATGGCCGGAACCTTTCCGCTTGATGACCCCATCGGAATGCCGGTATCTGTTGCCATCGTCTGATAATCCCCAGACTTACTGGCGGCGGCAAAACGTAGCATGGCATTGATATACTGCCGCTCCGGCTTGAAAGATCTATGAAAATTCCTTGGAAGGCGGTTGTTTTTATCCATTGGACTCGCGCTCCTCCATCGCGGCAATCTGGATTTTCAATGCCCGGGAAACCAGTCGCTCTCCATTTGCATCCAGCGTTTTTCCAATCGAATAGCATTCACCCTTGCTAAGAGTTGAAAGTTTTCGGATCCAGTCATCTACCTTCTGTAGGGTTGTCAGCGCGGCAACCTCCGCAAAGGCCTTCAGCTCGGTGTCCGCTGGTTTAAAGAACAGCTTGTGTTCCGCCATAAACATACGGTCGCGCTCATCCTTTTTCATATTACTCATGGTCTGAGTGGCAAGGATCAATGAAAGGCCGAATTTTCTACCTTCCCTGAGATATTTTGAAAGCGGGCTGCCTTCCTGATGATCTAGATTCTGGACTTCGTCCAACACAATAACTTTAGGATCAGTCTTTTTGCCTTTCGACTGCAGGTGGCCATATAGATCCCAGAGAATGAATTCGGTAATAATTCGAGATGAATACATATCCATTCCCGCTAATTGGAAAATATTACAGAGTGGCTCCTGTTTCAGGAACAGGTGATCCCAATCAAAGCTATCATTGCCGGATGAGAATGGGCAATCCAGCACAAATGGTCTGAGTTTATTATAAAGGGACTGAGCCGATGCCTTGAACTTTTTATCATCCGTCATTGATTCAATCGAATCCAGCATATGGTCCAGATTCATCCCACATCCCATGGAATCCACGCCATCCATAACGGCTCGGTGAAGAACACTGTATTGCTGGTTTCCGATCTCATACACTGAGTCGAACAATCCTGCGATTCGCTTTGCAACCGCATTTGAATTTTCGCTTATAACAATGCCGCCGTTGTCCGATACCTGTGGCAGGAACGGATTGATCGGCAGCGACTCGTTTCGAACAACATGTTGCACTGGATTCAGAACACCTTTAGCAACCTCCTCCAGATGGTTCGGCAAGAAACCGTTGGTGTAGTCGACAATCAGGCTATTCTGCTTAAATTTGCTCATTTCGCAGAGCATCCCCTGAATGGCGTAGGTTTTCCCCTGCCCAGAAGAGCCGAAGATCAGCATATGGAGGTTTACGAGTTCCGGATGATTAAATTCCCAATATACCGGCTGGTCACCAGTGACGATTTTACCCAGCAGAATCCTGCCGGAAGAAATTTCATCATTCACAATAACCTCTATAGAGGGCGTGACTGCTACAACGTTGCCAGAGGCAGGTTCCTGTGGCGGTATCATTTCTGAAGGTTCATAAGCTGGCGTCGTAACAGTCTCCAGTTCGTTTGGAGAAGTCGAATGTTCAATCAGGGCGGTGGCCAACGGCTGCCCGGTGGGCTCAACAGCCTCATCCTCGTTTTCATTCTCATCATCCACCCATGGCGTGTAGTCATCCTCCGTATCGTCAGGAATAAAATCATCATCATATTCAACAACCGCAGTGTCTTGCGCGTTGAGAGTGGCCCAGTCGACGGGAGCCTCCAGCGAATCGGTCATCAGCTGCCGGACAAATTCCCCTCCAACGGTATAAACATTAGCGATTACATTAAGTTCTCCGCCAACAGTCCAATAACCGGCACGTTTGATTTCAGGAAACTGATCAATCCAGAAGGCGAAGACCGAGGCCTCCCACGCCACAGAAAAGTCGCCTTCCGCCAGACGTTCGAGTGCCGAAAGAACATCCAAATACTGTTTTTTTAACACTTCCGTTTTGCTGGCAATCAGGCGGTGGAGCTGCATCCACCAGTAACGCCGATCTGGACGATCCTCGGTAGTTCCCGATCCGCCAGCCCCATCCGTCAGAGATTTAAATGCAGCGCCTAGCACCGAGAGCCCGTTGTCGATCTGCGATTTGGCCTTTAGAATGTGCTCCGGCGACTGCTGCCCCATCTTGCACTCGATCAGATGAAGTTTCACATGAAGACGTCCATCTTCCTGCAGCCGAACCCTCATCCACATTAAATCCGGACGACGTAAGTTATCTGCAAGATCAAACCAATGCCGATAGGCGTCTAGGGAGATCAGTGATTCACAAAGCAAATCATCGGGGCTTCGCAGCAGTTTCCGGGTCAAGGAATAGGCCATGAAGTCGCGAATATACTGATCTGCCGCACCGGTTGCCCGAACCAAGGAGAGACCGGAAAGCTCAGGCGCAACATGGAGTACCCCTTTAGAAACAGCTTTGCAATCATCCGAAGACCAGCCCGCCTCCGCAGCATAGAGTTGCTGAATAGCGGCCTGTAGCCTGAAATGAATATCGGCGAAGGAGAACTGCTCGGTCGAGATGGTGTAATTATCTTCGCCGTGGCTACCGACACCGGAGCCGAATCCGATAATCTCTCGTTCCCTGTTCTTCTCGAGCTTGGGCATTCGAATGAGCCGTTCATCCATATTCGGATCGATGCAGATAATCCACTCGGCTTTGTCATGGAGGCAGTCAATCAGCGTTCTCCACGGTGTAAAATCTCCAGCACCGACAACAACTGTTCCTGTCTGCTGCATACCGGTCTTCAATCCGTGCAATAGGTTGGCATGATAGGCTCCCAATACAAACTGCCGATTGCTCACTACCCGTTTTCGTTTAAACTTATCCGCCGGGTTGCTGACCGTGCAGCAGGCCTTTTCAAGGATGGGAAACTTGAGATTCCGGCTTGTGATATCGAACGGCCCGACTTTTTCAAACTCATTCACTCCGGCCCCTGCGCCAATGAAATCATAGAATACGGCAATATCCGCCTCGAACTGTTCTTTGATCAACTTCTGGAATGCACCAAGTCCCTGTTTTTCAACGATCCGGTGGGCCACTGAGAACCGGCAGTTCCGGTATAAATCATATTTTGATTCGGTTTCTGCGGCCTCCCAGCGCTCCTTCCACTGTTGTACCCAGTTTGAAATGTCCGATTCATCATTGGATTCAGTGAATACGGTCACACTAATCGCATAGGGTCTTCTTCGTTCCTCATTAAGCACATAACGTTTATTGGGCTTCTTGCTGATCGGCTTAGTTGCCAAAACCTTCAGGTAGGCATGTACTGCAGCGACCACCGGCTGAACATCTTTATTCCTAAAAACCGCAATACTTAACCCATCCCGAGCATGGGGATGAAGATCAAAATAATCCTGCATGAGCCGCAACAGGAGCTTTGATTCACTCGTTTCGCGGAACATCTCGGTATCGTTCAAATTGCTATCGTCTTCGGTACCCTCATTATACCGGACTAGCAACCGTGTGGAGAGCGGACTGTCGGTTATTGAAGAGGAACCGATGCGGTGGATCAGTTCATTCCCTCTGACATCTGTGCATAGATTTTTGCTCTCATCGCACAATAATCCCGTCAACGGAGACTGAATACTGGAGAGATCAACATAGGTCCGCCAGATGTGGACTTTGAATCCATCTCGGCTCGGGGTTTTCGACAGCTCCTTATTCGCGGCGAAGTTGAAGCAACGGGTCAAATAGACTACCTGCGCCTCCAGCATTTCCACAACGGAAGGATGAAGAATGGTGGCTACGCCGTATGGCTCAAAAGCATCAGCATGCCAGACATCGTCGAGGCTCTGAGAACGGGATTCCACCACCAAAAACGCACGGGTCAGCATTCCGACAAGAGAAGACTGTGATATATCTGCCAATGCAATCGCCGCTTCGAAAGAGTCCGCATAGGATTTGCGGAGATCCGGCCATTCAGGCTGAGCACCAAAGATGGTTGAAAAGAGACCATTTGAGGAGGCCGCGCTTACAAACCGGTCATACTTTTCTGCGAGCAGTTTGAGTTTGAGCGACAAGGGATCATTCACTTGGCTCCATTCACCGCTAAGCAGATTGGTCAGCGTTTCTTTGGAATCCCGCTCATCCCGGATCGCATGCAGGAGAACCCTCCGGACCTCTTCATCGGAGGTGGCCTTCAACAGTTCCTCGAAATACGAAATATGGTAAACTGGAAGTTTGTGAATTTCCTGCAAACCTGAAATGGATTGTCTGGCGCGACGCAACAGGTCAATCGACAGTCGATACATGTGGTGTTCAGGAAGCCTCCATCCATATTTTCGTTCTAACGGTTTATGCTCCGAGGAAATGATTACTGCAAATTCCAGAACCGGCTCGACGGTTTTCGCATATCGGCAGTTAATCTCTGAGGAGAGCAGATTGCTGAATATGGTTATCTCGCTGCCATCGGAATTGCTGATGTTCACATGCTTCTCTAGAAGCTCATCAATCCCTCCGATCAGGTGGGTGAGATATCGACGGGCATGCTCCGCATTTTCCGCCGCACCGCCGAGTCCGGTATCCTCGTGATCTTCTTCTTCGGCACCATCCACGTCGTGCTTAAACAACACCGGAGAAATTTCGATGGATTGAATGACCACCTCGGCTTTGTCCTTATACTCGCTATAAAAACCCCTGAGCGTCATCCAGACGGCATTCAACAGCACTTCTACAGGGCTACCGACCAACCTGAGGGTGCCTTCACGCTTCTCCTTTTGAACGCTTTCTTTGAATTTGAGAATCTGATCCCAGATGACGATAAAATCGCATTTCCTCAACTTGTCACGCTCAGACTGCCCGTCATTCGCAATAAAGTTTCTCAACCCGGCAAGCATCTCTTCACCGGAGGCATAGGATCCACAGACCTCTTCATCATCAAACGGAATGCCCGGATCGTCCCCTTCGGATATCGCTTTCTGTAAACTGTCAATGGCTTTGAGGGCCTTGTCCCGCTGCCGGGCCTCTATAAAAAGTGTGTAGTTGAAAAACTCCATTGCTTTGTGAATGTAGGGCGTCAGCTGCTTTCTTTTCTGGTGAAACGGAAATCGGGAGAGAACTGGGAGATTGAATTCATGGAGCTTGGCCAGCATCAGACGGGGAACATCCGACACATTGGCTACAGGGCTGAGATCCAAGTTTTCCAACCAGTCGCTGATCTGTAAGAGATCCCCATTTCCGCCGATAAACAAGGGTTTGATAACACGGTCAATCGTGGCGAGGTCATCGGAACCGTATTCATGCATTCCAATGTTTTTGAGTTTTTCTTCCATCCATGAACTGAAACTTTCTCGCATATCCTCGCGCCAGACCATGTCAGGATCGCATGTATGGAAATCCGCTAGCCCCGCTGAATCAGTCACCTGATCCGCACCGCAAAGGACGATCACAAGCAGTCGTTCAGAATCTGTGTTCACGATACTGCGTGTATAGGTCAAATCCCGGCTTTCGCTCAACCATTCATTACTTCGGGCTTTGGCAAGCCCAGTATCACTCCATTCTTTCGTCAATGCGGAAGCGATCTTCAGCACCAACCTGATTTTTGAGTCTTTCAGGCAGACGTCGGTTATCGCGTCTGAAATAGCCAGCAAAGTCGGCTCCTGCATGGCTGGAATCATAAAAATCATCTTACGGCCATCCGATGGATCCGCCTGAAACCGCTCAATCCGGCTTTTCAGATGATTCCGAACTGTATTTGCAAAATAACTCATTGGTCTTCCTCCCTGTCATCCGCAGGATTATGAATCAGCGCGCAGGAATCGGACAGATGAATCAGAAACCCGGCGGCCTCCAGCATTTCCTGGAGCCACTGATCCGTATCCGCCGGTAAATAAATGCCCTTGCCACATAAACGCTCGCTGGCTCGATCCAGCCCTTTGGCATCGAAAACCAGCCCGTGCCGACGTTCCAGTAGCTCCTTGAATGTGTCGAACGTCAGCCGCCCTCCTACGGGAACTGTGGTGACGACCAGCAGGCGTAGCAGCTGTTCGTTCAGCACAAAACGCGCACCAGACCCCCGCTTAGGGACAACAAACCCGAGGCGTTTGGAAAGCCCCACAAACAGTTTGCTTCCATAATAGCGGTCTGCATGTTTCAGCTTCTTATTTCGTTCACCCTCATCTTCGGGCAAATTAATCGCATTCGACCGCAGCGATTGAAAAATGATTTTTTCCACCGCCTTAACGGATTGCTGGGAAAGTCGTCGGATGACTGGCCTGTTTTCTTCCGGAGCCGACACGGCCAGCCGATAGTCCGGGCCAATACAGGATTTAGTTCCATTCATCAGTCGCATGCTTTGCATAGCAAGCGTGCGAAGAACCTGCATGGAACAGGCCGTCTCCAACAGGTAGATCCGTTCCATCACATCTATATTGCTCTGCATAAGACGGAGCAGATCGACCGCAAATAGATATCCTTCCTGCCAGCTTTCAGCATTGCACCACCCTGCAAAAACAAAACGGCGGTTCGATTCCGGTCCATCCATACTCTCCGGTGTAACCGGATCAAGACGGGTATCAATAAATTCCGCAAGCGCGGTTAAGGTATCCGGGCAAAAGTTCATCAAGTTCAGCAGTGCCTCATTCAGCTGTGAGTGCAACCACTTCGGATTCTGTTCGTCTGCACTAAGCTGAAACGCCCCGTCCTGACACCATGTGGCAATCCGTCTGTAGGGTTGCCTCAGCGCATTACAGACCTGTAAATAGAGTAGCTCGCCACCTCTAGCAAAAAATAGATGCTGATTCATATCGAAGTAAGAGGAACGTTTTTCAATTAATTCGGACCAATCATTCACATTATCTCTATCAGCTTTTGTTTCCTTCCAGATGGATTCGCCGGAAAGAAAGCCTGATGAAATCGGCAAGAAACTCTGGGCACACCACGTTCTGCCACTACCTGCGCCCTGAAAGCCGAGAAAGAGATTTTCGATGGTTCGAATAATGTCCTGTTTGTGTTCGAGGTCTTCAACCTGAATTTGACTGTGCAGTTTTTCGATGAGAAGCTTATGGTGATCACGGTGGGTCTGGTGTCGTGAGTCCAGTCGCGATGCGCCTAAAAAGGAGAACAGCTTCAAGTTAAGCCGGGTTTTGGGAGCATATTTCAACGGCGTATTATCCCATGTGCAGAGTTGTTCCAGACTCGGCAACGCGGTTTCAAAGGTCGCTCTACCCGCCTGTTTTGGCGAAAAGGCCATCAGCAGGAATTCGCTCAGCAACTCGCTGACGGTCTGATCCGAAAAGAGTCGGTTTCCGTAGAGTTGGATCGCCGGATTTTGCAACGCTTTGACATCATCCGGGGTGTAGGGAAAAGCTTTAAAGGTCATCAGTTACCTCCAGATAGTTTCCATTTACTGCAAAACGCTGCCTACGGAAAGTGTGATCGGTTTTCAGTCGCACCAACATGATCCGCTCGTCGTCATGAGCCGAGGTTTTTTTTTGAATCTGGGCCTTAAAGCAGTCTAGCCGCTCTAGATAGGAGGCTTCCAGCACCTCGCCCAGCTCGCCGAAATGGCGCATCATGACATAGTCAAGGAAGGGTACCTTCAGCGGCAGCCTCAGTCCGTCGATGCGGTCTTTGCCATGCAATACGATATCCTTACGGTATTCTTCTATGGCACTTCCTGTAGCCTCAAGCTTAAGGAGGGTTGAGTTAACCCAGTCAAATTCGGCAAGAACCACTTGGGCACTCTGCCGGACTTCGCTCCGGCGTCGGCTCATGGTTACATAGAGCCTGCAGTCGTTCTGTGTCGATCCTTCGGGCAGCCGCACCCCTGTAAAGTGTTCCTGCAGTACATGGTATATTTTCCGTTTGAGCGTATTTTTTTCTTGAAAATCAAGTTGAACGCCATCATGCTGCCATCTTGTCCAGGCCAATAATGTCGGGGAGTTCAGATATTGACCCAGATAGCCCTGTTTCTCGCTCGGGAAGTCTGCCAGAAAATAGAGCATGCGACGAACCTGTTCGCGGGCCTGATCCGGTGTCATGCCTACAAACTGTAATTCCTGCGCCCCATGACGCCGCAGCTTTTCAAACTCTGCATTCAGCGAATCCACGCCGAGGTTAACGGGCTCAGCACAGTTGCGCAGCCACAGTTTGTGTTCCCAGCTTGGACAGGGTCGTTCGCCGAATTTTTGTTTTTCAATCTCCTGAACCGCCTTCATTTCTGAAGCGGTACCATCCGGCGCACAGCCGTTATCTCCGAAGAAACGATTAAAGAAAAGATATTCGGCAATCAGTGGAGGAGGATTCTGCTTTTGTATATTTCGGGTATCCTGTAGATCCAGTCCGGAGGTGATGAGATAGGCTAGATGCTCCGTAAACTGCCGCATGGTCAGACGCGTTCCATATTCATACATACGGTGGTAAGCCAGAAAGATTCGGTCGGTCGCCCGTTCCTGATTGGATTGCAGTAGATTGACATTGATATAAATAGGACAGGTCTCCCGGCACTTCAAGGTTTGACAGACCGCCCAGCGCTCTGGAGATAGCATCTTCTCAAAGACCCGGCGAGCCAACCGCATGTTGTCCATGCGGGCCAGATTAAACACCCGAAACTCAATGTCCCCCAACAAAAGGTCTGCTTCTCCGCTTTCGATGCTAATGGCCGTCAGCACACGGCTTTCCAGATCAACTTCTGTGTCTCCGAAAAAGTCAGCATGTTGCTTGGCGAGGTCCAGCAGGGTCCCGGTGTTGGAGACCAGCAGAAAACGGTGTTCCCACTCGGTCAGTTCCTGCAGGAGAGAAGCATCCTCGGAGCGGTCACGTTCACTCAGATCTTTGATGATAGAGACCGAGTCGGTATCCTCCCGAGGTTGTGGTGGCACATCCAACGGTCGGTCGCTATCCCATTTACGGAATAGTTTATACACCTCTATGGCAAGGGTGGATTTTCCGTCTCCGGCGTGTCCCGTTAACAGAACATGCCTCCCATCTTGCTTCTTTAACTCGTCATAAATTATGTTAGCCAGCGGATGAGCTACATGGATAGAGGTAAACTGCGCATTGCACACCTGCGATTCTGCCAGTGCATTTTCGTTCCCCCCTCCGGATCGCTGAAGGGTGTTAAGATAGCTGACAAACGGATTAAATGCATTTCCTAGGTCGGAGTTTGGGCACAAGCGAGCCAACTCTTGGCCGTGTGAGAGACTGTTATTTGTGTTCATATTTTTTATACTCCTTTAACCATCTTTCTTTGAAATGGGGACTGTGTCTGGATATCAAGAGTTGAATATGCATAGATTTTCAAAGCTCCTGATAAAGTGTATTTAGAATTTCAAAAAACTGCTCAAACCCCTCATTCCCAGAATTTTTTCCGAAAGAAATTCTGACGACATATTCCTGTCGGTTCGCGTCATCTACGATTGTTTTGACGACATGCGAAGCTTCCATGACACCATTACAAGCCGATCCCTTAGAAAGATTAATGGATTTGCATCGAGCAAGTAGTAAATCGGAAGGAATCCCCTCAAACAAGATACTCAAGGTTCCGGGGAGACTGTTCCGTTGCCTATTTAACACAACAGCTCGTGAAAATCGTTTTGAAAGCATATCGATAAACTGATCCGCTAATAAATTCAGATGTTGACCTTTCTCTTCAAGATTGTCCCCACACAACTCACAAGCCTTTCCAAATCCTACAATGGCTGGTACGTTGCTAGTGCCGGGACGCAAACCTGATTCTTGTCCGCCGCCCTGAAATGGGTGTGCCCAAGGCCAGCGCCGGACACCTCCCCGGATGTAGAGGGCTCCGATACCCTTCGGGCCATACATTTTATGGGCACTGAAAGAGGCAAAATCGCAGTTGATCTGCTGCACATCGAACAGAACCTTACCTAGAGCCTGAGCGGCATCCGTGTGGAAGTAGGCTCCATGTTCGTGTGCTATTTCGGCCAGCTCAACGACTGGTTGAAGGGTGCCCAGCTCATTATTGGCGGCCTGTACGGAAACCAGTAAGGTCGTTTTATCTATCAGATTCCGGGCGTATTCAAGGTCGGTAACGCCGTCGTTGTTGACTGGAAGTTTTACCAGTTCAAATCCGTGTTGTTCCAGCAGGCGGACGGGTTCGAGAACCGATTTGTGTTCAATGGCCGACACCACGATCCGGTTTCGTTCAGTCCGGGGCGATAGCATCACGCCCAGAAATAACAGATTGTTGCTTTCCGTTGCTCCCGAGGTAAATACCATCTCGGCGGGAAGTGCATTAGCTAAACCGGCAACCTGCTCCCGGGCGGTGCGGATCGCTGCTGCCGCCCGCTGCCCCATCTGGTGTCCGCTGGAGGGGTTCCCGAAATCCACATTCCAGAAAGGTTGCATAGCTTCCACGACTTCGGGGGCGCAAGGGGTAGTAGAATTGTGATCCCAATATATCATCGTTCTCCCCTATAAATGACAGATGTTACAAGAGAGCTCCTCGTCATCATCGCCTCCCCAGACATCTTTCAGCTTTTGATTGCCCTTGAAGGCATTCGCTTCCCGTAGCTTGCGCTTCTCATATTCTTCTCTAATGCGTGCAACGCGCTCTGGTTTTACCAGTTCATCAAGGCTTTCTCCTTGATTCCAGGTATACCTGTCTCCAGTTTCTGGATCGAACTTCTCAAAGGCCCTGGCTTTCTTGAATAAATACGGATGATTCTCCTTTAAACCTACCCATTCTATCTTCTGCTGGTAGAAGCAAAAATAACATCCCGAACGAGATCGCCAATCGTAATATCGAGGTAATCCCAACCCGGCATCCTTCAGCATGCGCATAACATCATCGTAGCGTATGTTGTCTTCTACAAATGGGAAAACCGCTTTGATATTTGGCTTTGTAGAGATGTATCCAGTTCTATGAGGCTCATCCGCCCGAATACCGACATAGCTGATTACCGGATCGTCACCAATATAATTCTCATAGGGTTTTAGTTTCAGCATACGCGTACACCAGCGAGTTCGGGCATCAGGGAGTACTCCATTATAGAGGTCCACGTAGTATCTGAAATCGCGTTCAGATTTCAGCGTAGTGATTTCGGTACAGAGATAATCCTGAAGTTTACTAATATACTCATAGGTCTCCTCAAGTTCCTCTCCAGTGTCGCAGAAGACATATTCCATATTCTCTACTTTACCGCGCATATAGACGGCCAGCGCAGAGCTGTCCTTGCCACCTGAAATGGCCAGGATGTGCCGAACCGGTTTGTCCGACATGTCCGGTGTGGGTTGTTCGTCAGTCATGTGTGCTTCCTCAAATTTAATCGATCTTTATTTCATTCAACAGTTCCCGCAATACCGCATCCAGAACCAGGGGAGATCCCCCGATTTTTTTGAGATGCGGTTCCAGTGTTTTGAGCAGTTTTATTTTTTGTTTACGCTCCTGTGTAGTCAATTCTGGACCACCATCACCATAATTCCGCCACGACTGGAGGAAGATTTCTCCAATGCCTTGGCCCAGCCCGTTGAACCCATCAATATCCATATCCGTCCACTGCTCAAAGGGGCGATTGGCAATTAGTGACAGCGCAGGCCGGGCGTTGTGTCCGTCGGCAATGCCGTTATTCACGCAGTTAATAAAGGGTGTCAAGACTTCGTGTTTGATGCGCGGAGCCAGCCATGTGCAACGGCGTTCCAGTTCGTGCCAACCTTCAGCATTCGGAGAAAGGCCGCAGGCGCCAAGAAGCTGGTTTCGGTGTCTGGTCAGCAGGTTCTGCGCATGGGAGTTGAGCGTTGAAAGGGAGTTATTCAGGTGTTCAAAAAACCGGTCGAGTTCCTTTTTCTTCACCTCGCCTCCCATAAACGGATCCATCCCGAAGCAGCGGGGAAGCTCGACGAACAGCAGTTCTTCCGGCGCAGTGGCATCTTGCAACGCGTCCCGCATTTCCATTACCGCCGCATTTTTGAACCGCGAGGTTTTAAGCGTCACCTGCGGAAGCCTATTCAGTATCTGGTAAAGTGAACGAACTACCGATGCGGTCTTGGCTGGTTTGTTGACCCCTCTGGCAAGGCGTTCCACAACCGCTTTTCGCGTTCCTTCAAGTCGTACACCGGATACGGAAAAGAGATCCGGTCTACGTTGCATCAGTTCGAGATGGGCCGTCTGAACATCTGGAATAAAGGTGTTTTCGCGATAGAGAAACAGCTCGTCCTGATACAGAATATAAAATGCAGTGAACATAATCGGATGTAAACCATCGGGCATTCCGTAAGGCACACCAATCAACTTTGCGAACAGATCAACGAGCTCGATGCGCCGTATCTCGTCCGAAAAAATCTCCCGCTCAATCAGATCCCAGCAAGGCCGCAAATTCATGGCATTATTGGTCGGTGGTATCCGGAACGACCACGCATTTAAGTTTTTATCAAAATAGTGAATGCCGGTAGCATGTAGTACAGACTCATAAACGCTCCGTTCCGGCGGATAGCCTTTGATACCGAGGCATTCTTCAGACCGGTGTTCCAACATCCGCTCCAGCAGGCAACGACGGGCGGATACAGATGCCCTTGAAATCTTGTTTCTAACCACCAGCTCATTGCGTATGCGTGGACTCTTTGGATATACGTCATCACAGACATCTGACAGCAGCCGGGTTAATTCTACCGGCCATTCCAGACATCGATCCACACCGTCCCAGATCCATCGGCATGTGTTTCCTGTCGGTGCCGGACGGGGATCAAGAAGCGTCGGCAGTAACTGCGCAATCAGCTGTTTTCCCATAGCCAACTGCAGGCTGACTTCCCGTTGGACAATGCGATCATCCCTTAGTTCAGGCGTATGATCAACGACCCAACGCAAGCAAGCCACTTCCTCCACCACATTGCGTAAAGTATCAATCTGCCGAGGTAGAGCAACAATGATCCGTTTCTTCCCGATGGTTTTTTTTGTGGCTTCCGCCTCCAGCTTTTTAGGATTGGTCAATGGGAGCAATACAACCACCGTTCCGGCGGCATCCGTCGGCTCTTCGGCTTTTTTCAGAATGGTTTCGGAAAGAGTTCCCGTATATATCAGATTAAAATAACGGTGGACGCCGGTTTCAAGACTGTGCTTTCGCGCCACTAGAGTCCGTTCGGGCAGGTGACGGCACAGTGTTTCCATGGGAGATATACCTTCAAGCTGCAGCTTGCGTCGTCCCTCCGTCATACGGGCTTCAATATCCACATCACTCCCTTCCCAGACCCGGAAGGATCCGTCGAGACTACGGTAGGTCAGGATCGACTGTTTCTTCAGTTGCTCCAGCTCGACCTCTACATTAGTAACATTTTCCAAGGAGCTGCTCATTACATGCAGTGTTGCCCGCAACGGACAGATTTCCGACAGTACATTCAGCAGAGCTACGGATTTCACCAGCTCAAGCTGAACCTTTGTCAGATGCTGTCGGCTTTTGATAATATCGTTGGCTTCTAGCAATCGCTTGGCATGCGGAAGACGGGCCAGTCCCCCCTCGAAGTTGGCTAGCAGATAGTTATAAAGGTGGTGAAGCCGAATAAAGCTGTCTTCACGACCGAATGCCTGGTTCAGGTGCTCCTGAAAACCAAATGACTCATGGCTCGTTAAATATGAAAATATCGAACGTTCATTCTGGGCAAGTCTTCGGAATAGATGCGGCATGGCCAACAGTACGGTGGGGTGTAATGGCCATGCATTTTTTGCCAGCTTGCAGAATTCGTCATGCTCAAGGCCCAGTGGAAGCGGAATTCCGTTCTTCATGATCAGCCCAAGGATATCATCAATGGTTTTTCCTATTTCCGCAGAGAGTTTCCCGAACGGTTGTAGTGTGGAACAAACCATTTTAATGGTTGTTGCAGGCGATTCGTAAAACTGAATGGTCTGAAATCGCTCCTGTACCTTGTTCCACTCATTTTTCAACGTTCGATCTGACAGTTCGACATAATCATCAAACATCTGATGCATCGTGATAATGAATAGGACGGGAAATTTGCGCATCCGGTTGGCATATTCTGCCAGCTCCTGAAAGATATAGACATTCCCCCCCCCTCGATCCTGAAGGGCGTATTCCAGTGTTTTTCCAGCCTCATCAACAAGGAGAAGTATACCGCAATACCCTTGCGATTCCGCTTCTCCGGACAGTGCGGAAATAAAATAGAGAATAACAGCTGTGTCCTGCCATGTCTCATCCGCTTTGGTCGATTCCATTTGGACCAGTAGATCCTTGACCGCTTTTGTGGCTCGGAGTTGAGTTAATGCAGAAATCATTCCTTCAAGAATAAGCTGGGCAATCGGGCGATGACGAGCAGTTACCGGAATCGAAAGAAAACCACTGCGGATTTTATTCGGCTGACATATGTGGTTAAGTTGTCTTTTAAGGGGAGTATATTCCTTTGGCAATAATTCTATGGCATGCTCGGCCTGAGTAGAATCTGAACTGAGCAGCTGGCAAAGGAATACGGCGAAGGCCGACTTTCCCGTTCCGTATGGGCCGGTAAGCGAAAATGCTCGCAATCCGTCACTGTCAGATATGCCGTGACACAAACGCTCTAGTGATTGGACCACATTAGGCGTAACTATGTATCCGCTGGAGTTTCCGCCATTCTTCCAGTCCTGCTGCAGGTTGATGGATCGCTGATAATGGGGAGCGAGCTGTGTGAATTCAGACAATTTGAAATCGTTGACCATTAGGCGTTCCCCCGTCGGTAATAACTTTCAAGCAGATCCTCAGCATCGTTGGATCCGACATAACAGTAAATCTGTGCGTTACCAGCACTTTCGGTAAAGCCGAACTGTTTACTCCATGCCTTGTTTTCACAAAGTTCCTGAATCACCTCCACCAAGGCGTTTTCATCCAGCATAAAGGCTTGTCCGGGGCTGTTTTCCTGATAAAGCGCATTCTGGACAGTCGTTGAATGCTTATTTGTCCCGTCGCGGCTCAAAAACTTACTCATGGCATATCCGATAATTTCTGGCGGGAGAGTCGTCTTTCTTCCGATGGTGAAACGGTACAGCTCATTGTCACTCATTGGCTGGATTATATTAAGCTCCTGCAAAGGACACTCGAATGATTCATCCTTTGCTTTTTTCTTCTCGAAGCGCTGTGTTCCGCAATAGGCGCGGATATAGCAGTCAACATCACGCATGATAATGCTATCGGAAGGAGCCTTCTTTCCAGTCTCAACGAACTGAAGTGCTGCTGTGGCAACATCCTTCTTGGAGAACTCCGTATTCCGGAGGTTGAAGAAAAGTGCCGCTCCAGAGGTCTTAAAGGCTTCATTCGTGATTAAATTCCAGTGGAGCATCCACCATGAAGCCTGATCTTCTAGAAACGGATCCCAGCCTTCATTATCATCCAAAAGTCGGTCTCCAAAAGGAGTGACAGCCCCATTCTCAATAATTCCGGTCATTTCGCACCAGTATTTGATACTCTCGACCATGTTTTTTCCAACACCCAGCTTTACGATGGCCGTTTCATCAGAAAAACGATTGCCATCCCTCACGAAAGCATATCCCTTTTCCAGCCATCCATAGCGGAATGAGAATGTCTGGTGTCCAGAAAACTTTGTTCGCTGTTTTTTCATTTATTTTACATCCTGTGACTGTTTTATAGTTTTTATATCCGCTGCGCCACCAGAGCGTACCCATTCATCAACCTCGTTTTGTTTAAACATCCATCGACGTCCCACTCGGTGCATATTCCGTTGCTCGATCCACTTGTAAACAGTTTCATTGCTCACATTGAGATATTTGCAAATATCTCAATGTGAGCAATCGTTCTTCCATAGGTCGTGTCCTTCTTAATCATGAGGTTATTGCATTAACTCCAAGCGGACAGGCTTGAAGAGTCTCTGTATTCGGACACAATTTCCGCAATATACCCATCTAAGCTAACTGTTTGTTAGATCGAAATCAAGTTAATTATTGCCGAATAGTGCCGATGAGTCAGAATTTAGCCCCATAATCCAGAATTCAACCTCTCTCGACCATTGTAGTCCTTCATAGTGTAGGTTCAGCGACAATGGGATCGAATGTCTCCAGTCGATCGATGGGCAGGTTCATGGAATTTTCAGGCAGCTCGATGATGCTCTGTGTTCGGGTATCGGCCAGCGGATCGGCGGTGCCGGTGGCCAGTATTGAGCTCTCCAAGACTTCCAAGGCTAGAAATCCAGCTGCAGCTGATAGAGCCTTCCCCAAGTGGTGGCGGCTTCAATGCTGATAGCCCGGGTGTAGAACCGGTCGTGGTTCCAGTATCCCTTTTTCAGGGTTCCGTAGACAAAGAGCCGGAGATGATTGTCGTTATTCTTCATCATTCACTCCTTCAGGTAAGGTTACTTTTCGTTCCTGACAGACAAATTTAAAGGGATAGCTCTGTCACTCCTTGAAGGTTTCATGGCGGAAGGTCAGCATCGTGAGGGGCGGTATTTCCAGTTCACGCCAGCCACGCAGGTCATCCAGAGCTATTCCGGTTCCGAGGCATAGAGCACCGCCCGGTGTTTGCTGTAACGCAGCTACAGCGACTCGTTCCCCTTGATGACGGTAATGGCCCCGGGATCGAGCCACGAGGCCAGCACGGCGCTCATTTGGTCGTGACACAGGCGCAGGGCTTTGCGGAAGCCTCTGCTGTCGATGGTTCCGTTGGGAGCAAAACGGTCGGCCACCCGGAAAAGCAGCTCTCTGTTCACCTCGGTCATCAGCTCATGAAAGGTAGATTCCCTGACCAGCCCGGATAGGCCTTTTGAAAAGCCGATAGTCGCCATCGGTCATGAGCCAAGCCATTTCGATGACGTGGGGACCACGCTCCTCACTGTAGGTTTCTCCGGTTTTTTCGGAACATGGCGTGGTGCTTGGTAATCCTGCGAATTGAACTGGTTGAATGTCTGCTGAAGAGACTCCTTGCCATATTTTTGAATGGTGTATTCCTGTAGCGGGTTGAATCTGCTTTTCAGGTTTGTCCACGTTGCTTCGGGAAGCTTACCGTCTTTGAAGGCTGACTGGGCTACCAGCATTCGGGATCGGAGCCATGCGAAATACTCTGGGTTGAGATGTCGATAGATTTTGCCGTTGCATTCAACATCACTGGCGGACGTGACAGCCCACTCGCATAGGGCGGTCTCCAGATCTGTGGATACGAAAAGGTCTGGCTCCGGTGCTGTTATTTTCAGTTGATTGCGAAGCTTGTTGGGAAGGCTCACACTCTAGGGAATCGAGATGCGTGAGCATGGTTTATAAAAGGCTCATGGGTGACCTCGGGAATTTCGGGTTTATTTTTCTTCCCGTTACTTACCGGAGCCGGACCATGTGTGTCGGATGGTAGAAAGCGTAGAAAGGATCTCTCTGGACATTCTACATCGGCATTCATTGTAATAATTTTACCAGCCAGGTGCCTGTTTTTGGAAGATCACCCCGAATTCTAATCGCGTCATCCGACATAATAATTATTTTTGCAACAAAACAGCTATTAATAATAGTATTTGTTGACAACGCTGCTTTTGTAATTACATTTGTAGTTAAATAATGATTTTGTAGGTTTGTCAATGGGAATAAACGTTTTTGATTTTCGACTGGCAGGTTACGCATACTTGCTGGAAAAATTTGCACTTGCAGGTATGCCTAACTGGCACAGCTCGTCGGTTTCCACTACTGGCACTCACTATTCAAAAATTCAGGACGGGTTTGTTGAAGAAGTTTTCAGAACCCAATATTGGCCCGGAGAAAAAGTTGGCGACCATCTTGAATTCGCACTGAAATATGACGGGGTCAACCTAGGTTTACTGACTCAAATCTTCGAAAAGGTTTCTCAGGATGATCTCACCGAGTACATCAAATCCAAACCTACCGGAAAATATGCTCGGAGAATCTGGTTCTTCTATGAGTTTCTGACTGGCAAGCAACTCCCTGTCGATGACCTTACCTCCGGCAACTATGTCGATGCATTGGAAGCCAAGGATTATTACACCGTTCAGAACGGAGAGAAATCTTCACGCCACCGCATTGTGAACAACCTCCTTGGTCCCAAATCGTTTTGCCCTGTCGTAAGAAGAACCGAAAAGCTTGCCAAACTGGATTCATCCGACCTCCGCAAAAAGTGTGAGGATATCGTCACCAAATATTCACCGGAACTGCTTCGCCGGGTACTGAGCTACCTTTACAATAAGGAAACAAAGTCATCTTTTGAAATTGAGCACATCAAGCCCAATACCTCCCGAACTGAAAAGTTTATCACATCGCTGGAGCTTGCCGAAAAGGAAGACTTCTGTGAAAAAGAAAGGCTGATAGAGCTTCAGAACCGCATCGTCGATCCGCGTTTCAAAGACAGCGACTATCGGGTGAGCCAGAATTATCTCGGACAGACGGTTGCCTATCAGAAGGAGATCATACATTTCATTTGTCCAAAATCTGATGATCTGCAAAGTCTGATGGCGGGATTGATCGATTCCCATAAAAGGATGAAAGCGGGAAATGTATCCCCGGTCATTCATGTAGCAACGATCGCCTATGGTTTTGTGTTCCTGCATCCGTTTGAAGACGGGAACGGACGAATCCATCGATTTCTGATACACAATATCCTTTCGTTACAGGAAATGGTGCCTCGCGGGCTGATGTTTCCCGTTTCAGCTGTCATTCTCAAAAATCCGGCGGACTATGATGCATCACTGGAAGCCTTTTCCCGGCCCTTGTTGCAACTCATCGATTATCGGCTGGATGAAATGGGACAAATGACTGTTGAAAACGATACGGCATGCTGGTATCAGTATATGGATATGACAGCTCAGTCAGAAGCCTTGTACGAGTTTGTAACCAAAACGATCGAAGAAGAGCTTGTGGAAGAGCTTACCTTTCTGGCCAACTATGACAATACCAAGAAGGCGATACAGGACATCATTGATATGCCTGACCGCCTGATTGACTTGTTCATCCAGTTGTGCCTGCAGAACAACGGCAGCCTTTCCGCAAGGAAGAGATCCACCCACTTTGACTTTTTGACCGATGAAGAGCTGTCGGCCATGGAGCAGGCTGTAAAAGACGGCTATAATCGACCCGCTTAATCAACCGCCTGTATGGTATAGAGCTTGGCTCCATAGCGTTTCTGGCTGAAGACGACATTAAATCCGGCTCTACGAATGGTTTCAAAGACAATTACTCTGGAGAGACGGGTTGTCACCATAAAAATGGTGGAGGACACGGAGCCTTTCCCCAATTCGTTCTCCAAACCAAATCACATCAGTAAATCCAGCTTATTCAATGCCTTACCGCACATCAAATCCCTTCAGCCAGCCGGCCGAAAGAAATTTAATCCTCTACATTTTCCCGAAACAGAGAACGGACGTGGGTTCGATTCCCGATTGAATACCCGGCGGTGTGTTTTACAAATTTCAGTCTTTATCACTGACTCCTGTGATAACAATAGTGTTCGCTCCAGAGTCTCCGGTCAGATACATCCGTAATGCATATAGCAGATCAGGGGTGTTGCGGAACATTTCAGGTTTCTCAATTTGAAGACTGATTCTGGACTTCAGTTCAATGTCTCCATCGATCACTATTCTGGAAACTTCATCTACCAAGGTCACATATTTTTTGGTCAGATCCTTGTCCGGGGCTAAAATCATTTTGAAATGTTCACCCTCATTCCCTCGGCTTCGAAGGAGTGCAAGAAGAAGTTCCAAATGCTTACAGAGGGTTTCTATCTGATATCTCCTTTCATTCACAACCTTTTGGAGGTCGAACGCGAGGCAACTATATAAGTTCCTGGTTAAAGCTCCGAGCTCCTCTTCAGTCAATTTGTTGATCAGTGCTTTAGAACGCCAAAGGGCTATCGACAAAACCTCCATGGTAATGGATCTGGTTAGGCCCTTATTATCAATAGGGTTTATGACATTCTCCAACAACTCCTGTTGCCATGGCAGCTCGGCATTACCGATGGCGAAGGCAATGTTCCTTTTGTACTTCTTTAAAAGCGTTTCCTCCTTAACAGCATCAAGTAGTCGGGTGCCAACAATTTCTGGGGCATCCTTGTGTAGACAGCACAGAAAGAAGAAAAGCT
>DEIH01000081.1 GCA_002352375.1 Spirochaeta sp. UBA2779 | reverse complement strand
CATCCTTGGAAATGAACCGATTCCAAAGATGAGCAGCGGGTCCAGAACGATGTTCACTACGATTGCGGTCAGCATAATAATACTGGGAATCAGAGTATTCCCCGCCGCCCGGATAGCGCTGTTACCTATCATGGGAATCACCACAAATGGCACTCCGACATACCAGATCTGCATGTACTGCTTAACCATCTGCAGGAGAGGTCCTTCAGCACCCAGAAGTCGGAAAAGAGGTTCGATTGTAAGAAGTCCGGGAATCACAAACACAATCACAATGAGAACAGAGAGGAACAGGCTGTCGGTTGTCAGACGTTTTACCAGGATATGGTTACCGGCCCCTACAGCTCTGGAAATTATCGAGGAGGCCCCCACCCCCAGGCCCATGGAAATACTTCCCTGGAGCATCACCACAGGAAGTGTAAAACTCATAGCCGCCAGAGCCTGTGTACCCAGACGGCCGATATAAAGGGTGTCCACAAGATTGAAAATTACCATGCCGATCATACCGATCATCATGGGTCCGGTGAGTTTCATGATGGTTTTGCCGGGGCTGCCCTCGGTGAGCTTCGCATGCTGCTTCAAGTGGAATCTCCTTAACCGGTTATTTATGAGTGGTTATTCAACCACTCGATTGCGGTGTTGGCATATACCGCGGCTCCAGTGGGAAGAACTTTTTCGTCAAAAAGAACTCTTGGATGGTGTTGTGGATAAATTACGCCGTCTTTTTCAACTGATGCGGCCATTCCAACCATGAGAGTAGCGGTTTTCGCACTTAAAAAACCAAAGTCTTCAGAGGCACTCATTCTCTGAACTTTACCTGTAACAGCTTCCATATCAAGTGCCTGTTCAGGTCCCAGTAAATCTCTGGTGTATTTAAAGGCACTTCTAGTAAGTTCTTTATCGTTAAGAACTGAATCGCAGGGCTTTGCAAGTATCACATTTACTTCACAGCGGAATGTTTTGCCGATACCCTTTGAAATATCCACCACCCGTTTCTTAATAAACTCCCGGGTTTCACTATTAAAAGTTCTGATCGTGCCCTGCAGGTAAGCTGTGTCAGGAATTATATTACTTGTTACTCCACCATGCATCGCTCCAACAGTAACTACGCCGGTATCGTTGGGATCTATCTCCCGGGAATTGATTTCACCCAGAGCAATATGAATATGAGCCGCGGTATTCAAGGGGTCTATTGTCGTATTGGGCATCGCCCCATGGCCCCCTTTGCCTTTAATATTGATGCGAAACCAGTCGGAGGCAGCGCTGATAGCCCCGGAACCGGCAAAAACAACAGTACCTGAGGGCATGGGCATCCCTGAAAAGACATGAATCATCATGGCCGCATCAACCTTCGGGTTCTCCAGTATCCCGGCCTCAATCATAAGCTTTGCCCCGGTAAGGGTTTCTTCTGCCGGTTGGAACATAAGTTTAACAGTGCCTTCAATTTCATCCTCATGGTTTTTCAACAGCCGGGCCGCCCCCAGCAGCATGGAGGTATGAAAGTCATGTCCGCAGGCATGCATATTCCCTGTTTCAGATTTGAATTCAAGATCTGTCTCTTCTGTAATCGGAAGAGCGTCCATGTCTCCCCGGAGAAGTATGGTTTTCCCCGGTTTCTTCCCTGAAATAGTTGCAAGCACTCCTGATTTACAGATTTCAACCGGCTTGTAGCCCATTTCTTTGAGCTGTCCCATCACGAAAGCCGTGGTAAGAAGTAATTCCGTATGAATCTCGGCATTTTTATGTACGAATCTTCTCCATTCAAGCAGATTCCTGTTGAGGCTTTTTGCCTCTTCCAACAGTTCTTTCAATTGAGTTACTCCTTGAAATGTACGTTATTGAGTGTCCAAGGTGAAAGGTTACACTCCTTTGCAGACTGAAAACAACGGATAGAGATTATACCACTGGCTAAAAGCTGGGGAACTTGATAAAAAAACTATGACACATATACTTTAACATATAAGGGGTAATTTATGGGACAAGTAACAATTTACCTGAACGATGAAATTGAATCAAAAATGCAATTCGCAGCCAAAGCCATGAAGATTTCTAAAAGTAAATGGATTTCAAAGATCATAGAGGAGAAAGTGAGCTCAGAATGGCCTTTGAGTATCCATAAGATGGCTGGTTCATGGAAAGAATTTCCAAACCAGAAAGAAATCCGATTTTCTTATGGAAAAGACATAGCAAGAGAGGAATTCTGATTGTACATACTTGATACCAATATCCTGATTTACTTTTTCAAAGGAGTTGGCAGGGTGTCTTCACACTTGCTCTCTGTCGAACCTGAGAATATCGGGATTCCATCCATTGTTATTTATGAATTGAGAACTGGTATCGCTAAATCCATTGATCAAAAAAAACGATCAGAACAATTGATTGAACTTTGCTCCATGGTTGATATTTTACCCTTCGGAGACAATGAAGCAATTTATTCAGCTGAAATCAGTGCCGATCTGGAAAAGAGAGGTACACCCATTGGCCCTTATAATATTCTTATTGCCGGAACAGCCATGGCTCAAAAAGCCAGGCTTGTTACCCATAACATCAACGAGTTCAAAAAAATAAACGGCCTGGAAGTCGTCGACTGGTATTAAAGGCTATACTCACCCTCGCTCACCACAATCGCATAACATCGCCAGAAGTCAATAGCGGTCTGCAGCTCTTTCAGGGGGAGTTCAGGATCGTGGATTTCTCTGGGGGCAACCTGTCCGGGGTACATGGTGTGGATAACAAACTTTCCTGGTTCCCAGCGTCCCCA
>DEIH01000166.1:6974-7793 GCA_002352375.1 Spirochaeta sp. UBA2779 | reverse complement strand
AAATCACTGATATAAATCGGGCGAAAATGAAATTGTTGGTCCGCCAGGGTAAAGGAGCCAAAGACCATTATACCATATAGTGAGCCCTTTCGTCAATACAGTTTTAAAGCAAGTTTAAGTTAAAAACCTTTCCTTTCATTTTATTACTACGCTGCCAACGGCAACGGGTTCTCCTGAACAAATGAACGGTGCATCTCCTCGGGGGTTCTGTAGTTCAGTGCTTGATGAAAACGTTCATTATTGTAAAATTGGAAATATCGTTCCACACCCTTTTGGAGGTCCTGCATCTTTTCATATGAATGAAGATAGATGTCCTCATATTTCAAAGAGCGCCAGAGGCGTTCTACGTATATGTTATCAAGAGCACGTCCCTTACCATCCATACTGATTTCAATACTATGAACTTTCAGAACTGATATAAATGCATCACTGGTAAACTGACTACCCTGGTCTGTATTGAATATTGCCGGCTCTCCGTATTGCTCAAGGGCCTCTTCAAGTGCTTCGACACAGAAAGAGGGATCTAAGGTATTAGACAAGCGCCAGCTTAAAACCTTCCGGGAGTACAGATCCAGGATTGCAGCCAGATAAACAAACCCTCCCGGAAGTCGGATATAGGTCAAATCGGTGGCCCATACTTGGTTGGGGTATCGGATTTGCTTTCCTTTTAGTAGATAGGGATATTTCTTGTGCTCCTTCCGGGGACGACTTAATGAGGGTCCTGGGAATAATGCACGCAATCCAAAGCGCCGCATAATCCGACGGACACGCTTTCGGGTTATATGGGGATACTCTCCTTGAAGCTCTACGGCCACCTTA
>DEIH01000166.1:1586-6928 GCA_002352375.1 Spirochaeta sp. UBA2779 | reverse complement strand
TCCAAATCCTTCTCAGTTTGATCGATGTGGCCCTTGTAGTAGTAGCTTGAACGGCTGATTTCCAGCAGGCGGCATTGCCGGGCAACGCTAAGATCCGGATGATTCGGTTCTACCATCACGACTCGCTCCCGTAATATTCGCGGTGTTTTTTTTTAAGAAAGTCGTTCTCTACTTTCAATTGCCCCACTGTTTTTAATAGTCGATCATGTTCCTCTTCTGATTTTCGCTCCAGAGCTCGCTTCTTGTTCGGACGTTCAAACACCCCATCAGCACCTTCAAGCAGCTGTTTTTTCCACTGGGATACTTGAACCGGATGAATCTGATATTTCTGTGCCAATTCTCCCAGAGTCATGTGCCCTTTGATTGCTTCAATGGCTACTTTTACCTTGAATGCCGTATCGTAGGTTTTCCTCATCTTGATACTATATCCTTTCTTTTCTGGAAGGTAGGACTTAACTAAAACCTGCAATGTTTTCTGTCCAAATCCTTGGGCTCAGTGTAGAGAAGGGTTTAGTTGTTTTCCCCTCCTTTATTTTATTATTTGATTTCATAGCTGTCCAAAATACAATCAGGGGTTTTATAAGAGCTGATCTCCTGTGTATACTTAAATCGTATAAAACCTTTTTAACAAAATAGATCGGTAATGAATCATCCAGATATAACGTTTGCACAGTTTCTTCAATTAATCGAGAGACCTGAATCCGCAAATTGGGTCAAAAGACATAAAGGTGTGGCTTTCTCGAAAGGCTTCACTTGCTCAGAGTCAATTCCGCTCCTGGCAGAACATCCTTGATTCCAGCGGCAGCCCGTCCATCATCAAAGAGGGGCCTGTTTACTCAGCCCTTACCGGATTGGAATATTACTTCCCCTCAGGGCTGGTTCTGGCAAGCGAATACTTCTACAACGGGGAAGGCTGGGATGATCAGGAGAGGGCGGATTACAGCAATTCTCTGTTAGACCTGAGCATTAACGGTGGGATAGCCGGAGAGTACCTGGCCCTCTACACACCCACCTATTTTGCCCGGCACTATGTGCTGATGAACCTGATGATTCCCTGGTATGCCATCGAGTCTAACTTCAACCTGAACCTCATCTGGTCTCCAGACTCAGCCTCAATCATCTTAATCCCCAATGCGGTGTTCAACCTCAACTATGAAGGAACTCTCACATCAGAAATCTGGTACAGCGGTATGTACAGCTATGATGATTCACAGAAGAACGAAGCCTGGCTCTCCCCGGTGAAGCAGAGTATATAGGTTAATCTGAGGTATTTTTTCTGAAAGAAGTCTTTGAAAATCAGTTTTTATGATGGATATTTCGCATTGAAAAACATCCCTTCCTCTATCTTGTCAACTTGACAAGATAATATTAGGACACTATCATAAACGGATGAAAACATTGGCTGTAGGCGAGTTGAAGACACATTTTTCGGAAGCTCTTGAAGATGTTAAATCGGGAGAGGAGATAGTGGTAACATATGGAAAAAAGAAAGAAAATATCGCTGTTTTAATCCCATATAAGTCATACCAGAAGAATCATAAAATACAATTAGGATTATTGTCTGAGAAAAAAATGAAGATAAATGAAGATTTTGCGATAACCGAGGATGAGTTACTAAGTTTATGAAGTATTTGGTGGATACACATTACATATTGTGGACACTATTTGAACCGGGAAAAATCAAGAAAGAAATAAAAGAAATCTTTGAAGATATAAATAAAATAAAGCTGGTTTCAGGGATAAGCCTCTGGGAAATCTCAATAAAATATTCGCTTGGAAAATTAGTCCTGGAAGGAACTAATCCGGATGAGATAAAAGACAAAATATGTGAATCAGGATTTATTCTCTTGCCGGTTAATAATGATGAATTCTTATCATACTACAAATTACCCCGAAAAGAAAATCATAAAGATCCATTTGATAGAATGCTGGTTTGGCAGGCAATAACAAAAAACATCACATTGCTGACAATTGATAAAAAAATTGAACAATATGTAGAAAATGGTCTGAAGATTATCACTGGTTGATAACCTTTATCGTAAACTACTCTTCAACTGTCTTGAACTGCCCTAATTCACATTCCAGTAAATCGGTGGCCTCGACAAGTTTGCCGATTAAATTATTCACATCCCCCATAGCCGATGTAATCTCACTGATATTACCGGTAATGATTGCTTCTATTGCAGCATACATTATCAGTAGAAAAGGCTATGTCCCGGAATCCGATTTAGTGATTGAAAATGTTCCACTTTCAACGAAAGTGCCATCAATCGAAGTTGAATATGTGCCAGATGCCGATGTGCTGCTTGTAAAGGTACCTTCAATTGTAATTACAATTACCTCTACATGAGTTACATAAGAATAGGTACATACTGCCGAAAAATCCGAAGTAGAAATTGTTCCGTTTATTGAATAAACTTGTGCGACATTATCAAAGTAACCACCACCGGATATCACCGTCCCATTTACATCAATGTTTAATTCCATTTCCTTCGAAACGGGTTCTGGAGGTGCATTGGTATATTCTCCGGACCACTTCCCCGCATAGCTTTCTACATCGAAGTCTGACGGATTAACACATGAAAGAGAAAACAGAGTTAAGAAAATTAATCCGATTATACCGAGAGTCTTCATAATAGACCTCCATAATAGACGTTAATTAATATCACACATCTCATTATTTTTCAAATGTTTACGAATCAACACTATGTAGCCCGGGGGACTGAGAGAGACATCAGACCGACTGCGGCAATCGGTTAATTCGTAAATTTCTGTTATTTTAGTAATTATTCAATCGCTTTTTATAAATGAAATATAAGTAAACTCACCCTGCCAGATAAGCCTGATAATCTTCCCGGGTGTTGAGATTACGCAGATTCATCCATAAGGGAATATCCACATAACAGGTATCCACCTTATCGTAGAGCATTCTGATCCGCCGCTCACCGCCTCCCAGAAGTTCCTTCATCAGGGGAAGTACAGCCCTGGAATAGACGGCAAAGAGGGTTTCCAGTTTGCCGCTGCGATTAACCGGCACCACAATCTGATAATGCTTTGACAGACGCAGCATTTTCTGCACCAGAAAAATCGGGATATAAGGGATGTCGCAGGCCGTAACAAAGTTCACCATAAACTCAGATTTTTCCAGGGCTGATGCCACGCCGCCCAGAGGTCCAGTATCAGGGTATCTATCGGGAATCTGTCTGGTATCGGGCAGGCCGGGAACAGGAGTCCCGGCAACACTCAGCAGAACCTCTGCAAAACTGGCATCAAGCTGATTGTAGACATGTTCAACCAGTGGAGCACCCTCAATATCCAGATAACGTTTATCACTACCCATTCTGGAACTCTGTCCGCCGGCCAGTAAAACAGCAGCGGCATTATGGGGATAAACACATCGGCCGTTTTTCAGCGAAATACTCCCAATGTTAAAATCAAAAGTTTTTCCATCAAAAGCCACCATTCGGTCAACTTCACCAAAAACCGCCTTTGCTGATTCTTTCACCTCGGCGTTCTCGGGGCTTCCCAGCATGAAAAAAAGATCCGGCTCACAAACCCGGCGTATGCTGTTGGACTCAAAAACCAGGATACCGTCTTCGGGAACCAGCTCGGTAAGTTCCTTAGCGGCATCGGCAAGAGATCTTTCCCGCACCCGAAGCCACCAGACCCGTTCTGCACCGGCTTCCAGCATCCGGGATGTATCTTTCTTCCCGCCCGGACGCAGCTCTTCATTCAAGCGAAGTTCACCCTTCATGGATGTACAGACACCGCAGCCCTCATCTCCCCGAATACAGGTGGTGCAGCCGTCGTATATGGTGGTAATTTTTACCGCATGGACGGTATACCGCTCCTTGAGTGAGCGGATTAAAGCACAGGCAAACTCAGTTTTCCCCGTATTTCTCCCGGTGGATCCCACCATAATCGACCGGGGAACTCTATGCATGAATACTTACCGCACAGGCCTTGAATTCCGGGATTTTCGCAATGGGATCCAAAGCTGCAATCGTTAGAGCGTTGGCCGGGTTCTCCTTGAAATGGAAGGTAAGAAACACACATCCGGGAAACACTTTCTCGGTAATCCTGGCCGGAACATCAATTTCTCCCCGCCGGGACTTCACTTTAAGAACACCGCCTTCACTGACTCCCAGTTTTTCAGCATCCTCGGGGTTTAATTCAATAAAGCCTTCAGGTTCCAGATAATCCAGAACCTTGCTCCGCCGGGTCATGGTTCCGGTATGCCAGTGTTCCAGCATACGTCCGGTGGTGAGGATGAAGGGGTATTCCTCATCCGGGAGTTCCTGGGGCGGGATGTAATCCACCTGATAGAACTTGCCCTTTCCCCGGGAGAACTTTTTAGAGTGCAGAAATTTAGTTCCCGGATGATTTTTATCATGACAGGGCCATTGAAGCCCGACTCCGGTGAGCCGGTCGTAGGTGATGCCCCCATAGATAGGAGTAAGAGAGGCAATTTCATCCTGAATGGCCGAGGCATCTTCAAAATCCATCTCGTATCCCATTCTATTGGCAACATCACAGATAACACGCCAGTCTTCCCTGGCTTCCCCGGGGGGATCCAGTGCCTTGCGCACCCGCTGAACCCGCCTCTCGGTGTTGGTGAAGGTTCCATCCTTTTCAGCGAAACTGGTTGCCGGTAATACCACATCCGCAAGCTCCGCCGTCTCGGTAAGGAAGATATCCTGTACCACCAGGAAGTCCAGAGCGGTTAAACCCTGACGCACGTGGTTCAGATCCGGATCGCTGAGCATGGGATTCTCTCCCACGATGTAAATGCCCCGAATCTCTTTCGCTTCGGCGGCATGCATAATTTCTACGACGGTGAGTCCCGGATTGATGGAAAGTTCGGCATTCCAGGCTTTCTGAAATTTCGCCTGGGATTCCGGAAGATACACCTTCTGATAACCGGGATAAACATCCGGCAGGGCTCCCATGTCACAGGCCCCCTGGACGTTATTCTGACCCCTCAAGGGATTCACACCGGCGTTTTCCTTACCCACATTTCCGGTAAGCATAGCCAGATTCGCCAGACTCAGAACGTTATCGGTTCCTGCAGCATGCTGGGTGATACCCATGGAATAAATGATTGAGGCGGCAGACGCCTTGGCATAAATACGAGCCGACTCCCGGATACTTTCCGCCGATACGCCGCAGATTCCAGCCGCCATCTCCGGGGTGAATCTCTCCACCGCTTTCCGTACAAGATCGTAATCTTCCGTACGGGCCTCGATGAACTCTTTGTCTTCTAAACCTTCGGAAATAATCACGTTCATCATGGCGTTTACCAGGGCTACATCCGTCCCCGGCTTATGCTGCATGTAGATACT
>DEIH01000166.1:0-1495 GCA_002352375.1 Spirochaeta sp. UBA2779 | reverse complement strand
GCCTGGCGTATTGCGATACCGATTACCGGGTGATTCTCGGTGGTGTTAGAGCCGATTATGAAGATAACCGGAGCTTTGCGGATTTCAGCAATGCTGTTGGTCATGGCTCCACTGCCGAACGACCTTGCCAGGCCGGCAACGGTGGAGGCATGACAGAGACGGGCACAGTGGTCAATATTATTAGTTCCCAGAACAGCCCGGGTAAACCTCTGCATCACATAGTTATCTTCGTTGGTGGTTTTCGCAGAGCTGAAGGCCGCAAGGGCATCCGGACCGAACTCAGCCTTCAGGGAACTGAGTTTTGAAGTCACCAGAGAGAGTGCCTCATCCCAGCTTGCTTTTCGGAACTCACCATTCTCCTTGATTAAAGGATGAGTCAGGCGCTCTGGACTCCCGATAAAATCCATCCCGAAACGGCCCTTTACACAGGTATTCCCGTCATTGGGGATAATTCCCGGTGTACTGGTAACCTTAACAAGGCTGTTCTTCTTTCTGTCCACATTCAATTCAAGCTGGCAGCCGACACCGCAGTACACACAGGTGGTGAGAACCTTCTCAAGATCCTTCACCTTGCCCAGCTTTGCCGCCGGTTTATTGGTCATGGCGCCTACTGGACAGACTCCTACACACTGACCACAGCTTTCACAGCTTGTATCCTTCAAAGGGACGTTGAATGCGGTGGTAACCAGAACCTGACCCGCCCGTTCTCTGAGTGTAATGGCATTGGCCCCTTGAACTTCTTCACAGATTTTAACACAGCGCATACAGCGGACACATTTGGTGGGGTCGTACTGAATCGCTTTGTGGTTGTTGGTGTAGTTGGGAACTTTTACGCTGGGTTTTATTTTTGGGAACCGGTCCTCATTCACATGGTAGCGGTAGGCATAATCCTGGAGGAGACAATCCCCATCTGCATCACAGGTGGCGCACACCATACGATGTTCGCTTATCATCAGTTCCAGAGTACTTTTCCGTAATTTGGCGATTTCTTTAGTTTCCGTGGAAACAACCATCCCCTCTTCGGCCGTTCGGGAACAGGAGGTTTGTAGTCCCCGTTGACCCTCAATCTCAACCAGACAGAGCCGACAGCCCCCGGTGGGGGTGAGTCTCGGATCGTAGCAGATATGGGGTATATCAAACCCATTCTCCAGAGCCGCATCCAGTACCGATTTACCCTGCTCTACACTTACTTTTTTTCCATCAATTGTCAGTTCTATATTTTTCATGAAATCACCACCGCGTTTGTCGGACAAACCTCGTGGCAGGCTCCGCATTTGATACAGGCATCAGGATCGATAAAATGCGGCTGCTTCGGATCTCCGGTAATCGCATCAACCGGGCAGGCCTTTTTACACAACCCGCATCCAATACAGTCATCCGCCGTAATACTGAAGGATATCAGCTCCTTGCAGACACCTGCCGGGCAGCGTTTCTCAATAATATGTGCCTCATACTCATCCCGGAAAAATTCCAGGGTGGTGAGTACGGGATTGGG
>DEIH01000055.1 GCA_002352375.1 Spirochaeta sp. UBA2779 | reverse complement strand
TTCCGGCTGGAAAAAGTGAATTGGGCATTTTTGTCCGTTTGAAGAGAGGTAATGAAGAGCGGGGTTGTTTCACATTTTACAAAGGGGTGGATGCTCCGGAACCCTGGCTTGCTGCCGCTTCCCGGAACGCCGCTTTTGCCGACTCCCGGTACCAGCCGCTTTCCCCTGATGAAACAGATATCACTCTGGAAATTGCAGTAATCGGAGAACTTGTCAGAATGTCGGATCCAGATGATTTCATACCGGGATTTCACACTGTTTTAATCCGTCTTGACGGCAGACAGGCGATACTCCAGGCCCCCCTTGCTGTACAGCGAAATCTCAACAGTGAAGACTTTCTTACCATGCTGTCAGTTAAAGCGGGTTTGCCTCCAATGGCATGGAAGAATCCTGCTGCAGAACTCTTCAGAGCACCTACCATCTGGGCTCAGGCACCTCTGTATTACCAGTAGAGTGTGAAGAAATAGCTTGTTATATCCTCTTTGTCCATCCCGGAGATTCTAAAAGAATTTGTGTGTTCTACAAGTTGATATTCATCCGGTTCTCCACTGAGAACTTTCGAAAGCACCAGCAAACCGCCTCGATTATCCGAGTACATCAGTGGGAGATTATCTCCGGAAAGTGTCGGCAGAACTGATTCTGTCCGGGAATCCCTTTCCCTTGTTGTTTCTATTCCGGCATGGTGAGAGAAATCTGCCGAAATAATAATAAAATACCTTGTTTCAGGGTTTAGTGTTTTCAAATCCTGAATAGCTCGGGCCAGAGAGGACAATCCTCCGGTGTCGAGTTTTTCCTCTATCTGCAGAATCGGAACCACCCGACTCCCGGGAAAATACGCAGCAATATAGGGAATCAGACTGCCAATACCATGCTCCAGGTGAAAGGCCCCATTCTCAAAGACTAGAGGTGAGGAACCTGAAAGGAATGCCGCTGCTTCAATGTCACAGTCCACCTGGGCAAAACCGGCATCCCAGGGCAAATCAGTTATTTTCAGGACGGCACCTTCAGTTACCCAATGTGCCGGAGAAATGATGATGAAGGTATCAATATCTCCATATGAAGCCAGTTTCCAAAACCAGTGTTCTATCTCCTCTGCTGCAAGAAGATGATGACTGACAGTTCCTCCGACAGGCCGATCTGTCAATGGTAATAAATGCAATCGCTTTTCTGAGGAATCAATGGCCCCTCCCTCAGGGAAAAGGGAATCGGAAAGCTCCGGTGACAGGGAAACGGCTGTTGGATGAATTTTAAATGAGTAAGAAATCCCGCCGGGCTGCAGTGTTATCGAATCGCTCTCCCGGCAGGAGAAAAGAGAAGATATAAAAAGTAAGGCGGTAAGTACTATTGCAATGCAAAACCTGATTCCTGTAAACGTCAATGAACCACCGGAGCCCAGGAGGGAAGATACTCCCTCAGATCGGCATCGGGTTTGTACACCCGGGCTTTCCACTCATTATCATTCAATCGATCGTTCATCGGGTTGTAGAACTCATAATAACTGAAAGTATAGGCTGTTGCGATTCTCCGCCCTCCCTGATTGTCGGCCAAAGCGATATGCATGCGGTAGGGAATCCCCGTGGCAACTTCGAGTACAATCCCCTTTTCTGCGTTGGTAAAGACATCAGCTACCAGAGCCATTTTCAGATCGTCCGGATTATCGGTGTAGGTTGCCGGGCTGCTCCCCGGAGGAACTACTATCCGGGCCAGTTTTTTGGGCAATTCAACAATGAATTCATTCATATCCGGGTTGATTGCTTCATCGTTAACCTCCAGATCCACAATAGCTCTACTGCTCCGGGTAAGATCCAGCAAAGAGGTGTATTTCTCCTCCCATTCTACAGGCATCAAATCGTGATTTTTGAGACCCGCCATCATATCTTCAAGCAGGGATTCCATTGTCAGAAAAAAGGGCAGGTTCGGTTCGATGTAATGAATCGGCCGCTGGTACGGAATGGTTCTGTAAGTGGGCTCCATATCCCCGCCCCCGGCTTTTTCGGCATACACCTGCTTAACGTAGAGAATCGTATCGTGCCTCAGCTCCGCCCAGGCCGCATGGGAGGTGAGCAGTGCTTTGGTATTCCACGCCGGTTTTTGAGTAAAAAAGAATCCAGCTCCCTGCTCGAAAGATGCGAGGGTACTAACAAGTTTGAGATACTGACCATAAAAGGTATCATTTAAGATATTCCCATCACCTTGTACCGCGATGGTCTTCAGAGAATCAACAGTTTCCTTCATTCGCCCGTTATACATCGGGAACTCCGGCTCAAGGAGCTCATAGGCTCGGCGGCTGCCCAGAACAGCCATGATATCAAGACCGGACACCCTGTCCCGGCTGTTCATCTCTGTCATCATACGCGGGGAGGAAAGAAGCTGATGAATGAACGAATCGAAAGTAAAGCGCTGGCCGAACAACCGATACCCGGGAAGCGGTTCAAGCTTGTCGTCGGAAGGGGCGAGAAAAACTGAATTACCGGAAATCCGGGGACCTCGAAGAACCTTCCCCGCCTCTTCAAGATAATTGAATACATTCTCATCATCAGTCACCCAGTCCGGAAAATCCTCCCAGTTCACTAAATCCATAACCGGAACGATATCGTCGAAATTCAAATCATCCGAGACACCGATCAGGTATGTAATCGGATTGAACAGTTCCCGCCAGGAATCCATAAGGGTGGTATCATCCATAGCTATCCGATTAATCATCAGGGCGACAGGGGTCAGCAGCAAAGCATTCTCATCAATAGAACGGCCCATCACAAAATGAATCCGGCCATACCACATCATGGTTCTGAAATATGATTCCAGAACGGGGTTCTTCGTGTAATGTCCCCGGGGCTTGAACTGACTGTAATCCTCCTTGTATTTATAATTCGGAGATTCTGCAAAACCGGCCTGACCGAGAATCAAATCCACTTCGGCCCGAACATTTTCAGGATAAGATGCGGCCAGCTTCTGATAGTCCCTTGGTTTATACTCAATCACACCTGAGCGTTCATCCATTATTGCTTCAGGAGCCATGGCAAGAAGCAGTGAAGCTACATCAAAATAGGTTTTTACCAACTCCAGAGTTTCGGTATACCGGGGAGAACTCCCATCATCTCCGGACTGCAGCAAAGCCGCTTTCGTCCTGAAGGTTTCGGTAAGGTCTGAAAGTTCCGAAAAGAAGCGGGATTCCTCCATATCAGTGAGGTATCGATCGAAAATCAGATGCAGGCTGTGAATATAGAGGTCGGTAGTAAGGAAAAGTGTCTGCCCCCGATCCTGAACAGCTTTCTGATAAAGAGCGATCAGGTCGTCGGGGTAATCCATATTCAGCCGGTATTCATCAGGATTCACCTGCTCAAAGGCGATGTAGTTTTCAACAAGATATGATTGTACGGCCTCCGGTATGTCCCGCTTGCCATTCTGTTCCGTGTAGATTTCACTTTTTTCCGGGCGATTATACAGCCAGGACAGCAGGGTAAACTCATCAGCTGA
>DEIH01000249.1:42010-45094 GCA_002352375.1 Spirochaeta sp. UBA2779 | reverse complement strand
TTTCCGTGACGACCAGCCATTTTATCGCCCTCTTTCAGCTTACGCTTAGTGGCGATAAGAACTTTAACAACTTCATCAACTCCGGGATTCAGATCGTCGCCCTCACTGCGTTTGAGTCGCTGAACATCGATAACCGTTCCCCCGACACCGTGGGGAAGTTTCAAGGAAGTATCTCTGACTTCCTTGGCTTTCTCTCCGAAAATGGAGTTTAACAGTTTAAACTCAGGGGTGGTTTCCGTTTCACTCTTTGGAGTTACTTTTCCTACGAGTATGGCGCCGGATTTTGCGGTGGCACCGATATGGACAATACCCTCTTCATCAAGATGTTCAAGAGATTTCTCCGCCATGTTGGGAATATCTCTGGTGAGTTTTTCAGGTCCAAGTTTGGTTTCCCGCACTTCAGTAACAAATTCTTTGATATGAATTGATGTGTAGTAATCATCTTTGACAACTTTCTCGGAAATCAGGACGGCATCTTCAAAGTTATATCCGTTCCAGGGAACAAAACCCACCAGAAGGTTTCTACCCAGTGCCAGTTCTCCACTCCGGGTGGATGGTCCATCGGCCAGTACACTTCCGGCTTTCACACTGTCACCAAGCATTGCTACCGGGCGCTGATTGAAACAGGTATCCTGGTTGGTTCTCTGGTATTTAATCAGTTTGTAACTGTCTACATCATTGTCTTTCTTTGTAACATCGATACGGGTGGAGGAGACATAACTGACAGTACCTTCGGTGGCGGACTTTACCAGGACTCCCGAGTCGTAAGCAGCCTTACCCTCCATTCCTGTGCCCACTAACGGGGCTTCGGGAAAAAGAAGAGGTACAGCCTGGCGCTGCATATTACAACCCATGAGGGCACGGTTTGCATCATCATGCTCCAAAAATGGAATCAAACTGGCTGCTGTGGAGATTATCTGCCGGGGAGAGACATCCATATAAGTAATGACTGACGGTTCTTTAACTGTGTAGTCACCATTTCGCCGAACAGCTACCATTTTCTCCTGAAATTTTCCTTTTTCATCAATGGCGGCACTTGCCTGAGCAATAAAATACTTTTCCTCATCAATTGCAGAGAGATATTCAACCTCCCTGGAGGCAACACCGTTGACAACCTTACGGTAAGGTGTTTCCAGGAAGCCGTAATCGTTGATGCGTGTGTAGTTGGCCAGGGATACTATCAGGCCGATATTCGGGCCTTCAGGTGTTTCGATGGGACACATACGCCCATAGTGGGTGTAATGAACATCACGAACTTCAAATCCAGCTCTATCCCGGGATAAACCTCCAGGCCCCAGGGCGTTCAGCCGCCGCTTATGGGTGAGCTCGGACAGAGGATTAACCTGATCCATAAACTGGGATAACTGGCTGGAACCGAAAAATTCTTTTATAGCAGCCACAATCGGCTTGATGGAGACAAGATCCTGAGGTTTAAGAGTTTCAGTTTCCTTCAAACTCATCCGTTCCTTGGCAATTCGCTCCATACGGCTGAAAGCTGTTTTCAGAGAATTACCGAGAAGCTCGCCTACCGAACGTATACGGCGGTTTCCAAGATGATCAATATCATCTACCTGTTTCTCACCCACATAAACACTGATAAGATACTTCATCGTCAAAACAACATCCTGACGGTTGAGCACCATGTCTTCTATGGTTTCATCCTGATCGAATTTCTTATTCAACTTGTAACGCCCAACCCGGCCCAGATCGTAACGCCTGGAAGAAAAGAACATAGAGGTAAGGTCACGTTCAGCAGCATCGATGGTGATTGGTTCTCCGGGCATGAGAACGGAGTATACAGAAGCCAGGGCCTCTTCTTTTGTAGGCTCATCCTGATTGGGATCGTCTTTATTAAAACGGGTTTCTTCCCTATCAAAACACTCAAGAATCATTTCTGAATGAAGAGAATCCTCATGATCCATATCAATAATACTGAGTTTTTTAACCTTCGCCTGAATAAGCTCATCGATATCATGGGGATGAAGCTTCTCAGCAACACGGTAAAGCTTTTTCTTCTCCCCGTCCTCCTGAGAAATCCAAACGGCTTCTGCAAGAATAGTACCTATGAGAGATTCATTCTTTTCCCGCTTGCTGGAGATTTTAACTGTTTTTTTCTCATAGAAAAGATCAATTATTTTTTCCCTGCTGTCAAAACCAAGAGCTCGAAGGAATATCGTTCCTAGGATCTTTTTCTTCCGGTCTATTTTTGCAAATATCAGCTCTTTCTTGGGGTCTATTTCAAACTCAAGCCATGAGCCTCTGTAAGGAATAATTCTGGAACTGAAAACACCCTTTTCCCTGGAAAAGATAACTCCGGGACTACGGTGTATCTGACTGACAACAACTCGCTCGGCTCCATTTATAATGAAGGTACCACGATTTGTCATCAGGGGCAGATCGCCCATATAGATATCTTTCTGCCGAATTTCTCCGGTTGACTGAAATATCAGATTAACCCGTGCTTTAATTGGAACACCGAAGGTGAGTCCTTTACGCTTACATTCGGCCTCTGTAAGCTTGACGGCTGTAAAATCAAGATTATAGTAATCAAAGTCGAGCATAAGCTCGCCATTGGCACTTTCAATAGGAAAAATAGTCTGAAAGACTTCCTCCAGACCCTGTCGGTGTAATTCACCACCGGAAACCAGGGCCTCCCGCTGAAGGAACTTCTCATAAGATGAGAGTTGAACATCTATAAGATCCGGGAGTTCGATGACTTCATCATAGTCGTGACCAATAAAGGTTCGGCCCTTTTCTTGCGATCTTTCGAACATTCTTATCCTCCCTGGACATTTTCGCAGGAACGAGTCCCTGACACGAAACCACCGGGAATACAATGATCCCGGTGGTCGTTTGAGATTTACTAACTGGCTATCGCACGCAATCGAGTATCGATTACTTTACCTCTACAGTAGCGCCGGCAGCTTCAAGCTTCTCTTTCACAGAAGCAGCATCATCCTTGGAAACACCTTCCTTGATGACACTATTATCGCCTTCAACGATTTCTTTGGCTTCTTTGAGTCCCAGACCAGTGATGGCCCGTACTTCTTTAATTACACCAATTTTTTTACCGTCACCAAAACC
>DEIH01000249.1:38869-41941 GCA_002352375.1 Spirochaeta sp. UBA2779 | reverse complement strand
GCAGCAGGGCCTGCAGCAACAGCAACGGGAGCAGCGGCAGTTACGCCGAATTTCTCTTCCATCGCCTTGACGAGTTCGGAAACCTCTAGAACAGTCATGCCTGCAATGGCATTAAGAATTTCTTCGGTAGTCATATTATCTTCTCCTAATAATAGTTTATGACAATGACAGCAGACAACCGCTTGAAGACTGACATCGTTCATTTTTCAAACAATCAGATATATCCGGCAACGCCGTAACCCGGTTGTTAATTCACAATTGAACAAGAACCTGTTTCCAGGCCCTTACCTTCAGCCCTCCTGAGCCTTTTTATCCTGAACAGCTGCAAGTGTCCGGACAAGCTTGGTCGTTACACCGTTAAGCACATAAACCATATTTTGCGCCGGAGCATTCATGGTACTCATCAACATTTGAATCAGTTCCAGTCTTGTGGGAAGCTTGCTGAAAACTTCTACTGCTCCACTGTCAAATACTTCACCATCGAACAAACCGCCCTTGAGTTCAACAGGCATTGTTTTTGCCAGTTTGAGCATAGCTTTTGCAACAGGACCCGCTTCATCACTACAGTAGGCCACCGCTGTCGGTCCGACAAGATAGGGAGCCACATCTTCATGATCCATCTGCTTGAATGCAATTTTCGCGTAATTATTCTTAACAACATGAAACTCGGCACCGGCTTCCCGGAGAGCATCACGTAATTCGGAAATCTGATCGACAGTTAGGCCACGATAATCGGCAAAGATGAAACTGCGTGTATCTTCAAAGCCGGACTTCAGTTCGGCAACTGCATCAATTTTGTACTGCTGTACATTAACTTCAGCCATCACTTACTCCCTATTCCTGAATCTGCAGCTTAAGACCGGGGCCCATAGTGGACGACAAGCTGGCTGACTTGATAAAATCACCTTTCACATCGGAAGGGCGTTTTTTGGACAGTTCTCCTAAGAACGTATCAATATTTGCTTTTACATGATCGCTTTGCATGGAAACTTTTCCCACAGCAAGGTGCACTACACCTGTTTTATCAGCCCGGAACTCAATTCGTCCCAGCTTTAGCTCTGCAACAGCACCTTTTACATCCATGGTAACAGTTCGTGTCTTGGGATTCGGCATAAGACCACGGCGTCCGAGAACAGGTCCGAGTTTACCGACTTCTCTCATCATATCAGGCGTGGCAACACAGATATCAAAATCAAGCCATCCGCCTTTGATTTTTTCTACAAGGTCTTCAGCTCCCACAAATGCGGCACCCGCCTCTTCTGCTTCCTTGGCCTTCTCACCTTTTGCAAAAACCAGAACTCTTTTTTCTGCAGCAAATTGATGAGGCAGAACAAAAGTATCACGAATTGACTGACTCTTTTTAATATTCAAATTAACAGAAACCTCAACAGTTTCGTCAAACTTGACAAATGACATCGCCTTTACCAGGTCGACACCTTCCTGAATCCCATAAATTTTATCAACATCCACCTTTTCAAAGGCTTCTCTATATTTCTTTCCGTGCTTCATCTTCAGCCCTCCACCGTTACGCCCATACTGCGGGCAGTGCCGGCAATAATATTGATAGCTGCATCAATATCGTTGGCATTCAGGTCTTTCATTTTGGTTTCAGCAATTGCTTTCAATTGATCTCGGGTTATCTTGCCAACTTTCTCTTTATGAGGCTCCGCAGAACCTTTATCAAGACCGATGGCCTTCTTGATTAAAACAGCCGCCGGGGGAGTTTTTGTCTCAAAGGTAAAACTTCTGTCAGCATAGACAGAAATAACAACCGGAATGGTAAGACCAGGTTCGTAATTCTTCGTGCGGTCGTTAAACTGCTGTACGAACTGAGGCGCACTGACTCCGTAGGGACCTAAAGCCGGTCCAACTGGTGGAGCCGGTGTAGCCTTACCGGCGGGGACCTGTAACTTGATCATCGCCGTGACTTTTTTCTTTGCCATTTCTGGCCTCCTATCGCGGTACGAACGTTGCAGAACTGCAACTCCCGTGCGAGGGCTGACGGTTTCAGAATATTTTCCGACCCGCCAAGCGTTTAATATATTTGAACAGCAGTGATCCGAAAGGATCAATGCCGGTCAGTTCAATCTCTATCTACCTGGGAAAAGGTAACCTCAACAGGAGTGGCACGGCCAAAGATGCCCACCATAACCCGTAGCTTTCCTTTTTCCTGATTAACAACCTCAATAGTTCCTTTAAAGGATTCAAAAGGACCTTCAATAACCCGAACTTCTTCGCCAACTTGAAAATCCTGTTTTGCCTGAAGGCGACGTTCAGTCTTAATAGCACCGGTTTTCTGCAGTATGGTTTTTGCCTCATCGGCAGAAATCGGCTGAGGCTTGGAATTTAAGCCCGTACCGACAAACCCGGTAACACTCTGTATTTTACGTATAGCCGTACAGGGTATTTTCCAACCCCTGTCCGGTAAATCCATTTCTATCAGTATATAACCGGGAAGAAATTTCTTATTTACAGTGCGCTTCTTTCCGTTACGCACCTCAACAACTTCCTCTGATGGCACATTAACATCGGAAACGGCATCACCGAGACTACCGTCTTCCATCAGCATCCGTATAAATTTTTCAACTTTGTTTTCATGCCCTGTAAAGGTATGAAGAACGTACCAGCCTTTGGCCATCGACCCCCCCTACCCTACACCAATTTGAAAAGGGCAAGGATTCCCTGGGAAAGAAGAAAATCCACCAGACCGAAAAAGAGGGCAAACACAACCATAGAAATAATCACCACCTTGGCAGATTCCATCACAGAATCACGGCTCGGCCAAACAACCTTTCGAAGCTCACCGTAGCTCTCCATGATAAAAGCTCTGATCTTTTTCATAATGTATACCTCTCTATTCACACTTGCAGGCCAGGCAGGACTCGAACCTACAACATCCGGTTTTGGAGACCGGCGCTCTACCATTGGAGCTACTAGCCTATATAATAACTATTTAATCTTGGCTTCTTTGTGAAGCGTAACCTTCCGGTCCCATTTGCAGTACTTGTTGAATTCCATTTTACCCTGAATGTTTCGACGATTCTTGGTAGTGGTATAATTCTTCCGATTACA
>DEIH01000249.1:0-38845 GCA_002352375.1 Spirochaeta sp. UBA2779 | reverse complement strand
ATACTCCCTTACAAAAAGATCCTGCTGAATTAAAACGACAGGAGAAGGAAAAGCCTCCGATCGGACTTGAACCGATGACCCCAGCCTTACCATGGCTGTGCTCTACCGACTGAGCTACAGAGGCATGCAAGCGTCGGTGATAATATCTGCGGGTCTATGTTATGTCAACCCGGATTAAACAAGAAACCTCTTAAAATGACGCAAGGATTGTGCCTAGTGTTTCAGCAATTCCTCCGCAGATTCTCTATATCCCAGATAAGCCTCGTTATACAGGGATACATTCGAGGGATCAGGTTCGATAACAGATCGTATCCGGACATAGGTTTCCACAGCTTCAACAGGAGAATCAAATCGTCCTAATGCCGCTGCTGCACAGCAAGCACATCCGGCAAGTTCAGCATCTTCAGTCTCGGGGATAAGCAGCCTCTTTCCAGTAATATCGGCCTTCATCTGATTCCATACCCTGCCTCTGGCCTGGCCGCCGGTTACCCTCATTTCAGTAACAGAAAGGTTTGATTCTTCAAGGAGTTCTATACCTCTCCTCACGGCAAATCCGATGGCCTCCATCACTGCCCGCCCCATCTCGGCCCGGCCGTGCCCCGGTTCCAGATGGTGAAAGCTCCCCCCGCCGAATTCCCAGAGAGTATCCCCCCGGTACCCGGGGAAAAACATCGGGGCCGTTCTACCGGGAGGTACTTTATCAACCTCATCAAGTGTTCTTTGATATTTCCAGTTTTCCTGTCCGGTAAGCCTCCGATACCATTCAAAGACAGATCCGGTGGAGGATAGTATGGCGGCAGTATTCCAGTAAGGCTCGATAACATGGGGTAAATCTCTCAACCTCGAATCACCTGAAGGCTGTTCGGCACAGTAGTTAATACCCTCACTTGTACCCGCCCTGTCACAGACCATACCCGGCATTACTGCACCCGAACCCAGAAGAGCCATCATAAAATCCGATCCTGAAGCTACCACCGGAATTCCGGTTTTCAAGCCGAATTCAGCAGAAGCTTCTTCTGTCACCAACCCGGCAATATCCCCCATAAGAACCATCGATGGAAGCATAGAGTTTTCAATTTCATAACTGTCCTGCTGCGGCTTATCCCAGATGTATTTCCTAAAGCTCTCATGGGGCAGGGTCATGGTTCTTCGACCGGTAAGCCTGTACTGAAGGTATTCAGGGCACGAAATAACAAAACTTGTATTATTCCAGATATCACCGGCATTGCGCCTGAGCCATTCAATCTTGGGCAGATAGTAAGATTTGGAATCTTCAATTCGAATTGAATGCTGATAGAGCCAGAGTTCCGCTCCCGAGACAGGCTGTCCGTTTCTATCAAGGGCCACTAGAGTCGGGCCGTTTCCACTCATGGAAATCGCCGTAATGTCAGCAGCCGGAAGAAGCCTGAGGGCCTCTGTAAAAGCCTGCTCCCATTGAAAAGGGCTGAACGATTCGCCCTTCAGGCCTGGAGGATGAGGGTAAGGAACCCGGACACGTGCCTTTAAACTACCATTAGATTCCAGTAAACCGGCTTTTAGTGAACTGGTTCCCAGATCAGCGGCAAGTATCATTTTGCAGGTGGCTCGCTACCGGCTTCTGAAAACAGATCCGGCCCTTCTATACGTGTTTTCTTACTCAGCATCCGCTGTATCATTTTGGAATTATCCAACAGCGGTGCTACTGAGCGATTATGATGAACCCGACTGATAGCCCGGGCAAAAAGGTTGGAGACATTCGCCGTACGGAACCAGGGTCGGGAAAGAATCTCGTCGGGGAGTTTTACAGCATTGGTGCCGATAACATAATCAAACCAACCGGCTTCATGAGCCTTATCAAAATGTGTTGCGGCATCTCCGGAAAATAAGGGGAGAGAAACACTGCAGACAATTTTCCGGGCACCCATTTCCTTAATCAGCTTCATGGCTTTGATTAATGTACCACCGGTGCCCAGCATATCATCGGCCATAAATACCGTTTTATTTTCAACATCACCCAGAAGACGGGCACTGGTAATATTTGAATCCGCAGCATTTTTTGATGTACGGGAATAGTCCCGTTCTTTATACAGCAGGGCAAGAGGTTTTCTGAGGCTATCAGCATAGAATTTATTTCTGTCGATTGCACCTGTATCTGGAGATACAACAACCAGATCTTCATTCACAAGATCGAGGAACGAACTGGCCGTCCTGAGAATCTGATATGAGGCATGCAGATTCTCAAGGCTCAATCCCTTGAAGGTATGTTCAATTTCCCGGGAATGAATATCTAAAGTGATTATCCGGGCAACATCCATATTCTCAAACATCCGTCCCAGCATAGACGCGGTAAGACCTTCCCTACCCTTCTTTTTATGCTGTCGGCTGTAGGGATATGAGGGAAGAACCATGGAAACCCGCCGGGCACCGGCTTGTAATGCCGCATCAGCTGAAGTTATCAGAGTCATCAGATGATCGTTTATCGACAGAGACCTGTACTCGTCTCCCAGGCGGACGGGAGTTTCGTTGGCCACATCCTGAACAATAAAAATATCAAGTCCTCTCACTGTTCTCAATATCTCGGTTTTCACTTCTCCGTTGGCAAAACGCGTAAACTTACAGGGGATTTTAAAGGAGGGAAACCGATAACCGTCCTGACTGCCGATGGCCGAAACCCTGTGGCTCATCAGGTCGTCTGATAGATTGAGATTCCGAAATGTTTCTTTTTCAGGCATTTCATACAACTTGGAGATAAACTGTGCCTTCTTTTCAAAACGCCGCTGATAAAGGGTTTTTAAATGGGCTACAATCTCCTCGGCAAAAGACTCTCCGCCGGGACATGCAATAATTCCAAGGGATGTGGGCTTGGCGAAACTCATCTGGTATCGTCGCTCCGGATATAGAATTTATTATAGAATTTGCTTGATAGACTATACGATTTCACCGGGGTGAGGGTCAATGTAAAACAGCTCGGGGGAAAAAATAGAACACTACATACATTCACATAGCGGCATAATCATACAGTGAAGCTGAGAATAATATTTTCGCTTACCCCCCTTTTCTGTCCTATGTACAGTGGTATTATTCCCGATCTGTAAGCTCAATTCTAAAAAAACGTTTTTTTCCGGCTTTCAGCATTAATTCTCCGTCAACCGCATCAGTCATATCGATAAAAGCTTCCACATCTTCAATTTTTACATTGTTCACTCTGGCTCCACCCTGAAGAACCAGACGCCGGGCTTCACTTTTAGACGCGCAGAGACTGGTCCGGGAGAACAAATCCAGAATATTGATACCGGCTTCAAGCTCTGTCTTTCCGATTTTTTCTGAAGGTATGCCGGTCTTATCTCCGCCTCCGGAAAAGGCGGCTTTTGCCCCATCCCTGGCTTTTACAGCCTCTTTTTCTCCGTGCAGTAATGCGGTTACTTCATACGCCAGTCGTTCTTTAGATTTATTGATATCAGAACCCTCAGCCGCTCCCAAGTTCCTGCATTCTTCTACAGGGAGAAAGGTGAAGGTTAGAAAAAAACGTTCCACATCAGCGTCAGGAACGTTACGCCAGTACTGATAGAAGTCGTACACCGACGTTAGAGAGGGATCCAGGAACAGTGCCCCTTTCTCAGTCTTCCCCATTTTTTTACCATCAGAACGGGTAACCAGAGGAAAAGTAAGACCGTAAGTTTCCGCAGATTCCACCCGGCGGATCAGTTCCATACCGGCAACAATATTTCCCCACTGATCGTCCCCGCCGATTTGAAGGATGCAGTTCTTCCGGCGAAAGAGTTCCAGAAAATCGTATGACTGAAGAAGTTGATAGTTAAACTCAATAAATGAGAGTCCCTTTTCCAGCCTCTGCTTGTAGGCTTCAAAGGTAAGCATTCGGTTAACACTGAAATGCCGGCCGATATCCCTGAGAAAATCAATGTAATTCAGAGGGGCCAGCCAATCGGCGTTGTTCGCCAGAAGGGCATTGGTACTGTCAAAATCAATCAATTTGGCAATCTGAGGCTTCTGACTGGCAATATTCTTATCAATCTGTTCATAGCTTATCATCTGCCGCATTTCTGTTTTTCCCGAAGGATCGCCAATCCGGGCAGTCCCCCCCCCCATAAGAATTATGGGCTGATGTCCGGCCTTCTGCAAATGGGCCGAGGCGTAGATAGGCACCAGATGACCGATGTGAAGTGAAGGACCAGTAGGATCTAACCCAATATAGAATTTCTGCGGACCCTCAGCCAATTTAGCTCTCAAGCCCGGTTCATCGGTACACTGTTTAAAAAAACCTCGCTGTTTAAGTACATCCAATGCATCGCTCATTCTTTTTGCCTCATTATAAGAATATGGCGGCTATTCTAGCCTGATTTTCCATCAGGGGAAAAGATCCTGATAAAGTAGAAAGGAGGGCATCAGAAAAAATCTGTCGTATAATTTACTGCCATTAACTATTTCCATAAATAAGCCTGTCATGAATTATTCCCCTGAAATAGAAAAAATGCACTGGGTAGCTCGGGGACCGAATCATGGGCCTGCGCCGATTCCCCAGGAGGAAGGGTGGAATCAGGTTCGCCAGATTAACGAAATAAAAGACATTGCCCACGGTTGGGCTGGTGTGCTTCTCAACAGAGAGCCTGCAAACTCACCCTTAATATCAAGGACGGAGTTATTGAGGAAGCCCTAGTAGTAACTATCGGTTGCACCGGCATGACCCACCCAGCGGCTATGGCCTCTGAAATACTCCCGGGTAAAACAATTCTTGAAGCGCTGAATTCCGAAGGAGGACTACAGATCGGTGCCGGTTTGGAAGATCTTGGCAATGGACTACGCTCTGTTATCGGAACAATGTACGGCACAAATCTCAATGGTCTCCGCTATCTTGAAATGGGTCTGGATAAAATTATCGGATAGAAATTCGTATCTATGGGCCGGATGCACAGTGATGCCCAGTTTGCCGGTTCCTCCTCGGTACCGTCATATATGGAAATGATGGCTTTTATTGGAATGGGCAACAACCCTATGGTAGGAGCTTCTGTTGCAGTGGCCGTCGCCCAGCAGGAATTCACCGACCGCAATGCCTGATACATGCGATCTTATTATTTCAGGATAAGTTCACCGCGCTTATCCACCTGACTTACATCAAATCCCCGGGATGATAACTGGAAGGGGATTCCTGTTTCTCCAATAAAATGCGCCGCTCCGGCAACAAGAAGTATCGTCTTTTTTCCGACTTCAGAGTTCAGCAGTTCAGCGGCTTTTTTTGCCATAGAGACATTCCGCTGCTGCAGGAGACGTTTGGCTATACCTCCGGATAAACCTTCAAGTGCCAGCTCTTCGGCTATCAGTCCCGGATTCCCCTGCTCCCAGGCATCAATGAGGATTTCAAGGCTTTCCTTTATGTGTCCTGATTCCTCCACCGTGGAATTCAGCAATTCCAGCTGATCATCCTCTCCAAGACCGGCAACCATTTCCAATTGATATTCAATACCTTCCAGTTCAACAACTTTATCCCAGGTATTAGCCTTACTGATTACCCGCTCCATACCGAAATAAGACCTGTAACCCGAAGATTCAAGCTCAAGAGTTTGCAAGGTAAGAGACAGCAGCCAGGGCTTCATCAGAGAAACCTGTTCCATAGAAAGTCCGGCTTCTTTAACTACCGCAGACAAAGATTGATACAGAGATTTTTCCAGATGCTCTTCAATACTGCTGCCATCATGATAGAAACCTGCCTTCATGGTTAACTGAGCTATTTCAGCAGTTTTCAGGCTTTCCTCTCTGATATCTGCCTCGAGAACCAGAACATCCGCCCGCTGTACCAGGGTTTCTATATAATCAGGTAGAGGGTAGAAATCCTCAGATAGTACATGAATAGACCCCAGCAAGTACATTTCGGTGTCCCCTCGGGAGGTGTACCACATAAAAAGCGGATCCGCAGAGACACAAGTCCCGATGAAAATCGAGATGAGAAGCAACATTACTGGAAACGGTAACCGATGGTTTCCCACAGGCCGGGAATCAGACTCTCTTATACGAGCGGATTTCTCTGCGGATTCTCTCTGCAAGCCCATCAATGGGAATTCGGATCTGTTCCATGGAATCCCGGAACCTCATGGTAACCGTTTCATCTTCCTTACTGTCGTAGTCGACAGTAACACAGAAAGGAGTGCCGATTTCATCCATCCGGCGGTAACGTCTGCCGATGGCTCCTCCCTGGTCGTAAAAGGTGGAAAAATCTTCGCGAAGATCTTTCTCTATTTTCTTCGCCAACTCTGCAAGGCCGTCCTTTTTTACCAGGGGTAGAACAGCTACCATCACTGGAGCAATATCCGGATGGAAATGAAGAACCGTACGGATATCATCGTTCCCTTTTTTATCCACACCGATTTTTTCTTCATGGTAAGCATCCATCAGAGTAACAAGAACACTTCTGGTAAGACCGGAAGAAGTTTCAATCACATAGGGGACAAATCGGGAGTTATCCGCCGGGTCGAGGTAGTTGATTTCCTTTCCGGAAAACTCTCCATGCCTGCGTAAATCATAATCCGTCCGGGAATGGACACCTTCCAGTTCCTGCCAGCCGAAGGGGTATTCATATTCGATATCAAAAGCCACCTTGGCATAGTGGGCCAGCTCATCGGGACCGTGTTCGGTAAATCTAAGCCGCTGGGGACTGATACCCAGACGATCTATATACCAGGCCATTCTCTTGGACTTCCAGTCATCAAACGCCTCATCTTCGTTACCGGGTTTAACAAAATACTGCATTTCCATCTGTTCAAATTCACAGGTACGGAAAATAAAATTTTTGGTTGTTATCTCGTTTCGAAAGGCCTTTCCCACCTGAGCAATACCAAAAGGAATCTGAACTCTTGAAGTGTCAACTACATTTTTAAAATTGACAAAGATTCCCTGAGCAGTTTCCGGACGGAGATAAATCACACTCCCAGAATCTTCCACCGGTCCCATATGTGTAGTGAACATCAGGTTGAACTGTCTGGGCTCGGTAAGTTCGCCGCCGCATTCCGGACAAACCTTGTCTGCGAGGGCCTTCTCATCCAAATGATCTTCCCGAAACCTAGTTTTACACTTTTTACAGTCAACCAGAGGATCTGTAAAATTCTCCACATGTCCTGAAGCTTCCCAGGTACGGGGATGCATCATAATGGCAGCATCAATTCCGACGATGTTATCGTGCCGGCGAACCATATCCTTCCACCAGGCTTCCTGAATATTTTTTTTCAGTTCCACGCCTAAAGGACCGTAATCCCAGGTTGCGGATAATCCCCCGTAGATTTCACTGGATGGATATACAAATCCCCGGCGCTTACAAAGTGAGACAATCCTGTCCATAGAGGCGCCATAATCGTTACTGAGGGTATTGGCTTTAGCCTTTTTTTCTTTTGCCATCTGGGGTATTCCTTTAGTTGAGTTTTCGAAAGTAAATTATCACTACACAGCAATGAGAGACAAGCTGAGAGGTTACATGTTCTTCAGAGTGTCTATTAACCTTTTTATACGCTTCAAAGATTCATCAAGTCCCAGAAGCCTTATTGCCGGAAATAAAGGAGGACTCACTTTGCTCGCTGTTACCGCAAGGCGCAGTGGCTGGAGCATAGCTCCAATTTTCAGTTTTTCCTTTTCAGCCTTTTCCCGAAATCGGCCATCCATCACTTCATCCCAGGCTTCACAGGCATCCTCATCGGATGCATCCGGAGGATCGGCCGCTTCCAAAAGAAGTTTCTCACCGAGAACAAGAGCCTTTGCTGCTTCTGATGCATCCATCTTTTTGGGAATTGCATCCTCAGCATTACCGATACCCGGATCTGTAAAAAGAAAGCGGAGCATAGGGACCACATCGTTCAACAGTTTCAGTCTCTCCCGAATTATATTAAAAGCCCCGTTAAAAATGCCCCGTTCACCTGATGACGGAGGATTGGAGATCAGTCCTTCACCGGCAAGGAGGGGCAGAAGCATCTCTTTAAGTTCTTCAGGATCTTTCATCCTCAGATACTGACCGTTAAACCAGTCAAGCTTTTTGTAATCAAAAACAGCAGGAGATTTGTTGATTTTTTCAAGACTGAAGAGACTGCAGAGATCTTCCATACTGAAAAATTCCCGGGAATCATCATAACTCCAGCCCAGAAGAGATACAAAGTTCACCAGAGCTTCGGGAAGATATCCGTTTTTCCGAAAGTCAGAAACAGACGTGGAACCGTGCCTCTTGGAAAGCTTCTGTCCGTCCTTTCCCATCACCATGGGCAGATGGCAGTATGCAGGAGGCTTCCAGCCGAAAGCCTCGTAAATCAGCACATGGAGGGGGCCGGAAGGAATCCACTCCTGAGCCCGCATGATATGTGTTATGCCCATGGCATGATCATCAATCACATTGGCCAGGTGGTATGTTGGAAACCCGTCTGTTTTCAGGATGACAGGATCGGGGTTGATATCTTTGTTTTTTCTGCCGGTCTGCCCGAGAATAATATCATCAAAGACCGTTTTACCTTCAAGAGGCACTTTAAGTCTGATAACATACTTTTCCCCGGCCTTTATTCTGGCATCGGCCTCATCCGGGGAAAGTCCACGGCAATAACGGTCGTAGCCGATACTCTTTTTAGCCGCTTTCTGTTCTTCCCGTATAACATCAAGACGTTCAGAACTGCAGAAACAGGGATAAGCCTTCCCTGAGCTGATGAGCTCTGCAGCCTTGTCTTTGTAAAGCTGTTCTCTCTCGGATTGAACATATGGACCAAAACCGCCGTCTTTTCCCGGCCCTTCATCATAGTTGATACCCAGCCATTCAAGGGTGGAATACAAATCTTCAAGAGCTTCAGGTGTCGATCTCTCACGATCGGTATCTTCTATCCTCAAAATGAAAGATCCGCCATTAGCTCTGGCGAAAAAATAGTTGAACAACGCGGTTCTGATACCGCCTATATGCTGCAATCCAGTAGGTGACGGGGCATAACGAACTCGAACACTCATAACAAAACTCCAATGAAGGGAGTATACATTAGGGCTGTATTTGCGTTCTAGAGGGGGTTCTTCTTCATTCTTCCGCTATTGTGAGAGCAGCCGTTCAACATCCTGTCTTACTCTGTCAGCATTATCCAGTACACTGTCGACATCCCGATTTTCACTGATTGAAAGATCGATACAGGCCTGAAGAAACCCATTACGCTGATCATTGGCATTTCCTCTTACCCTGTTCACAGCAATTTTCCTACGATTACTCTCAATCTGTCCCCGAGCCCGGTTGATTATCTCATTTTCCCGACGCTTTCGATTTTCCAGGTCGTATCTGGACTGGCGATTGGCATTAATCCTCTCCTGGAGATCTCTTTTGGTAACTGGATCGCGAACGGTCTGTATGACGGTGTACAACTCTCCGGCAGACGAACTGAGCTGATCGATTATAGCGTCGGCACGGACAATGAATTCTTCGCTACTGATAATAGCTGCTTCCAGACTACGATTCTCATCCTCAAGGACGGCACTGGCCCGTTCCATTTCCTGATTACGTGAGTTGAGTGTTGCAATCTCAGCCTGAGCATCATCGATAACTACGTAGTGAGGTGCAGGTGTCTGAGAGAAGAGAGAAAAAGTACCTATGAATAAAAACAGCAGGAGAAATAGATTTTTCATTTAAAGGCTCCAAATTATTTATTGATACATTTTTAAATAGGCATGATGAGGCTTCATCAAAATGGTAGTTAAAAAAACCTCTGTCAATTACTGTATAAAAGACAAAATCACATATTTCAAGTCATTTTTTCCCGGGTAACAACCCGATTCTTTATATTCCGTTCACTTAAGTGGTTCCAAGAAGAGTTTTTTTGACTTCATTAACCCTGGAGGAAAGAACTACAGCCATCAGATGATCCTCTCTGGACCGCTGTAGAGCCCGCTCTCCCGCTGCCCCTTTCAGCACAGTTCGCAAAGTGGTTCTCTCCTTCTCCAGCTCTTCAAGCTGATTGGCCGTCAATTCAGTATTGTACTGATCCAATATCTGCAGCGAAAGAAGCCGTATGGAGGGATCCTTCCCGCTTACAAGAATCATCAGATCTTCAATACCTTTCCCTCCCGAGGCCAGCCCCCGGCACCAGAGGGCCCAGTCTCTCCGTTTTGTCTTCGGATCATCGGCCAGTGGATTAAAATAGTCTGCAACGGCACTCCAATTCTGCTCCAGAAGCACTGGTATACCCAGAGAAACACCCAGAGACTTCATTAAATCCGGCTTTCTCTGACGGATTTCAGTTTCTAATTTTTTTACAGCATCAAGATTGGAAACCGACAGAGCTGTATTTATAAGCAAATTAGCATAAGGGCGGTTGATTTTACCCTTCTCGTAAAGCCGCTCTTCCAGCCATGCCAGCAATGCGGGCCAGTCCTCCTGCTCAAGATAGGAGAAAAGGCGCCAATTACGGATAAAATAGAAATCCAGAGTAGCAATCATCAAGACAAAGATGACTAGAAGCAGCCACATATTCCCCCAGAACATAGCAGAAGAATCCTTTTCCAATATGAAAAAAGATGCTGTAGAGATAAGAACAAGGGCCAGAATGACAACAATGTTAAAGAGCCAGAAAATGGACTTAAATCTCATGGTTAAATACCCCTATAATAGAAGTGAGTCTAGTCGAGCGGAAGAAAGGGGTCAATAAAAGTAATGGATGCGAAGAAACGGATACCTCTGAATGATTTGAAAAAGGATACTTATTACGATGCACCTCTGTGGCTGGACGAGACTTTTCTTCTTCTGTCCGACGATGCCCCGGTTAGTGAGTATCTTCTGGAGGCCCTTAAAACATGGGGTTACAAGGGGATCTGGACTGAAGGGAGCTTAACTTCCGGCAGCAGTGCGACTGCGGCTTCAACAGACACCATGTCCGGAGCCGTATTGAACAACGACGCCAAGGAAGCTGAAGGCCGGCGGGTGGCCCGATTATTCTTCTCAGATCTTGCAGGATTCACCCGGAAAGTTTACGACAATTTCAATCGTGAAGGTTACCTCGATATGACGGCTATAACTGAAAAAGTAAAAACCGTTATACAGATAATTAAAGATTTTCGAACATACGTACTCAGGCTTCCGGACCTGAAAGCCGCTGGAATTGATTATCTTTACAGCCACTCTGCCCGGACTGTGATAATATCTCTCACCATCGGGGAATCTTTGAAACTTCCAAATTTCCGACTGATAGAACTGGGAATTGCTGCAATGCTCCATGAAATAGGTATGATGAAAATTCCAAAACAGGTTTTTGATAAATCAGCCCCATTAACAGAAAATGAAAAAAAACTGATATCAACCCATCCGGCACAGGGGCTGAAGATGCTCCAGGATTACTCCAAAGAAAATGCAAATCCCCTGGCCCAGGACATACTTATGGGCGTCTGGCAGCATCATGAAAGATCCAACGGATCCGGATATCCTCAGGGAATCAGTGGAGAATCAATCACCCAGTTCGGGAAAATCATCGCAGTGGCTTGCTCTTATGATGCCCAGATATCCAACAGGCCCTTCAGAAACGGTATTGACGGATTTACCTCTATGATGACGATGCTCAGGGAAATGAGCAGTCTTTACGATGAAAAAGTTATTTCAGCGTTGATTAATTCAATATCGCTCTACCCGCTGGGTAACTATGTCCGTCTGAATAATGGTGCCATCGGAATTGTTGTGAATATCGGTTCTCACCCGAGATACCCTGTTGTAAAACTACAGCTTGATGAGAACCTGCACATGTACAAGGAACAGCCGATAATTAAAACCCATGAAGATGAAGAAGGCGAAGAAGGACTGACTGTCACAGAGGTATTGACTGAGCAGGAAGTAAAAGATCTTGCTTCCAGGGATCTGCTTCCCGGGTAATGAATACTATCAGCAGAATCAGGGCTCTGCCATGATTTCAAAACCGCTTATTTCGCCTGAGAATCTTCATCAGGTTCGTTAAGTTTTTTTTAGTTTTTTACTTGACCGCAAACCCGGAGCCTTGATAAGTTGGCCCCCCCATGTCAGGTAAAAGAAACATTTCACAATTGGACCGATTACTTCAGGAAATCGGTATAAAAGGACGGGTGAGAGACTCAGATACCATGAGAGCTCTAACATCAGCATTAATCCATCCTGCCCGGTTATCCGAGTCCGGTTTTTTAGGTGATGACGACCCCCTGAAGATTTCCGCCCGTTACATAATTGAAGATTTTGAAGCTGTTACAAATGGCATGAGCCGTCCGGATTCCGGCAATTCTGCCATAGTCATTGATGAAGAAAGCCCTTTGTACCCCTGGAAACTTCTCAACGAAGCGGTTGCCGCATTTTATGAAGGGGATACAAAAGCCATGATGGAAACAGTCCGGAAAATTCCAAAATATAGTGCCGTAACAAATCTAGTAACTACCTTTGAAGTACTGGCTGGAAAGCCTCCATCAATCAATGAGAATAACCTTTTTATAAATAAAATCAGAGCAAAGAATAAAACGCTATCCCAGGGCCTGGAACTACTTGATGAGGCGGCATCATACCCGGATCTGCTCAGAGGAGAGCTTTTGTTTTACATCAGGGAAATGTCACAGGAAAACCAGGAGGCCGGTAAACGCCTTTATTATTGGGCTATGGAGGTTTTATCCGAAGAGGAAGCTCTTGACGAAAAGGATGAAATGTCTTCGGTTGTTCCAGGTACCGGAGAAGCATCCAGAATCTGTGCACTTGCATCAATGCGTTACGACCCAGAACGCGCTCTGACCGCCTGGCTCAGGAGTCTTCATTCTGTCCTGGAAGCAGAAGAGATAGGCCCGGCCGAGCTGAATGCCAGATTGAAAATTGCAGGAGAGCTTCTGAACAAATCCGAGGAAGGAAACCTCCTTTCAGTGGATATTTTTTCCAAGATAATCGCATACCTGACCGTATCTTTTCCCCTGATTAAGGCCCTTCTGCCAACAATCCCTATGCTGCCGACGGATACTGCAGGATTACAGCAGTGGTTTACCGGGACTGCAGTTAACCTGAAAACTACAGATGCAGGGAGGAGACCGAAACGAAAAACAAAAAGAAAAAATATCTCCGAATTATTATTATTTGAGGAACTGTCGTGATGAACATCGATGAAATCCTTATTTTTCCCTACGATCCCTGGCTGCTTCTGGGTGTTCCCCGGGAAACCAATGATAAGGCTGTAAGAGTTGCCTGGAAAAGAGCCGGTTCACCGGGTGATGGTCCGCTCTTTACAGCTTATGAAATGCTCAGAGATGAAACCTCAAGAATTCAAACCCGGCTGCTCTCCCCCTGCCCCTATTCAAAGGCCGCCAATGCTGCAGAAGCCATGACAAAACACCCCGTTTTTCTCGGACCTGGAATCTGGTACAACGAGATAGTGCGGAGACAGCCCTCATAAGCTACAATGAGAACTATAATTCTCCAGGAGCCTATATGAGTAATCAGTTAAAAGTAACCATCCTGCCTGATGGCAATGTACAGGAAACAGCCCGGGGAACCCGGTTATCAGACCTGCTGCCCGGAGGCTACCCTGTGGTTGCCGTTAAAATCTGCAACAATTATTCATCTCTGCAGGACCGTATCAGGGCGGACTGCAGTATTGAACCTGTAAAAATATCAAGTACCGCCGGTATGAGAATCTACAGAAACTCCCTGATATACCTTTTCGAGCTGGCGGCAAAAAAGACCTTTCCGGAGCGTAGGGTTGTTATCGGGCATTCCCTTGGACATGCTTTTTTTCATAGATTCAGGGATGATGGACCCCAGGCGGTAGAAGCAGACGCCTTGTCCATGGATAAAATGATGAGGGATCTGGTAAGCCGTGATTTACCGATAGTACCCGATGAAATATCCTGGAAAATGGCTGTTGAAAGTTTTAAAAGCCGTTCCTACCCGGCCTCGTCGCAATTGATGGAAGAGCTCAATGAACCTCTGGTGGGAATATGGCGCTGTGACGATATGATTTCCATTCGCCATACACCCATGGTACCTTCCACCGGGGTTCTGAAAACCTTCGCTGTTGAGTTCTACCGGGGAGGATTTCTGCTGCGTTATCCATCATCACAGAACCCGGTGCAACTGGGAGAATGGGATGATGAACCGAAGTTGTTCTCTGTTTATGAAGAACATAAAAAGTGGGGGGAGATTCTCTGCGTGTCCAATGTTGCCCAGCTGAATTATCTCTCGAGAAACAGAAGCAGGGCCAGGGATTTTATTCAGACCGCCGAGGCGCTCCACGACCGCAAAATTGCCGAACTAACCGGAATGGTTACGGCAAGAAAAAACCAGACTAAAATAATTCTGATTGCAGGACCCTCATCCTCGGGAAAAACAACCTTTACCAAGAAACTCGCATTAAGTCTGAAATCAACAGGATTAAAGCCACAACTCATCAGTCTGGATGATTATTACAAAGAACGTTCTAAAGTCCCTCTGGACGAGGAAGGGAAGCCAGACTTTGAAGTTCTCGAAGCCCTGGATATCGATCATTTCAACAGGAATCTGGAAGACCTCTTTGCCGGAAGGGAAACAGAGATTCCAATTTTCGATTTCAAACGGGTTGGCGGTAGACTGGAAAAAGGAAGAACAGTCAGACTGGATGAGGATGGAATTATCCTTTATGAAGGAATTCACGGTCTCAACCCCAATCTTACTCCCGGACTTGAAAAGGGAAAGGCTTTCAGAATCTATATTTCTGCATTAACTCAACTCAATCTGGACGACCACGACCGTATACCAACAACAGACAACAGGCTTATCAGACGTATCGTCAGAGATCATCAATTCCGCAGTTACCCTGCCATCGATACTATTAAGATGTGGCCGTCGGTTCGCAGAGGTGAAGAGCGTCATATATTCCCCTATCAGGGCTCTGCCGATGTAATGTTTAATTCCGCCCTGGATTACGAACTGGCTATTTTGAAGATTTTTGCCGAACCCCTGCTGAGAACCGTCAGCCCGATTGAGAAAGAGTACGGGGAAGCCCGCAGACTAATGGCCTTCCTGAGGAACTTTTCACCCTTCCCGGTAGAAGATGTTCCAGAACTGTCCATTATCAGAGAGTTTATCGGGGGAAGCGGTTTCCATTACTGAATGCGGGAAAGTATTTTATCAGCCTCATCCTCACGGCCGGCTTCCCGATAAAGCCGTTCAGCTTCCCTGAGAGCCCTGGATACCAGGTCGGTCTGCTCGGGAAAGAGGTAGGGAACAGCGAGGTAGGCTTCGGCAGCTTCATCCGGTTTTCCCTCTTCGGCATAACTACGGGCCACTCCTTCCTGAGCTTCCGCTCCGATCCTCCCTGGAACATCCCGTATAAGAACTTCGTAGAGCTGTCTGGAACGTTGGGTACTGCCATCCATCCGGTATCGGTGGGCTGTCAGCAATAACGCTTCTGCTCTTTCAGCGGAAGGAAGTGATTCATCCCCGGCCAGATTCTCCAGAGGTTCCCGGGATTCAGGCGGAATCCCCATTATCCTGGCCCACGCCAGAACAATCGGTGAAAGGAGGCTGTTATTCCCTGTATCAATCTTTGATACCTGGTTCAGAGCTTCGGATGCTGCATCGGGGTTTCCCGCTGCCTTAAGAGCCTCTGCCCAGGATCTTGCGGCAGATGCAGCACCGGGATTATCCGGCCTGCGAACTACCCATGCCCCATACCGTTCTGCCGCAGTTCCGGCATCCCCGCCTTCTCTCACCGCCAGAGCCCCGCGCAACTCAGCCTGAACGGCAATATCCGAATCCGGAAAATCATTCCGACAACGGTCGTACCAGAAGACAGCTTCGGCATATTCACCGGCTTTCATGGCATTCTCACCCATTCTGAAGGGCAGATCCGAGGGAAGCTCACTCTCAGGGAACTCATCGGCCAGCATCCCGGCAGTCTCTCCAGCCTCGTCCAATCGATTGAGATTCAAAAGAGCCCAGGATTTCTGATACAGCGCCTCTTCTCTCCAGTTTCCCACCATGGGAGAGAGGGCCTGGTCGTAGAAAGTTATTGCCTTATCCCATTCACCTTCTGAAGCCAGGCTCAAGCCGACACGATACAAAGCTCTAGCTTTCTGCTCACTGTTTACTGCTGCATCAGCAGCCTTATTAAAGCCCTCGGCGGCATTTTCCCAACTCAACTCTCGAAACCAGCTCCAGCCGATTCCGTAAAAAGCTTCAAACACCCAGTCGGAATCACCATAACGGGCCGTAATTTCATACGCACGCCTGGCAGCGGGGTAATCTTCCATATCGTAGAGAGCTTCACCCATGTGAAAAGCAGCCTCAACACTCCAGGATCCTGAAGGCTCAGATTGAACCAGTGAATCAAACAACCTCACCGCATCGTCAGCTCTACCGCCGTTTAGATAAGCCACAGCCGTTGAGTACAGAGCCCGGCGGCCCTTATCTCCCCCGCGGACACCCCCGGCAAGATCTGCAGCCGCCTGATAGTACCCGGCAGCTCGGATGAATTCCTTTCTATCTGAATAGATAAAACCGATTCTGGAATTTGATTCCAGCGCAAAATCTGAATCCCTGTACTCCCGGGTGATTCGACCGTAGTCCCTTAAAGCCGAACTTGAATCACCGCTTTCAAGGGCGATTTCCCCACGGAGAAAAAGGTAGGAAGGTGCATTTTCACTTTGCGGGTAATCCCGGACAAGAAGGTTCAACACCCCGACAGCCCGATTTGAATCATCTTCATCCCGCCAGGATTTCACTGCCAGACGAAGGGCTTCTTCCCGGCGGGTATCCTGTGGATTCTCCGATGCAAAACGCTCCAGAGCCACCGCTCCCCTGCTGTTACCCGAATGAAGCAATATTGTTCCCGCCAAATACAGTGAATCGGCAGAGATGCGTCTGTCCGGACCATTTCCCGCCTTTTCAAGGTAGGGTACGGCGGAAAGAACGCTGCTGCCCCCCAACCAGGTTTGAGCCAGGTTGAAGGCGGCTGTCTGAGCCTCGCGATCATCCAGGGGTTCTTTGAGAATCCCGGCATAGGCCGCTCGAGCCTCAGCTATCTGACCGGTCCTCATGTAGGATGCGGCCCGGATTCTCAGTACCGAGGGTTTTCCCTCATCCGGCCCCGGTGCGCGTTCCTCGTCTCTTAAATCCAGATACGCCAGTGCTTCATCATCATAATGGGCATTAGAGGCCAGACGTGCCGCCTCAAGCAGGGCGAATGACCTGTAAGGTGAGCTGTACACCGTTGAAAGGAAATTCCGGTAACTGTCCAGGGCTTTCTCATCCTGCCTCATTCGCCGCCGGGATTCGGCAATCCAATATTCTATATCCACAGCCAGTGGAGAGGAGGAATAGTCGTAAGCCATCAATGTGAAGGCATCCAGGGCCTCATCCGGCCGATTATCCGACAGGCGAATCTGTCCCAGTCGGAATACAGCCCGGGCAATAAGATCGCGGTCCCGTCCTTCATCAATTAAAATGGTATAAACCCTTTCGGCACTCTCCAGATTATCCAGGTTTTCCCGACAGGCTCCAAGGTAAAGTAGCGAGCGCTCCCGGTAAGTCCTGTCTTCAGTTATACGTGTTTGTTTTTCAAAAGCTGATGCCGCCCGGGACCAGTCATCCTTTTCATATCGGGCCAAACCTTCCCAGTAGGCTACCCGCTGATTCCAGGGAGAGTCCGGGTATCTACGGGGAAATGAAACCAGTACATTTATAGCGTTCTGATACTCACCATCGTTGTAATAGGCAACAGCTCCCATATATGCCGCAGAATCTGCCCGCAGATCTTCAGGGTATTCCCGTAAAAGACGTGAAAACTGGGACGATGCGGTCTGCCATAGACCATCAGTAAAAGCCTGCCGTCCCCCGGCGTACAGCTGATCCGCCGATTGAGCCCAAAGAAGCGCAGAGGAAAATAAAAAGGTGAAGAGCAACAGGAAAAAGCAGCGGATTTTTACCATAACCTACAACATAACACGGGGAATCGGTCTTCCGGATTAATCTTTGGTAATTTCCGCTGTAGAAGCTGTTTCAAGAGCTTTTACAGCAGCTTTTTTTCTTCTATTTTTCCGCCTGAAGCTGATTTTCCCCGACCGGACTTCAGCGGAAATGGCATCCCCTGATTCAAACCGACCCTGAAGGATTGCCACTGATAACGGATCTTCAATTTCTTTCTGGATGGTCCGTCTCAAGGGCCTGGCCCCGTAAATCACGTCGTACCCCATCTGCATCAGCATATCCCGCGCTTTGATGTTGACATCAAGAGAAAGGGAAAGCCCGGAGAGACGCTCTCGTACTTCATCGAGCATCAGATCCATTATTTTCATCACATGATCGTACTCAAGACTGTGAAATACCACTATTTCATCGACACGATTCAGAAACTCAGGACGGAAGAGCCGTTTCAATTCTGTTACCGCCATGGATTTGATGTCGGAATGAGCCATGACACCGTTACCGGTAGTAAAGCCAAAACTTCCTTTGTTGATTTCCCGGGCGCCTGCGTTAGAGGTCATTATCAGAACAGCATTCCGAAAAGATACCTTATGACCGAAACTATCCTGCAGTTCACCTTCCTCGAGAACCTGGAGCAGCAGGTTGAATACATCAGCATGGGCTTTTTCAATCTCATCCAGCAGAACCACTGAATAGGGTCTCTTACGAATTTTCTCGGTGAGAATACCACCCTCTTCATAGCCCACATACCCCGGAGGAGCCCCTATCAGCCGTGATGCGTTGTGCTTTTCCATATAGTCCGACATATCAACCCTGATAAGGGCTTCGGCATCCCCGAAAAGATATTCGGCCAGACTCTTGGCCAGAAGTGTTTTCCCAACGCCTGTGGGTCCCAGGAATATAAATGACCCCAGGGGCCGTGAAGGGGAATTCAAGCCGGTTCGCGACCGGCGGACAGCAGAGGCCACAGACGCGATGGCCTCATCCTGACCGATTACACTTTCGTGAAGTTCCTTCTCTATCTGCAGGAGTTTATCTGATTCACTCTTTACAATACGAACCATGGGGATACCGGTGTTCTCCGAAACAATGGCCTGAATATCCTCAACTGTAATAAGGTTTTTTTCTTCCTTTAAGGTTTTCTCCCATTCGGATTTCAACTCATCAATACGGTTTCGCATTTCCCGGACTTTATCCCTTACCCTGGCTGCATTTTCATAATCCTGAGCATTCACAAAAGAGATTTTCTCTTCGGTGAGAAGGTGGGTCTGCTCTTCAAGATTGCCGATGGCTTCCGGCCGGGTGTTGTTCTGCATCCGCTTGCTGGAACCGGCCTCATCGATCAAATCGATAGCCTTGTCCGGAAGATTACGCTCAGTGACATATCGCCCTGCCAGTTCGGCGGCTGAACGTAGAGATTCATCTTCATAGGTAACGTTGTGATGATCCTCATAGCGTTCTTTAATCCCACAGAGAATCTCATAGGTTTCATCGATACTCGGCTCTTCAATGATTACCGACTGGAAACGCCGTTCCAGTGCGGCATCTTTCTCTATGTATTTTTTATACTCGTTCATGGTTGTGGCACCGATGCACTGCAGTTCACCCCGACTCAAAGCGGGTTTGAGCATATTGGAGGCGTCTATGGCACCTTCAGCACCACCGGCACCGATGATGGTATGAAGTTCATCAATGAAGAGGATGATATTCCCGGCTTTATTTATTTCTTTAATCACTTTTTTAAGCCGCTCTTCAAACTCACCCCGATACTTGGTTCCTGCAACAAGGGCGGCCAGATCCAGACCGACAAGGCGCTTACCGGAAAAGATTTCCGGGGCGGTTCCCGCGATAATTTCCCGGGCCAGTCCCTCGACAACGGCTGTTTTACCCACACCTGGTTCGCCGATAAGAACTGGATTGTTTTTGGTCCGCCGAGCCAGGATTCTCATTACCCGGGAGATTTCCCTATCTCTGCCGACAACAGGATCCAAAAGATCTTTTTTGGCCATTTCGGTTAAATCACGGGAGAATTCATCCAGCATACTCGTGGCAGACTTGGCTTCACCCCGGACCCCTTTCCTGGCAAATGCCGGTTTTTCCGTTTTCCTTTTCGGATTTACAGACTTTTCCCTCTCACCGTTTATCTCATAAATAAGTCCCCTGAGAATATCGACAGTTACCTTGTAAAGAGACAGAAATGCGCTTGTTGCACTCCCGGGCTCACCTGCTGCGGCAAGAAGGAAATGCTCTGTTCCGATATATTCATGGTTCAGCGTTGTTGCTTCATTAGCGGCATTTTCCAGAAGCATTTTAACGCGGTTTGAAGGGGGAATATCTCCCAGCTGTAAGTTGGGGTTCCGTTGGGGCAGCCCTTTTTCCAATTCACCGATCATCTCAGTGTTATTGATTCCGAGTCTCTGAAGGCATTTATATGCAATTCCGCCCTTTTCTCTGAGAATTGCAAGAACGATGTGCTCACTCAGCAGTTTGTCGGCATGGAAGCGCTTTGCTTCTTCTTTGGCCAGATCGGTAAGTATTCGCTGTGCACGCTGGGTTAATCCCTTGATCATTCATAACTCCTGTACTTAAGAATACTGAAATACCCGAGATTTATCTATTGTAACCGGCGGATAATGGTGTCGGTTATTTTTCAATGTTTTCTCAAAACATCCAGGGGTTTGAGCTTTGCCGCCCTTGAAGCCGGATAATAACTGGCTGTCAGTGAGAGGATAAATGTGGCAATTCCGATAATCGCTGTCGCCTTCCAGCGTATATGAACGGGGATGTACTGAAGATAATAACCTTCATTCAGAAGTTTAGGACCAGGGCCTCCGGCTCCGGCTCCAGAAAAGATTCCGAGAAAAAACTCTATTCCGGATATTATCTGATTGACATAGCGGGAAACCAGCAGGCCGCCGGCAAGGCCTGTGAGAGTTCCTGCCGCAGATGCAAGCATACCGGCAAATACAAATGTTTTTGTAATATCCGATGGGGAACTGCCGGTGCATTTGAGTATCCCGATTTCCCGTTTCCTCTCCAGAGTAAGCATAATCAGGGACGACATTACATTAAAAACAGCAACGAGAATTATCAATGCCATGATGAACAGAAGTATATTCCGGGTATTTTCAAGGTTACTCAACAGATACCTGTTCAGCTCTCTCCAGTCATACACCATCCAACGGTCGGGGAGAGATGATGATAAGAGGAGCAGATTATCTTCCATACCTGCAGAAGGATTGGAAAACTTACCTCCAATGAAGGTTCTGGAACTCTCAGGGGACAATATCGACCATCCGGTATCCAGAGGTATAAACGCCCATGTACGGTCCAGATCCTGATAACCGCTGGTAAAAACCCCCCGGACTGTAAAGCGGGAAACCCGGGGAACATACCGGCCGTCATTGATCCGTCTGGCTGTCAGAACTCGTATTTCATCCCCTAAACCGGCATTAAGCCGTCGGGCGGCCACACGGCCCAGGAGAATGGACTCCGGGGTATCCAGATTCCATTCTCCCGAATCAAATTCAATATAAGAGGTAAATATTTTATCTCTATTATTTAAATCCGGAGGGAGAGAACGCAGGGTAAGCCCCTCCCTTAAATCACCGGCTCTGGCAAGACCAAAACCCTGACGTTCAATCCATGCGGATTCAGCCAGCTTACGTGAATTAATATCATTAACAAGGGCTTCCCATTCGGACTGTCCGGGGGATCCCCAGGAATGTATTTGAAAATGAAAAGAAGAGGTTTCCCTGTACCGGGCAATGATTCCTTCAATCATCGCATCGGCCACATGATCCACGGTAACCAGAGGGATAAGGGACAATGCAATTCCCAGAGCAGCTCCCAGTAAAGGGTGTCCCCGGTGGTATTCACGCCGCTGTCTGAGAAACAACCTGCGGGCGGTAAAAAACGGGCCGCTCATGAGGGAATCAACTGTCCTTCACTCAAGTGTAAAGTTCTTCCAGCCCTATCCGCCAGGTCACGGGCATGGGTAACGACCACCAGGGTTTTCCCCGCATCTGCCGTCAGCGAAAACAGCAGGTCTGCAACAAGTTTTTTATGATTTTCATCCAGGTTTCCGGTGGGTTCATCGGCAAGTATCAGTGTGGGATTGTTAATCAGTGCCCGGGCCAGGGCCACTCTCTGCCGCTCCCCCCCGGAAAGTTGAGAGGGGTAATGACCTGAACGGCCGGACACCTGAACTTTGTCCAGTAGGGACATAGAAGCGTCCCGGGCCTTTTGCTGCCTGGAACCTCTCATAAGCAAGGGCAGCATCACATTTTCCAATGCGGTAAAATCCTTAAGCAGATAGTGAAACTGAAAAATAAATCCCACACCACCGGTTCTGTAGGAAGTCAGCTGCTTTTCATTGAGCTTACTCACCTCAAAACCACAGGCGGTGATTACACCGGAGTCGGCCTTGTCCAGGCCGCCGATGAGGTTGAGCAAAGTGCTTTTCCCGCATCCCGAAGCTCCAACTACGGCGAGGCTGTCTCCCGAGGATGCCATCAGATTCACATCCCGCAGCACTTTCAGATTATCCGAACCTGATTTGAATGTTTTACTGACATTCTCCAGGGTTACTGTTGTTTCATTCACTTCTGAGCACCTCCGCCGGTGTCTGATGGGCCGCAATGGATGCGGCGCGTACGGCTGCCAGAGAAGACATGGTAACAGCCAAAAGCAGTACGGTAAGGACATCCGAGGCCATTACCTGAGAACTGCTGAAAAAAGCATCTATGGGATGGGCACCGAATGTGCCGATGTTGAACCAGCTTGAAAGCGCATAACGCAGCTCCCTGACAATTTTGAGTATCGTATCCACATTGGCGCCGATGAGCACACCGAAGAGGCTGCCGATAACGCCGCCGGTTCCACCGATTACAATCCCCTGCCTGAGAAAGAGTAATCGGATATCTCCCGGTGTGGCACCCATTGCTTTAAGTATGGAGATATCCTCCACTCTTTCTGTGGCCATACGCCGGAGTGAGTTATCAATGTTTACCGCAACAACGACAAAAATAAGGGCAAGAAGAAGAAGCATCATTATTTTTTCAGTGCGAAGAGCACCGAAGAAAGATTTGTTATTTTCCCTCCAGGAGCTCAAACTGCCGGTAAAACCGGCCAGTTCGGGTTCAAGAGATTTCATCACAGCTCTTTCACGGTCGGGATTGATAAGTTTAATTCCGATTTCAGGTACCCCTGGTCCAAATAGTAATCTGATGGTTTCAAGGGAGACAAAGGCAAGGGAAGATTCGTAGTCCCTGTAACCGCATTGAAAGATACCGGTAACCATGAGCTCTATTTCTGTGGGAGACATTCCGACAGCTCCAAGATCCAGAGCTGTAATGGAATCCCCGGGAGAGACACCGAGATTTACAGCCAGCTCATCTCCCAGAACAATACCCCGGCCGGTGATATTGAACTCCCCCTCCACAATATTCATGTACTTCGACAGTGCTTTATCGTTTATATACAGGTTTACTTCAGTACCCCGAATAAGAGCACCCGAGGGCCTTGGACGCTTTCCGCTGAGCATGGTCTGCCCTTCTTGAAACCCGGTTGTCAGCCTCACCCGGGGATCCGAGGCAATGATTTCATTTATTAAGCCTATATCGCCGGCCCCACCGGAGGAGTCCGGATCGGGGGTCCACTTCAGATGATAGGATCCGATTTCAAGTATGCTCCGGATATACCCCTGCTGCAGACCGTTCATAACCGACAGTATCGTAATAAGAGTTGCAACACCTGTTCCAATCAAAACTACCGAAAAAACAAAAATTAACCGGCCCCGGCCGCCCCGGCGGCCGATAAGAAATCTTCTGGACACCCAGGTTTTCCAACCGGAATAAAGCTTCATACATCTCCCTCACGGGTACGTATTACGTCACCATCTCTCAGGAATTCTTCCCGCTGCCTCGTATCACCTCTCCAGTAAATCCGGATAACCGCTTTGCCATCCCTGAAAAGAGTTTCCACCCTTTCATCAGGGGTAGTCCACTCGGTTTGACTGGTTATTACACCGTTTTCACTACGGGTTTCATGAATAATCCGGTCGCCGGACCACTCCATTTTACGAACAAGAAGATGTCCTTCACCCCGCTCTTCCACCCGGGTAAGATTTATATTTGTCCAGAAATAGCTTCTTACCAGGACAACCAGATTATTCCGGATTGTTGTTTCCTCAAGAAGTCGTCCGTTGGAATCGTATCGGCTCCGCCGTTCTTCATTCCCCGAACGGTGAATCTCTTCTCTCAGGGAACCTTTATCATTTCGAATCCAGAAAGATTCTTCGGCAATTACCCCGGAATCAAGAACCCTGCGGGCCACAGGCTGACCATATTGGTTCAGATCGGTAATACGCCAATCACCGAAAGAACCACCGGTATGCCGATGAAAGGTTCCTTCCGGATTAACCGCTGTATCAGACTCGACATAAAGATCTGATAATGTATCTTCACCGGCTGTGATGTACATTGCCCGGGGAATTCCCTCTTTATCGTAGACATATTCCACACGGGATAGAATCTCACCGCTGGAATCCAGATCTTCCCTGGCTGCCAACCGGCCGCTCCTGCGGTAATATACCGTTGAAGAAGACATTTCACCATCCAGATAGAGCTTCCTTGATTCTCGTCCATCAAAATAATCAGTTCCGTTTTCAACGGATAAAGACCATCCGACCGCCTCCGGGCCGCCGCTGGTAAGGGGAGAGCCTTGGTTACCGCCGGGAGAAGAGTGATACCATTCAACAGCTGATGAGAATCCGGCTGTTGCCATGGCTATCAATAATGGGAGAAGAACTCTTCGGTTCATCAAGTACATCAGTCGCCTGCCAGCAATTCATCTAGATAGATTTCAGGGTTGAAAGGTAGAAGGTCGTCCATACCCTCTCCCCGTCCCAGAAAGGCAAAAGGCAGGTTGAGTTTACGGCTGATAGCAGCCACAAGGCCGCCTTTTGCCGTGGAATCATACTTTGTCATTATCACAGCATCCACTCCAATGGATTCATGAAACGATTCAGCCTGCCTCATTCCATTTTGACCGGTCGTAGCATCAATAACCAGAAGTTTTCTGTAAACACCGCTGTTCCCAATACGTTCTCTGATAATTCTGTCAATTTTAGAGAGTTCTTTCACGAGATTGGTCCGGTTGTGCATTCGCCCGGCGGTATCTGCAATAATCAGTGTATCACTTCGGGATACGGCGGAGTTTATGGCATCATATATCACAGCACCGGGATCCGAACCGTGCTCCTGTTTTACAACCCGGGCACCGACACGCTGCCCGTGAATCTCAAGTTGATCTATCGCAGCAGCACGGAAAGTATCCCCGGCGGCCAGGACTATTTTAGCAGTCCCGCTTTGAGCAAATTGATGTGCCATTTTAGCTATTGTAGTGGTTTTACCAGCTCCATTAACTCCCAGAACAAGATACAATGTAAGCTTCTCAGGGTCGGGGGTGAGGTTGAAAACTTTCAAGGACGGCCTGATGAGACTCTTAAGTTCTTCTATCAGTTCATCACGGCTCAATCCACCTGAGTTATTTCTGCGATACTCCCGTAATTCATTCACCAGATCCACAGCTGCTGCAGCACCGAAATCCGCCTCTACCAACAGATCTTCCAGTTCTTCATAGAAAGCCTCACCGATTTGGCCTCTCCGACTGAGTAGTTCTTTAATACGGCGACCGAAATTCTTGGGAGAGACAGGGGAAACCGGGGAATCCGTCACTCTCGAATTCTGTTTTTTTCTTCTACCGAACATATCGCCGGTATCCTATGGTATGAAACCTTCTTCGTGAACCCCTGCAGAAATCTATTCTATCCATCAATCTGAAAGTCCCTCGGCTGCTTTCAGATAACGGGAAAGCTTAAATAATACATTTGTAAGAAAACCGACGTTGATGGCAACACTGCCCCACATAAGGCCGTAACTGAGATAATACGCATTGTAGGAGTAGTCCATATCTTCCGGTGTGGAACTGTTTATATTCATATTCGCATAGTTCTGGGATACTCCCAGAAGAATAATTGTCGGTGCCAGTGAAAAAGAAAACCAGGCAATGGAGTTGTACAGTTTATTTCTGGAAGCGGCCAATTCTTCAACAGGATTTCCCAGAGCCAGGTTCAAAGGTATCGTCAGGTGCTCAGCTTCAGGGTAAAGGGGTACAACCCGGGTGGCATACCCTTCCTTTTCCACTGTAACAGACATCACTCTGTCCGGCTGATTAACAGATAAAGGAGCTCTTCCCAGCCATATACTGCCCAGACGAAGAGATGCCCCTGAAGGCTCACTGCGTATCAGAACCTGTGGCTGAACTGTTTCCATGAGAGAAACATCAATGGTCTTTACCTCATAGGGGCTTAATACAACGGTTGATACTTCCGGAGCATAACCTGTGGCCGTCACCTCCAGAACTATCATGCCGGGTTCCATCGTGGAATCCTTCCACAGCCCCACTCCTGCACTCTTCCCGTTTACAGAAATAACGGCTTCAGGAGGATCGGTCTGAACTGTTACAGCGGCCCATGGCCGGCCGAGTATCAAACTCCTGGCAGCTGCTCCAGCCTCAGCGGAAATAGTCTCAAGATCGTTCTCTCCACCGGCTCCTTCCCACAGGATATCTTCCCCTGCAGGGCCTAGAGCGGAGATTCGGATACCGTAATAATCTCTAACCTTTACAATACTTCCGATAATCAGAACATCGAGATGAGCCTCCTTTCTGAAGGCCTCCGAAGAGAAACTGTCCACATTCCAGAGTTCCCCGCCATCCGGCGGACCGGGATATAATACGTGCATTATTTCAGGAACAGATGAGATGTCCCTGGAAAGATTTCGCCAATAATTTCCCACGAGAGATTCAGCAAGAATCTGTTTATCAATTTCTTTCAGAGAAGAGGGTTCAGCATTGAGATTAAACAGCTGATCGTCTCTGCCGGAATAGAGGGAACTTAATCGGGCATAGCTTTCAATTTCTTTTTTTTCAATGGCATTATCAAGGATCTGCAACTTCTCAGCATCGGTTAATCGGTGAGAGTCGATACCGCTGAGCTCATCCTGTATCAGCCGGGGTATCAGGGAAGCGGCGGAAACTGAAGCTGTATCGTTATTTTCCGTTGCAAGAACGGCAATTCCCACCTGCCAGTTATTCTGTTCAATCACAATTTCGGGAAAATCATTGTCTTCTGCGGGAGAAACTGCATCAGTAATAATGAAAAGAAGGAGAATCCCCGGAAGTATCCTCCAGCGATAAAACCTCATTCTACGGCTTTCCGCACAGCCGAGAGCAGCCGTTCTTTCCGGAAGGGCTTAACCACATAATCTGAAGCACCAAGGCGAATAGCCTCAAGGATTTTTTCCTGCTCACCCAGGGAGGAACACATAACAACACGGGAATCCGGGTTGTCGGTTTTAATGCGTTTTAAAGCTTCAAGGCCGTCCATCCTGGGCATTGAAATATCCATCAGGGTAAGATCCGGATTCCAGGCCCGGCGGAGGAGTAGAGCCTGTCGGCCGTCGGCCGCCTCGGCAACTATTTCATGACCGCCGGTTTCGAGTATGTCCCGAATCAGGGTTCTCATGAACTCAAGGTCGTCAACGACCAGGATTTTCATCAGCTCAACCCACCTGCCCGCCAGCGAAGATACGCCTCGATAAAGGGATCGAGATCGCCATCCATTACAGCTTGAATATTTCCCGTTTCATAACGGGTTCTCAAATCCTTTACCATTGTATAGGGGTGAAATACATAGGATCTGATCTGACTGCCCCATCCAATATCTTTCTTTTCTGCGGCGGTAGAGGCGCGCTTCTCATCCTGTTTCTGACGGTAATATTCATAGAGTCTGGACTTGAGTACCTTCATGGCCGTAACTCTGTTCTTGAGTTGACTTCTCTCGTTCTGGCATTGAACCACTATCCCGGATTCCAGATGCGTCATTCTCACCGCACTGGAGGTTTTATTTATATGCTGACCTCCGGCCCCTGACGCCCTGTAGGTATCTACTCTGATATCTTCGCTTTTCACATCCACCTCAATATCATCATCAAATACCGGTGAAACATAAACTGAAGCAAAAGAGGTGTGCCGCCTTCCGGCTGAATCAAAAGGGCTGATTCTTACCAGGCGGTGGATACCGCCTTCCCCTTTGAGCAGTCCGTGCACATAATCACCTTCAATCTGAACATCCACCGACTTGATTCCGCCCTCAGCTTCCTGTATATCGAGAAGGGTCATCTTAAAACCCTGCTGTTCCACCCAACGTCCGTACATTCGGTAAAGCATCGCTGCCCAATCGCAGGATTCGGTACCACCGGCCCCTGAATGAATGGTGACAAATGCTGAGGCCGAGTCAGTTTTCTCACCTAATAGCTGAAGAGTTTTTAATTTTTCATAGGTTTGAGATACGGCTTCAAAAGCCTGAGAAACTTCTGCCTCCATACTCTCATCACCAGCCTCATCAGCCAGTGAAAGCAGTACCTGAGCATCTTCAAGCTCAGCAACCAGAGTCTCCCAGGGTTCATAACGGGCTTTTACCCTCTTGATGGCCGCCATTGTATTTTCAGCTTTTTCATGATTATCCCAGAATCCTGACTGGGAAGTAATTTCCTCCAGACGATGTACTTCATCTTTCAAGCTGGAGGAGTCAAAGACGCCTCCAGGTATCAAGTATGTTTTTTTCCAGGGATTTCCCAATAACGTTTAAATCATTCAGCATCAAATATCCTCCCGAGATGCAGTTTTAATCCTGTTCCGGTTCCCGGATAACAACCCGACGCCATCGCTTCTCGCTTAAAGAGGTAATGGCCACAGTTCCCTCAACAGGATACTGGTAGAACCGTATTGAATCATAAAAGTCTGTAGCTCTGTCCAAATCAATTTTAAGGCGGCTGAGCCTTTTATCATCTATTGAAGTGGACTCAAAAACACCTTTCTGCATTTGGCGGAAACCATACCGGAACAGCAGTCCGGTAACCGCCTTCAGGCTGTCTTCATTTCCAAGATCGAGCACAACAGACACAAACATAACCCTACCCTAGCTATGCATCCCCTCCGGCGTCAAGGGAAGACAGACGCCGGACTCCGGGATGGGAACGAAAGGAATCAAAGGCATCAATCAGAGAAGACTTATACCTGCTGCTATCCGTATCTTCATCCCTGGCTGCCAATTCCAGATCCAAGGCGGTAAGAAACAGTCTGTGGGCACCAGCGGCACCGGCAGTCCCCTTTAATTTATGGGCCAGTTTTGCCGTATCCTGCCATCTTTTATCATGTAATGAAGCATCAAGTCTTTTAAGTATTTCAGGGACATCTTCCAGTGTGAAGCGTATAACTTCAGCCAGAATCCCGCGATCGCCGGCAGTCCTTTCAAGGGCATCCTGTTCATCAAAATCTGTCACACTCATCCCTTCTTTTTCTCATAAACTGATTTAAAATCATCCCAGGCCTGTTCCTGTTGTCTTGCCGAGTAATTCCTTTTTTTAGTTCCCGGATGTTTACGTTTTTTTACGGTTTTATCCATCAAACTCTCAGCTGCAGTTCTCCCGGCTCTGTACGGTCTGGCTGATTCAGGGGTAAAAATATCTCTCTGAGTATTATCACCCCGGGCATTTTTAGTACTCGAAGGAGGGTTCAGCGTCTGAAGGTAGCTGTCATAGCGGCCGAATAAACGCAGTATGATACGCCTCAGCCAGCTGAGTCTGTGGAAAGCTTCTTCAAACAAGGACTCAGGATTGAGATTAAATAGAATCTCAGGATTTTTAAAACGTATAGTTCCGCTATCAAAATATTGATCAAGAAGCTTTTTCACCTTGTCCATATCAGGGATTTTTAAAACCTTGGTTGTGTAATGAATAATACCCTCAGAAATAATTCTCGGTTTGGAAAGCATATCGGAGAGAATCTGAAACTCAGCGGCAAGACGTTCTCTTATATCATCGCGGAATCTTTCCTTTCCCGTAAATGCCGTAAATTTATCCTTGTTGTTGGTTCTCAGTATCCTTTCAATCATATTCAGATAAAAATATTTCAGTTCCAATCCGGCTGTTTTATGCCATGATTTAAACAGAGGGTACAGATAATCCCGGTACAGATAATCCTCTCCGACATTAATTACCCGAGGCAGGCCTGTTCGGCCGGTAGGTTTCATAAAATGAGTAATGAACATGGCCTTGAGATCCGGCCAGGTGTCTTTATATGGTTCAAACTGTTCATCAAATTCCCGGGAGGACATCAGAAAGTCATTCTTTCGAGAGAGTTGAAGGAGAATACCCTGAATAAGCTCCTTTTTTTCGGCTTCCTGCTCCCTCTGATGTTCAGCTTCATTTAATTCATTTTGCGTAAATGCTTTAAGTATCTTAGCCGCTATGAATATCTCCGGATTGATATTGGCTCTTTTAGCCAGAAGGTCCTCCCGGCTGCTAATCAGTGCTTCGGAAACCTTATTCCAGAACTGGTTGTCATTCTTTTCCAGGGACTTTCGAAGGCTGCTTACCACTGTTCCCAGTATTTTGGCCAGTACAGGCTGTACAGGGCTGTTCGCCAGGTTAGCTCTAATTTTAAAACGGGAAACTTCAACCATAACCGGAAGAGCCACCGGTGTTACTATCAGAGTTTTACCATCCATGTCCGGGAGAGCGTACATAATCACTTCATCCAGATGGCTTTGAATAAAATTACCGGAGAGTTCTGTCAGAGAAAGAGGCTGCAGAACATCAAGGGGAAAATCTCCCCGTTTTTTAAAACTTCCGAGAATAGGATATTTTTTTCTATCAGATACCAGGCAGCTCTGCCATCGGTTCTCCACCAGCCAGTAAAAGAATCGGGGAGAATCACGGTCGGCCAGGATAATCCGGTCTTTTTCCAGCTGACCATCCCTCACTGTATTGGAGATTAGGCCGCAGTTCCCTTTCTCCAGATGAACCATCAGAGTATGAAGAGTAGTATCAGCATTCAGGTACTCGTGACCGGCTTTTGCAAAGAATTTACTGTAGGGCATATCAGGTTCCCACATGTCGCAAAGCTGGCTGAATAAAGCACGATGCTCTTCTCCGAAGTGACCAAGCTGTGAGAGGAACTCATCCCTTCCTGTCCGGTCTTTACGAAAATATGCCGGCATCTCCGGCTGGTTTCTGGGAGGAAGTTTACCCGCTCTATCAGCACTCATCCGTTGTCTCTCCTGTCCCTTTTTTTCTTTTCTTTCCGAGCTCTCCACTTTGGGACGGCATAAAGTAACGTTCTGAGTATAATCATCAGACCGAGAAAATATAGAAAAGATGTCAGTACTTTCTGCACAAGTTCATGATAGCCCCATCAGAGCTTCTAGACAATGTTACTTTTAACCCCTGTGAGAGATTTCCCAACAGCGATGGACTCCGTTCCGCCGGAAAAAATCAGGTTCTGTCGTCTCCCGGGTTATCTCCTTTACAGAGAACAGCCTGTTCAGGTCCGGATCCAGTTTGAAGCGCCGGTAGTTTTCAGAAAACAGCAGCAGTCCATCAGAACTCAGATTTTTCATTGCCAGAGTTATAAGAACCGTATGATCTTCCTGCATCGACCAGTCCGGACGCCCACTGCCGTTGGAATATGCCGGGGGATCGATAAAAATAAGATTAAACTTTTTTTTATTCCTTTCCAGAAACTCAAAGCTATCAGCTTTGATGAAGGAATTATCCGAAGAATCCAGCCGATTTAATTTCATATTATCCCGAGCCCAATTCAGATAGGTGTTGGAGATATCAACACTGACAGTCTGTAAAGCACCTCCTGCTGCGGCCATTACCGAAGCCGTTCCGGTGTATGCAAAGAGATTCAGAAATCTCCCCTTGGGAATGACGGACATCTTACTTCTGATAAGTGACCGGATAGATCTGTTATCCAGAAATATACCTGTATCGAGATAATCAATAAAATTGACAAAAAACCGCATTCCATTCTCACGCATTATCAAAAGATTGGTACTATCACCCTTTTTTTTGTATGGGCGGTGTCCCCGCTGTCTGGTTTTCAGGTAGAGATTTTCATCCCGGCAACCGGTTACATCCTTTAATACAGAAATCAGAGTATTCAGCCGATTGTGAGCTTTTTCAGGAGAGATGCTGCCCGGGGGGACAAACTCCTGAATATGAAGCCAGCGGCCTTCATACCAGTCTACCGCTGCATTGAACTCCGGCATATCAGCATCCCAGATTCTGTACGATGTAACCGAGGTTTTTTCAGCCCAGGTGGCCATGGCCGAAAAATTTTTCTCCAGAATCTTTTTCAGGGATGGGGCTTTCGAATCCATTTGATTATCACTATCTGATATATCAGATATATCAGATATTTCTGGCATCTTAGTAGCTTTACCTCCTCCGCCAATCCGATCGTAAACCGCAAGAACCAGGTCCATCCCCCCGCTGACGGTATGATAATATTCCTCTGCACGCAGGCAGGAAGCCGCAGCTGTTTTCCTATCCGGAGCCAGTAAAGCAAGACGCCAGCCATTTTCCAGAGTTCGGAACATTGATCCCAGAGCGTTGTATACCGGAAGAGGATCTGCCTGTGTTCTCACACCGTAGGGCGGATCGGCACAGACAAGACCAATTACCCCCGCCGGCCAGAATGCAGGCCTCCCGGTGGTAATATCGTGACGCTCCAGACGGATAACATTATTAAGGCCGGCTCTGCGCAAATTGGATCGGGCAGTCTTCAATGCCGATCCATCATTATCAAATCCAACCATCAACGGCATCCGCTGTAAACTTTCACCATAACGGATAGTTGCATCGTTGAGTATTCTGCGCCAGAGATTATCATTGTGCAGACGTAATCCTTCAAAGCCCCAGTACTTTCTATGTATACCCGGAGGGGCACCAACAGCCATCATTGCCGCTTCTGCCAATAAGGTTCCGCTGCCACAGACAGGATCGACAAAACCTCCGCCATTTCCGGCAATTTCAGACCATCCGGACATGGCCAGAACTGCAGCGGCTGTGGTTTCCCGGAGTACTGCATCGGTGCGCTCAAGACGATACCCCCGTTCATGCAGCGGCCTTCCCGACCAGTTCAGATATATTACGGCATTACGGCCGTCCCATCGGGCTTCGATACGAATGTCCGGTGTTTTTCTGTCTACATAAGGGCGTATACCGGTACTCTGACTGAAGCGGTCGACAACCGCATCCTTGAGTTTCAAAGTCGCATACCGGGGATCTTTGTCCCGGGGAACACCGGTAACCCGGCAGGAGATAGTCAAGGAAGAGGGGAATAACTCATCCCAGGGATATGACAATGCCAGCTTGTACAGCTCATCCTCGGTACCAGCTCTATCCGAAACCAGTTCATAAAGGATTCTCGAAGCCGTCCTTAATTCCAGACAAGCCCGGTAAGAGAGGGTTAAATCCCCCTTGAATCCGACACCTCGCGATGCCGGCAGAACAGAACCGGCACCGAGTTTTTTTAATTCGCCGGTTAATATATCTTCAGCCCCCGGGGGGCACGGAACAAAAAAATTCAATTACTTCTCCAGGTAGAATTCCACACGACGATTCCGCCAACGTTCCTCCAGGTCGCCATGGGGAACAATGGGTTTATCCCCACCGATACCGACTGCCTGCATTCTGTTCGCCGGAACCCTCCGGGCAACCAGTTCATCAACCACAGTCTGTGCTCTTGAACGGGATAGGGGAACAAGAATATCCCTCTGCTCCCGCTGTGCTGCAGCCGGGTCGGCCCATCTCAAGCTGACGGCATGTCCTTCTACAACAATATGATAACTGTTGTACTTCTGCATGATTTCAGCAAGCCGGTCAAGAACTTCTTCATTCTTCTGACCCTCATCACCGGAGAGTATCAGTTGGGGAGAACTTGGCTGGAAAGTGATATTGTTAATCAGAATCTTAAGTCTGTCGCCTTCCCTGATTACAAGAACATCAACAGCAATCTTCCCTTCTTCAATACTCGTATGACCAAGAATATCCGCTACCGTTAAAATATAAGGATAATCTTCGGCGGACTGTACCAGTTCACCCTTACCGCTTCTGCCATCCCATATAATACGTTCTGAAGGACGTCCTCTTCCGGAAAATGTTATAAACTCCCGCCCTCTGGGATCAAATATTTTCAGACTCCATTCACTGATTCTGGAACGGTCTTCCACCCTGAGACCGATAACAACTTCATCATCAACATTGTCTCCATCAGGACTGAATGGCTGCGGTGTAAGTGTAACCGTCACATCCGGAGGACTGTTGTCAGATACAAATGGGCGGGATTCTGCAACAGGTTTCGATCCTTTGCTGTATACAACTGCCAGGATACCCTTGAAGATACCTTCCACCGGACGGCCGCTGCTATCGGTTCCATTCCAAATGAAACCTTCAGGAACCGAACGGTTTCCGGATTCGCGGTGTACAACTCGCTCATTATCATCTGCAATAACAAAAGTCCAACTTGCAATTCCACTGGAGTTCGGTACAACTGCAGCAAAAGTCTGCAGTCGGTTTGTATCGGTTTCACCAGCTTTGATATAACCCTGACTTGCCGTCAGATAAACAGGAGTTGCAGCTGTATCAATCCGGATTCCCCGGGTTGTTACTTGAGTTTCATTTCCGGCTTTATCAGCACCGACAACCCTATAAGAATAATCCCCATCAGGTAATTTATTACCGGAATTATCGGTACCGTCCCAATCAAAATTCTCAAGGCTTCCGGACCAGATCAGGGTTCTCACCACATCACCTTCAGCGTTGCTGAAATAGCCGTTGTAAATCACCTCATCAGATGACGACTGATTAATAAGAATACTATCCACTTCTCCATCACCATCGGGGCTGAAAAGCTTCATATCAATAGAAACGTCAATTCGGGGGGGTACTGTGTCTACGATAACAGAACCTGAAACAGCATCGGCAACATCACCTTTTTCGTATTGGACTCTCAGTTCACTCAGGTATTCACCGTCGGGTACCGATGCACCTGAAGCCAGGCGGCCATTCCATTCCACATTATCCAGAGGAGCACCTTTACCGCTCCAGTTACGTATTTCATTACCCGAAGTATCTTTCACAATCAGGGTCCATCCGCTGATGGGAGATTCAGATTTTGCAGATGTAAAGAAACTTACCCTGTCCTTGATACCGTTATCCGTAGGACCGAAGACATCAAGGGATGCGGTAACTGAAGCTTCAACTGAACTGGTATCAACTGTTACGGATACCGGAGAAGATTTTCCTGCATTCCCGGCCCCGTCAACCGATTCAAGTGTGTATGTGTAGCTTCCATCAGGAACCAGTCGCCCCTCGGCATCTCTACCATCCCACACCAGGGAATTATCAGCCATTTCAATCCAAGTCCATCCGTTTACTTCATTACCTTCAGAGTCACTGAATTTTCCATACCAGAACTCTTCTGAGGAAGTACTTTGAGTAAGAGTTACCTGATTTCTACGACTTCCGCTTTGAGGTGAAAAAACCGTCCAATTTGCAGAGGCAGAAGCTGTAGGAGCCGTAATATCAACAGTAAAAGGCGGTGAAAGCACCTCAGGTTGAAAACCATTACCGTATACAACTTTGAGTCTTCCATTATAAGATCCCTCATTCAGCTGTCTGCCGGCACTGTCCATACCGTTAAAAACAACACTTTCCTGAATAGCCGGGGATTCCCTGCGAGACCAGGTTTGAATTATTCCGCCGTTCGAGTCAATAATATCCAATGTCCAGTCCACAATTCCCGACCGGACTGCGATATCCGGAATCAGGGTAACTGTAGAAACAGAACTGTCGGTTCCAGGAGAAAAGATAGATCTGTCTATGGACAGTCCGATTGCAGGCTGCAGTGTATCGACAATAATACCTTCAATAGCGGCACGGCTGGAGTTTCCGGCTCTGTCAGTTGAAGAAATAGCGTACCGGTAGACTCCGTCATTCACGATTTCGCCGGAGTCGTTTTTACCATCCCATTCGAATGATTCAGGAGCCGTCTCAGCCCATGCCCACCCTCGAACAACCGTTTCGGGACTGTCCGAAAAAGACGCTTCCCAGAGCTGTTCAACACTACCGCTCTGTTCAATTGATAAACTGTCTTTATAGCTGTCTCCATCAGGAGAAAATATAAGATCCAAACCTTCAGGAACTTCCAGGGAAAGTTCAGGGGCTACAGTATCTACAACGACAGGATAAGGTCCGGAAACTGCAGAATTATCGTTATCATCACTGAATTCAAGATAAACATTGTACGATCCATCAACTGCAACTGAACCAGTATCACTTACACCGTCCCAGCGAAATTGATCGGGCATCGATGTACCCGCTTTTGGAGAGATTAACCTGGACCATAGATTCTTCACCGACTCATTTTCAGGTCTTTCATCTTTATTAACAAAGGTTCTTACCGGAGTACCGTCTGAATCGGTAACTTTCCATATATAGGATGAAATAAAACGCTCATCAGTCACCTCATAAGGAATAAGGAGTTCATCCTGTATTCCATCGTAATTGGGCGAAATATACTGAGGGGATTCATAGTCCACAGTTATTGCCGGCGGATTCTCATCTCTGACACCAAAAGGCAGTGTAAAGCCTCCGGCAAAGGCCCAGACACCATCGTAGAGAGGAGCGGCAGCAAGCTGCACATCCATTTCCGTTGTTCTCATGGGATTTGTGCTGTCACTGCTCTTTCCGCCCAGTGGAAAACTCACTGCAACAGCCGCCGATGGAATAATAGTCTGCCAGGCTCCCTCAAAAGCATCTCTTACATCAAGAGAAGAGGATATTGACATTCGGGCCGTATCCCCGAAGTATAGATCGCTGCCGACTCCCACCCGCAGATCAGAAAGGGAGGGAACACGTACATCACTACGGAATGTCCATTTAAATTTTTCCGCTTCGACAACATCGAAGGCCATACCTGCAGCCAGTGTGAGATTCCCGGGAATCGAATTAAAATATCCTCTACTGGAGCTTCCGAATTGATATCCGATACCGCTGAGAGTTCCTCCCCACTGAAAATTCTTTAAACCGCCGAAAGTTTCAGGAAAATGCAGGAATCCGATATTTAAAGAACCGCCGCCCTGAATACTGCCGTCCAGTTTTCCCAGACTGCCGTTGACTCCAGCACCAACCCAGAGATCTGAATATATTTCTTTGGAAAAAGTAACAAACATATGTCCTGAGGTGCCTAAATCCATATCCGTACCAGAATAGGCTGAAGTATCAAGGAATCCGAGTCCTCCTGAAATTACACCCCTCCTGGTAGGAACAGAAACTGCCAGATTAGCAGCATGCCCCATATCCTCTGCCGTATCTCCAAGTCCCTGAAGGTTTGCATAATTTACATCCAGAATAATCCGCTGGAATCCTGCTGCTGAAGCAGGATTCAGATAAACACCCTGAGGACTGCGGGCTTTTGTGACATGAAGCCCACCACCAAGAAATTCCGGTGAAATCAAAGAATATGATAACTCACCGACTGATGGAGGAACCGATTGAGCCCCAGCCGTAAAGGTTATAAGGGATGTGGCAAATAGGAATATTAGTGAACGTTTCATGAATTTCAGCCTCCGGTACCCTCATAGTATCGCAATTCATCGTCTCATACACCAATAGAAAACAGTTCAATAAGTTCAAATGATACTTTTTATGCAATCCTGTCCGATAAAATAGGTAATGAATAATAAGAACTCCCCCGATTGGTGGTCCGACCCCCGTTTCTGGAATGATTTTGCACCATTGATGTTTGACTCCGAAAGATGGGGAAATGCTGTCGAGGATGTAGAGGGGATGATTAATCTGACAGGCTCAGTTCCTCCCGAAAAGATACTGGATGTCGGATGCGGTCCCGGACGTCATTCTCTGGAACTGGGAAAAAAAGGATACAGGGCGATTGGAATCGATATAAATGAAATCTATCTGGAAACAGCTGAAAAGCTGTCCCGGTCGGGAGAGTTTGTAATTCCCCCGGTTTTTCTAAACTGTGATATGAGGGAAATTGCCACAGAAGAGTCGTTCTCCGGTTCCTTCAGCTTCTTTCAGTCACTAGGATATTTTGAAGATCCGGACGAAGATCTGAAAGTCTGTACAGGGGTATATGAAGCTCTGGAAGCTGGCGGGTGGTTTCTGGTTGAAATGGATGGCAAAGAAACAACCGCTGCATCATTTGAAGAGCGAACTTGGATGGAACGGGATGGACGAACTATTCTTCTGGAGTATGAAGCAGAAGCGGCATGGAGTATGCTGCACAACAGATGGCAGTTTCGGGATATCGATGGAAGCTGGCATGAATATGAGTTTTCCTACCGTCTCTATTCCGCAGTAGAGCTCGGTGAGCTACTGGAAAAAGCCGGGTTCGCAACTATTGAATTCTTTGGAGCTCTGGACGGCAGACCCTATAATCAGGATGCAAAGCGCCTTGTGGCCCTGGCCCGAAGGTAATGGTGCAATAATTAATGAAAATCAGACCCAAACTTATACTTGCAGAAATCATCGTCAGCCTCACCCTTTTTCTTACCATCCTTACTTCAATCAGTTCATTAGTAAGGTTTATCGGATTTGAAAACCTCAAAATTGAAACAATGAAACTGCAGGATACTGTAAGCAGGATGAAGTATTCGGTTATTGATATGCTATCCAGTACCGAGCCGACATTTTACATAACCTACAAATACAGAAGTCAGAACAACCAGATAAATCAGAGGCTTGAAGAAATCACCGAAGATCCATTTTTCAAGCGTTTATCAAAAAATTCCCGAATAATGTTTACGGCAATCGATGATAATCTGAGAACTACTCAAACAAACTTCAACACAAAACTGATTACAGATTATCTGAACTTAAGAGATAAACCGGATCTCGACGAATTTGAATCGCTACTCTACCTCCAGACGGTCCTCAGAGGATCGGATAGCATCTCCCCTTCATTTTTAGGGGAACTTGATTATGCAGTTTCAGAAATTTCATCCCAAGAAACAGTATTCAGCAATTTTGA
>DEIH01000108.1:55107-60334 GCA_002352375.1 Spirochaeta sp. UBA2779 | reverse complement strand
GCCCAGAACATCCCTACGGAAAAACCGCTGCGAAATTTCCTGAAAATAAAGACGGGAATAAATGCACATACGATATATGAAAATATCAGAATCAGTTCTCTCATTGTGTTTCCTATCATCGGTTGGGTTTTTTCAAAACTTCAATCAGATAAATGATGACAAAAATCATCTTTTAAAAGAATGTTTTATTTACATGGCTCTCCATTATTTTTTAGCTAAGTGCCAAATATTTTATTACCTGTTCGTTGATCGTTGAGTTGTTACATCATGCAACGGTGTATATTTTATATCTCCGAAATAGACGGGCTTACTCGCTATCGGAGAGAATGAACCTCCAGAAATATCACGACCAAAAGAGTAAACAACGAAACCAATAATCATATCACCACCTGATGGCATACCATTGGTATAAAACGGTTCACCAGAAGCTTCAATTTCTTCAAGTGTACTTGGTGCAATCTGATTACTGAGTAAATAATAACCTCTTCGTAGATCGCCGTCGTTAAATTGGTCACCACTATCATTTAAATCAAAATCCCAGTCTGCAACAAATCTTCTGAACATGTTACTTAGAGAATCAGTCGGGTCAGTATAACCTCGTGCCAAAGTTTTAACTGTAGATACAGGAAAATCATAGCCAATAATCGGATCCTTCCGGAGATTAGAATCAGAGACTCCTTCTCCAGTTGGATCAAAATCTATATAAATTGCCTCGTCAGGACCTGGGTGATTAATGTAAAATTCTTCAAATGTGTTCTTATCAAATTCACCTACTCGTAGAAAACCTCTTTCATTGGGGATATAGTCACCCGGCTGCATTTCGTCATTATTATTTATAAATGTGTATTCATCAAAATAATCTATATCTACTTTTGTTCCAGGAAGTGCTCCCGGTTGCAGTGCAAAATCAGGATCAGTCGTATCACTATAATATACTTTATAGAAAATAGAATAACCTAGGATATCTGTGTCATTGACAGGAGTTTTAAAGGCAATAACGGTATTGGACAATTCTGGCATTAAAGGATCATCAATGAAATCAACATTTGTCATCACGACAGGTTTTTCTATTGAAGTATAACCCGGTAGACCGCAACCGATTAAACTGAGAATAAAAACACCAACAGTTAACAGGATGTATCCTTTTCCTGGCAAAGAACTTCCCCCTCCCCTAGGTTCCATCACCAAAATCACCCTTAAGCTCACCCTCATAGTCAATCAACTCAAATATAGTGACCGGTTTATTTCGCCCTTTCACGCGAATCTCATCAATCTCTCTAACAACGAAATTATCATCATGTTTAATCAAATTGTATGTATCTTCACTGATAAGAATTGTCGATTTGTATTTCTTATTAACACCTTCCAGGCGACTGGCCAGATTCACCGCATCACCCATGGCTGTGTAATTCTTCCGCCCTTCACTTCCCATGTACGCCACCATGAGATCTTTTCCCTCTTTTGAACCGGAATTGATTCCGATGCCAATGGCAAGTTTCTCATTGTACTTTTCCATAAGGCTGGGATTCAGACTGTCAAGAAGGCGAATCTGGGCTATGGCCGACTTACAGGCCTTAACCGCATGATCTTCATATTCTTTTGGGGCTCCCCAGAATGTCATAATGGCATCCCCGATATACTTATCCAGAGTGCCGCTATAATCGATAACCATGTTGTCGGTCATCACAGTCAGATAATCATTAAGTATATGTACAAGAGTTGGCGCGTCCTGCCGGAGAGACAGTCCTGAAAAGTCTCTGATATCTGAAAAGAGAACTGTACCGTTGATGTTATTTCCGCCCAGCTCCGGCGGTGAAACGGCAAGTTCTTCAACCAGCTCCGGAGCAATAAATTGTCCAAAAACATTTTTTATCTGCCGTTTATCTTTTTCAGCGGTAAGAACTCTGTAAATTACAACAGCTACAAATGTTGAAATCACAGCAAGTATCGGAGTCGCCCAGTCAATCAGGATGCCCTGGTATTCAAAGAGAATGGTAATTGTCAGAAAAGAGGTTATAACAAATGCCAGCAGTATCACCACCGACCAGGCAAGCCCCTTCATCCTTGATGTAATGAATGCAAATAAAAGAACCAGAATAAGCATTGCCAGTGTATTAACCCATTCCGGCGGCTTTTGGATAAAGTTTTCCATGAGTATGGTATTCAGAGCGTTGGCATGTATCTCTACACCGAACATCAGGCCCATGGGTGTCGGCTTTTCATCATCGGCCATACCAATAGTAAAAGCTCCTACCATTACCACTTTCCCGCCGAGACCATTGGTTTTATTCCATGATTCAGGGTTCATCCCGGGAGCAATCTGTGCAAAACGAGAATAACTTCTTACGGGGAACGTTCTATATTCACCTTGAATGGCAGAAGATTTGGGACCCATAAAATTAATCAGCATGTTACCGCCATCGTCGATGGGTATCATTATATCCTCTGTCATATTATGGCCCGGAATAACATAGGGAACCCAGGTTCCGGAGGTTTTATCCCATTTCATGGGAGAAGGTATTAAAATGTGAGAACCGTAGACCACTTCCACATCATCGAGACTTTTATTAAAGTACTTCAGAGCAAGAGTCAGGGATATAGCCGGAATAAAATGATCCTCATAAGAGGTAAACTTGTAATCCGGCAGGGAAACACCTTTTAATCCATGGCGCTGAATCTCCTTACGCAGATTATCAATAGATTCTGAATCCAGGGGCAGCTGGACAGTTTCAGGAGCCCCACTTTCATTTTCCCATGCCAGGTGTCCTCTTTTGATAACCCCGAAATCCATTCCCGGCTTCAGATCTTTAAAAGTATATTCGTTTATCTGGATGCTGTACCTGGACACCAGTTGAAGACGACGATAGGTTTTATCGTAATCCTCTTTGTAGGTTGCATGACCATAAGAATCGATAGCTTTGCCATAGGGTATCAGAGGTGATTCAATTCCATATTGAGGAGTCACTTTGGACAAGTCCCCTTTAATCTTTTTCAGTTCACCGTAATTATCCAGCAGTACTTGAAATCTGTCTGTTAATGCATCCTGATCGTATGAGTTAATGGGAAGAGTTGTGTGAAGTGTCTGCAGTGAAACATTCGCGTTTTCTTTAATAGAATCAAGAAGTATAACATCTTCATAGGCTCTATCAGCTGTCTCATTGAAGAGAAAGTCCAGAAGAACTGCAGACTCCCGCTGATTCTGATCCTTAATTCTTGTAAAGGAATTTAATAAATCCGCATGTATCCGTCTGGGGAAAGGCCACCGGCCATAGGTTTCCAGTGACTTATTATCAACACCGATTATGATAATATCATCGGAAAGTTTAACGGACTTATTTTCCCTGGTTACACTGCCGTCTCTGGATTGGACCTGCCATGTATTCTTCAGGTTGAAATGAAGATCCATCACCTGAGTTTCCAAGTTATTCAGACCATCAGTCAGGTAGCTCAGTCCGACAAACAAAAGAAAGATAATAAAACCTATCATTATTCCGAAAACTTTCGGTGATAAAAAGGTATTTTTAAAATTACTGTTGGAACTCAAGATTCCCCCTCTGCCGGGATACCCCGAGGGGGAATGCCAGATAAGGCTTATCCCGGGCAAATTAACCTTGTTCTATGATTGGCTTTCTAAGAACAGAATACGGCTTTTAGATAGATCCGTCCACCGGCTCTTGGGAAATCTTGAGTTCACATCTTTGTAAAAATCAATAGCCTCAGATGTCTTACCAGCCTTTTCAGCTAATCTGCCCAGATTAAAAAGAGCTTCCGGTGCATCGGGTGAAACTTCTGCATAGTTATCAACAAGGAGCTGCCACAATACGGCTGCTCCCTCAGGGTCCCCGGCTTCTTCCTTTGCTGCTCCTGCATTGTAGAGACTTACCGGAGCAAGATAGCTGTCGGCCCAACTGTCAGCTAAAGTTTCAAATGCTTCAGATGCTGCATCCCATTCTTTATTTTCCAGTGCCATTAAACCACGGGTAAATAAGGCCCTTTGTGCAGCAAACAGTTTTGGATATTCATCAAGAGCTTTGGATATCATAGATTCCAGTTCTGCATCATCGCGGTTTTCCGGAGCTTCCTGCATCCAGGAGGTATAAGAAGACTGTAAATCCTCTGCCAGCATTGCAGAATCTGCTACCTTACCCCGGTTTAAAAAACCAAAAACCAGAATTGCAGCCATAATAACCAGAACAGCGGCAAATATGATTGTCGCTAATTTCCAATGCCGTGATAATCCTTCGTTAATTCTCTCTTTCAGAGTTAAATCATTGGCGTCGTTTTTCATTTATGCTTTTTCTCCTAGGTGGTTAATATTCAATTCTTTTATCATACGGGACAGATAAGTTCTCTGTATCCCGAGAGCATTTGCAGCAAGAGTTTGATTACCATCATGGGCAATTAATACTTCCCTTACAAAACTCTTTTTAAACAATGTTACAGAATCCTTAAGATTCTTCCCTTTATACTCTGTATTCTCACGGTTATTACCGGGTAGAGCCAGATCACAAGGAGCAATATCTTTTTCCCCTCTGCATGTAATTACTGCACGTTCTACTGCATTCTGTAATTCCCTGACGTTTCCCGGCCATCGATAAGAGAGTAGCACTTCAAGGGCCTCAAGACTGAATTCCAAAGGAACATCCTTACGTATCAATTTAAAGCCGTCGAGAAAATAATGAGCGAGAAACTCAATATCCTCAACCCTATCCCTTAGAGGCGGTATTTCTATGGGTAATACAGCCAGCCGGTAGTACAAATCCTGCCTGAATGAGCCACTATCTACAGAGATTCCAAGATCTTTGTTCGTGGCGGCAATTACTCTGACATCGACGGAAACATCAACCTCACCGCCTACTCTCTGATAAGTTCCGTTTTGCAGAACCCGAAGAAGTTTAGCCTGTGCCGGAAGTGATAGTTCCCCAATCTCATCCAGAAATAATGAACCACCACCGGCACGTTCAAAAAAACCGGGTTTATCTCTAACGGCATCGGTAAAAGCACCTTTTACATAACCGAAAAGTTCGGATTCGATGAGATTGGCAGGTATAGCGGCACAATTTACCTTAATGAAGGGTCCGGAGGTTCTGTTCGATTTCTTGTGAACCCGATCTGCCAATAGTTCTTTTCCAGTCCCGCTTTCCCCGAGTATCAGAACTGGTGAATCAGATAAAGCAATTCTATCAGCCTGTACAAGGAGTGCTTCTGTCTTCGGACTTTTCCACAC
>DEIH01000108.1:50556-55037 GCA_002352375.1 Spirochaeta sp. UBA2779 | reverse complement strand
GGGCGTTTTGAATGGCTATCGAAGCCTGATCGGCTAAAACCTCAAGGAACCTGAGGTCATCATTATTAAAATTATTACCATCAGATTTGTTGATTACTTCAAGAACACCGATAACCTCATCCTTGGCCCTTAAGGGTACTGCAATCAGGTTATTGGTTTTATATCCGGTATCTTCCCCGATAAGAGAAAAGTGTCTGGGATCGTTTCCAGCATCATTTACAACCAGTGAGCGGTTATTAAGAGCTACCCAACCCGCAATGCCCTCACCCATTTCCAGGGTGTACTTCTTGACATCTTCACCCTTATCACCAAGAGCAATTTCAAAATACAGCTGGTTTGTGCCTGAATCTACAAGAAGAAGGGAAGATGCATCGGTTCCAATCAACCGCTCAGCTGATTCCATAATTCTAGAAAGTAAAACCCTTACATCTCTGTACTGAGAGTTAATCAGAGCATTTATCTCTATGAGGGTTTCCAGTCTTCGGACTTCGTTACTCACTTCGCCCATGCCAATGCCGATTTATCGAGCGTTTCAAACACCGGGTTACCCCGGTGTAATCCAACACTAGTCTTTTTTCCCTTTGAGCATATCGGCGAGGGTGTACGAATCACCAGTTTCTTCATCACCGTCCATATACTTGGATATTTCAGCCCTTTCTTCACGGTACTTCATTTCCCGTACGGAAAGTGACAACTTCTGTTTGGCGATATTCACTTCAGTAACTGAAGCTTTAATCTTATCTCCCACATTGTAGGTAGCCAATTTTTCTTCTGCATCTTCTTCCCGGGTTTCAGTAAGGTTGTTTTTGTGTATCAGTCCTTCAATATCACCTTCAACCTTCACAAAGAGACCGAATTCTGTCTTGCCGGTGATTTCACCTTGAACGATAGATCCTCGGGGATGCTTATCGTGGAAAGTGGTCCATGGATCACCTTCAAGCTGCTTCACGCCAAGCCGTATGCGGCGTTCTTCGGGGTTAACACTGGTAATAATGGCTTCGACAGGTTCACCTTCGGTAAGTACGGAACTGACATTCCTGATTTTTTTGGTCCAGGAAAGATCGTCTGCATGAAGAAAAGCATCAATACCCTCTTCAAGTTCAACAAAAGCGCCGGCATTGGTTATTTTTTTTACCGTCCAGCTGCCTTTTGTTCCTACGGGGAATTTGGCTTCAATCTCTTCCCAGGGATTGGGGAGAACCTGCTTAAGGCCAAGAGATATACGGCCCTGTGGAATATCATACCCGAGAATCATAGCTTCACATTCATCACCGATATTAAAGAGTTCCTTTGGATGCTTAACTCGTTTTACCCAGGAAAGTTCCGAGATATGAGCCAGTCCCTCAATACCTTCTTCAATTTCAATAAATGCACCGAAATCAGTAAGTTTGGTTACGCTGCCTTTAATAACTTGATCAACGTGGTACTTCTCTTCAAATGTAGACCAGGGATCGGCAAGGAAATGTTTGAGTGATAGATTAATCTTTTTTTCTTCAGGATCCAGACGAATTACTTTAAGCTGAATCTTTTCACCTTTCTTCACATAATCTTTAGGACGGGTTACATGGCCCCAGCTCATATCATTAATATGGAGCAGGCCGTCAAATCCGCCGAGGTCGATAAAAGCACCGAAAGATGTAAAACTTTTGACTGTACCTTCAACTTCATCACCAATACTGACAGTTTCAAAAAACGCCGTGCGATTCTTTTCTGTCAGCTGTTCGAGATAGAGTCTGCGAGTGAGAACTATATTTACTTTCTTCTCACTGTAAAGACGGTCGATCAGAAAAGGTGATTCCAATCCAATGTAGTCTTCAGGGGTTTCAATTCTCTGCACATCCATCTTACTGATTGGGCAGAAAGCTCGAACCTCAAATCCGAGATTTACCTCGAATCCGCCTTTTATTGCTTTTGCAACTTTACCGCTGACAGGCTCTTTAGCTTCGAAAGCATCCCGGAGTGTTTTCCAGAAAACTTTCATATCTGCTTTTTTCTTGGAGATTATTACCTCACCGTGACGGCCCTCGCGTTTAACGAGAACGGTCTCGACTCTGTCGCCGACAGCCGGGACTTCCTTGAATTCTTCAACGGGGACTTTACCATCGGATTTTAAACCGACGTCGAGATAGACGAATTCACTGTCAACTTGTATGACTTCTCCCTCGATAAGTCCACCTTCCTCTATTTTGTCGAGGGCCTTCAGGTACATCTCCTGAAGTTGGTCTTGATTGCTCTCCTGAGCGAAGGCATCCGATTCGGGCATGTTTTCTCCTGGGAAATTTTATTTATAGATAGGCTTTGATCAACCCGGTCACTTTCTCATAAACCTGTGCTAAGGTCAAGGTGGAAGTGTCTAATACTACAGCATCATCGGCAATTAGCAGTGAACCTTCTTTTTTATTCCTGTCCCGATGGTCTCTTTCTCTGATTGATAATTCAATATCCTCCAGAGACAGAGAACTTGAGCCCTGATTGAATCGCCGCATCGCCCTGACAGACACACTGGCATCAAGATATATTTTTACTTCAGCATCCGGAAATACGACTGTAGTCATATCACGGCCTTCGGCAACAAGGTTAATCGCAGATGCGATGCGCCTCAAATGACCGTTGATTATGTGCCGGATATCAACTATTGAAGAAAAAACAGATGAAGCTTTATCCACCTCTGGAGTTCTCAACCTTTTTTCCACATTAACGCCGTCTAGGTACAGGTGTTTATCTATGATATCAAAAGTCGCAGTTTGTACAGTATCTACAACGGCCTTCTCATTCAGAGAATTCACCCCGCTATCCAGGACTTTTACTGCTGCGGCCCTGTAGAAGGCACCGGAATTCAGGTTAAAAAAACCAAACCTCTCAGAAACCCATTGCGCAACACTGCTCTTCCCCACTCCTGCAGGGCCGTCAATTGCGACGACCATAATTCCCCCTGCTCTGAGGTCGGCGGTATTGTGTTGGTTTTTTGCCGTCTCTATCGTCACGAGTGCCATCCAGCAGCGCCTTAATTTCAAAATCCTTCAGGTTTCTGAAATGTCCCGATACAATGCCTTTCAAACTTACAGGTCCGATTCGAACCCGATGCACTTTTTTGATACTTACGGCAACGGAAAGAAAAACCCTGCGCAATTCACGGTTTTTTCCTTCAGTAAGAACGATATTTGCAGTTCTCGGTCCGGTAAGAACAGCCTGTGATGCTTTATATCTGATACCTTCAACTGTGAGACCGCGCAGGAATCGTTCCATAAGTTCTTCTGGAATCTCATTCTTTGTTGTTACAACGTATTCTTTTTCAACCTTTCTGGAGGGATGGGTTAAAGCTCTTGCAAAGTCACCGTCATTTGTAAAAAAAATCAAACCGCTGGTCATATAATCCAACCGACCCACATGAAAAATGCGTTCTTTAACAACTACATCCAGTAGACTTTTTGCCAAAGGCCTGCCGTCAGGGTCTTCATCAGAACAAAGAAACCCCGATGGTTTATGAAGGGCCAGGTAAACTTTCCGTTTTTCATCCCGTACTGTATGTCCATCAAAAGTTACCTCATCATCAGAGCTTACTTTTGTCCCTGGAGTGATAACAACTTTTCCGTTTACCTTTACCCGGCCTTCAGATATGTATGTTTCACAGCGTCTTCTCGATGCGATACCAGCTCGAGCCATTCTAAGCTGGAGTCTGATAGAGTCATTCTGTTCCATCTAATGCAAACCTCTTTTCTTCCAATTCATCAAGTTTAGGCAGATCCGCAATGCTTTTCAGACGGAAAATCTTTAAAAACTCTTTTGTCGTTCCATAGAGAACCGGCCGTCCGGGTGTTTCCTTTCTGCCGACTTCCTTAATCAGATTCTTTTCTTTTAAAGTCCGTATCATTCCATCGGCACCAACGCCTCTGATATTCTCAATCTCGGTCCTGGTTAAAGGCTGAGAATAAGCAATAATGGATAGTGTCTCCAGAGCCGCACGGGAAAGCCGATCCTCTCTCTGTTTTCCATAACGTTCCTTCAAGATGTTCCATAAACGTTCTTTTGGAGCAAAGGACCAGCCTCCGGCTATGCGGACCGGCTCAATTCCATGCTCTTCTCCATTAAACCTGTCTACCAGAGCTTCAAGAGATAGAAGGACAACATCCTTACTTAATCCGGTAACTTTGGAGATAACAGACTCTTCAACCGGCTCAACCTCCAACAGCAGTACGGCCTCAACCAGAGCTGCTTCTTCAATAAACTCCATATTATTCTCCACTCAGTCGTCCCTGTCTGAACGGCTTGAGACTGTAATTTTTATATCACCGAAAAGTCGGTTTTGAAAAACATCTATAATTCCCATTTTCACCATTTCCAGCACCGCCAGGAAAGCACTCACAACCTCCATCAGAGAACCGGGATTAACAAGGATGTCATCAAAGTTGAACTCAACCCGGTCTTCCAGAAATTCATTAATCAGGGTAATTTTTTCATTTATGGTAACTTCTTCCCACAGA
>DEIH01000108.1:30676-50514 GCA_002352375.1 Spirochaeta sp. UBA2779 | reverse complement strand
TCCCATAGTTCCTCTTCATCAGGAAAGTGCAGAACAGGTTGGGTTTTCTTTCGTTCCACAATCCACTCAGCCCTGGCTTCCCTTTCAGCCATTAAATCTGTTAATTTCCGATACTTTTCATACTCGATAAGCCGCTGGACAAGTTCCTGCCTGGGATCATTCAGTTCGTCTTCCAGATCAACTTCCACCGGGAGAAGCATTCTTGACTTGATGTAAAGCAATGTTGCAGCCATCAGATAAAAATCAGAAACATCATCAAGATTGATGCCGGAGGAATATTTGAGGAACTCCAGATACTGTTCGGTAATGTCCGATACAGGAATATCGTAGATACTCACCTCATTCTTCCGAATGAGAAATAAAAGAAGATCCAGCGGGCCTTCGAAGTGGTCCAGTCTATACTTGGGATTGTGTTCTTTTACTTCAGTCATCTCTTATACAGCTTAACCCGTTGATCCCCTATCTGCGAAGCCTTAAAGCGCCAAAGAATCCCATCTGTAGGATCTTTCATCTCAGAATCCAGATCCAGAAGCGGCTTCAGGACAAAAAGGCGTTGATGCATGCTGATATGGGGGATGGTAAGAGAACCGCCGTCATCCTTGATGAATGTACTGCAGATATTGTCGTACAATAAAATATCAATATCGATGGTCCTGGGACCTTTTAATTGTGACCCCGGGAGTGCCGGCCTGTCTCTGCCGCCTGCTGATTCAATATCGTGGAGTACATACAGCAATTCAAGTGGAGATAAAGCAGTTTGCCCCCGGAGAACAGTGTTCAGAAAATCTGCTTGATCCAGAAAATCTCTGGGTGCCGTTTCGTAAAGTCCGGCCCGGGAAATATTTTTCAGAATCGGATTCAGTCTATCTATAGCATGTTCAATGTGGGATAGGCGGTCTCCTATATTGGCTCCCAGACCCAACCAGACAGTGCTCATTTTTCGGCAGTTAAAAAAGGATCGGAAGTTTCACTCACCGTTTTCCCGCCGGCGTTAACTGATTCATCTTTAACGTTTCCTTTTTCATCTAATATAGGAAAAAGCAAATCCCGAAGAGTTTTTTCAATACCAGCGGCAATCTCCGGATTTTCCTCCAGATACTGTTTGGCGTTCTCTCTGCCCTGCCCTATCCGCTGCTCACCCATGGAATACCAGCTTCCGCTTTTGGCAATCATATCGTGGGCCAGAGCACCGTCCAGCAGGCTACCGCTTAAAGAGATACCCTTACCGAATATAATCTCCAGTTCTACCCGCCTGAAAGGAGGTGCTACTTTGTTCTTAACAACCTTCACTCTCACCCGGTTACCAATGGCATCTTCCTGACCCTTAGCAATCGTTTCAATTTTCCTTACTTCAAGCCTGACAGAAGAATAAAATTTCAGGGCATTTCCTCCGGTTGTGGTTTCTGGATTTCCAAACATCACGCCAATTTTCATTCTAATCTGATTAATAAATATAAGGCAGCAGCCGGACTTGCTGATGGTGCCGGTGAGCTTTCTTAAGGCCTGACTCATCAGTCGAGCCTGAAGCCCGACATGAGAGTCCCCCATGTCTCCTTCAATCTCCGCCCGTGGAGTCAAGGCGGCCACAGAGTCTACGACAATAACATCTACTCCTCCGGAGCGGACAAGAGATTCAGCGATTTCAAGAGCCTGTTCTCCTGTATCGGGCTGACTCACCCATAAATTGTTTATATCAACACCAAGATTTCCGGCATAAACCGGATCCAGTGCATGCTCTGCGTCAATAAATGCTGCAATACCACCTTTTTTTTGAGCCTCTGCAATCGCATGTAGAGCCAGTGTGGTTTTTCCCGAAGCCTCTGGACCGTATATCTCAACAATACGCCCTTTGGGATATCCACCAACACCCATAGCTTCATCAAGGAGCATCGATCCTGATGGAATCGTATCGATTTTAACCAGTGGTTTTTCACCCATTTTCATCAGTGATCCCTTACCAAACTGCTTTTCAATCTGCAATCTGGCCGCTTCCACAGCCTTCTCTCTATCACCGCTTCCCCGGACAATACCGGTTTCTTTACTCGTTTCTTTGTTTTTTGCCATATTCAGCCTTCCTGCATAATTAAACGATGCAGGATCTCCCCTTGCTTGAGCTTATAGGCTATGATACCCGTCAATCTCTTAAAGTCGCAAGAGAAATCGCAAAATATACTTAACGGATGTATTGTTTTAATTCTCTTATTGACCTCTATCGCAGAAAGTGAAGAGTTTTTCCCACCAGAACAAAAGTGCCGTTGCGAGGTTCAATCCGGGCCAGCAGCTCCAGAGGCAGCGGTTCCATAACAGCCAGAAACGGCAGCTCTACAGGAACCTTACCTTCCAGAATCTTACCCTCTTCAAAACCAACCAGAAAGTCAAACTTGATATTATCATCAGTAAAAATAACATTTGCGGTCATTCCTTTCCATAAAACCCAGCAGTCCTCGTAAAGCCAGGGGGCAGAAGCAACATCCGCATACGAATAATCAGTCTCAATATTCTCAATGCTCGGTTCACCCAGGGCCTCCAATAAACCGATGGCTTTCTGCCGGATATCTTCCGCCGCATTGGAATATTTTATTTTATTCAATTCGTACCGTGCCTTGTTATCTTCATAGGCTTGATAATAACGAAGAGCTTTTTTCAGGGTTTTTGTCAGTTCGGAATCATTCATAGAGTAAAGAACATCACCACCTGTATCGGTTAAAGATCGGCCGGTATCCGGTATTAACTGCTCTGCTCCAGGGCGATAATCTACAACTACAAATTTATCGAACACAGCATCCTTGAAATAAAAGCCTGTCAATCCAATCAGTACAATCAGCAGAATAAGGAGCATCCTCCCCGGCCATTTTGATCCGATATGGGGCAGGAATTTTCGACTGTCGAACTTTTCGAGAAATCGATCCTGCTGCTGTTGGTCCGATATTTTTTTTAACGCGTTTAATCCACGTCTTGCAAAACGAATATCTTTGTTATCTGAAAAATCATCTATAATCTCCAACCAGCTTCGAACCGCTGCCGCTGGATCTTTCCGTTTTAAGTGATTTACAGCAAGAGTGAGGTAAACATCCAGATTTTCCGGATCTGCCTGTAAACCGCGATTCAAGTACGTATCCGCATCTGTCAAGAGTTTCGATTCCATGCATGCCCGGCCGAGTAACGCATAGTACTGAGCATCTTCGAGGAACAGAGGCACCTTTGGTTCGAGAAAATGTATCACTTTTAAACTTCGTCCGGCAGCAAGCCATCGCCGTGCACGTCTAAGTTCTTTATTATAGATTTTCATACTCCGCTCGAAGCTTCTCCTGGTTTGCCGTACTCAATTTTATATCTAAAATAGCTTCATCGGAAATAAGACTCTCGTTTTCAAGCAGATTATTAATCTTATCAAGAGCGGTATCTACTTCTGTAAGCCTTTGTTTCAGGGTGTACTCTCTAAGTCTGAACTGTTCATTCTCAGAGTCAACAGTGTCGGAAACGGAACTGATGAAGGCTTCCGGACCGGGTTGATTCGGATTTAAACCAAGAATTAGTTTAACTGTCATCGCTTCTCCGGGCTGCATTTTTTTTCCGTTAAATCTCAGCATCAGAGCACTGTCAGCTTCTGAAAATGGTAAATTATCAAAACTGCGTCCCTCTTGATGAATGAAATCCTCAGTACTTTGTTTCAGTCTCAACCAATTTGACATGATAACAGACTGAGGACGGTTTCCGAGGCCTTTGTCCAAAAAAATATAAAGAGCAGGGACATCGCTGCTCCTGATGCTGCCGATCCATTCGGGAATCTTTGATCCTTCATAGTACCGTTCTGTCGTGATAAAACTGCCATCGGGTATTACAAAAGGTAAGCCGGTTTCTTCACCAAGAGAAGTATCCAGAAGGAGCATCGGTGCAAACTGAACCCGTTCACTGCTATTGTTCGTAAATATTGCGGAGAAAAGAACGTAATTACCTGAGGTAGAAACAACAGCTTCATTCTCAAAAGAATAGTACCTGTTCGAATACTGAAGCTTATATACTTCTCTGGAATTACGATACTCTCTTATCCATCCATTTTCCAAAGGGGCTACAAAGACTCCGTTAATATCCAATATCCAGCTGCTGCTGTTACTATCTCCATCCCAAAGTGGAAAATGCTGCTCTTTATCAGTAGAAACAGCGGAAACTGCAGAAACGGTATAGAAAGCTCCTTTATTATCATCATTCACTTCAATATTGTAGGAAAAAACATTTCCCGCTGTAGAGAATAAAACAAGAATAAACAGTAAAAGAGAGGAAGTTCTACAGATTTTACTGATCATTGTACAACCTCATCATTTCATTAATATAAAAGCTCTTTATATCAAGAAGCTGTGCTTTCTCCAAAAGCAGCTGCTTTGTAAGATTGTTATCGGTTTGAGAGGATCTGTATCCCGCTATAAGTTCAGTATAAGCCGCTTCTCTGCGATAGAAATCTTCACTGTCCTGAAGGTACTCCTCATGACTCCACTTCAGAAGATCCAGTAATTCTCTTTCTCTATAAAGTAAAGATATTTCACTGCGGCGGTACCGGGCCGCTTCCCTTTTAATACTGGAAGGATATTGACTGAGCAGCTGGGAAAATACTGCATCAGCTTCCTCAAGGCGTCCAAGAGCCATGAGGGATTCCCCTATCCAGTAAATAGCTGAAGGCCGGAAAGCAGAATCAGGATATACCTCAGCGAAATTACTCAGAGCTGCAATAGCACTATCAGGATCATTCTCTAAAAAAAGAAGCCTTCCCCGGTGATATGTAATTTCCTCAATGTATGGATGTTTTTGAAAATTGGAGAAAAAGGCATCTACAGCCCTTGATGCCTCACTATAATTTTCAAGAGCAATATCGGCTTTAATGAGCCAATATAATGCTCTCGGAAAATATGATTTCAAGGAGCTGTCCCCTATAATATCCCTAAAAACTGAAGCAGCCGCTTCAATACGACCGTTTCTCATATCGTCCAAGCCCTGATTGAGTGCATTATCGCCGGCAGTTTCCTGTGCAGACAGAACAGTCACTGACAGTATAAAAAGAAATATCAGGCTGGTAATCCGGTTCATACTTCTCCCCTCTAGTTTTTTATCGGCGGCTTAGACTTATAATCCTCTAATAATCCTTATCGAGGCCGGCATTTCCTCAATGCTTCAGCAGGATTCTCTGCCTTGAAGAATGCGGATCCCATCACTGCGACATCAACACCGGCATCCCAGGTTTCCTGAGCTGTATTCCCGGCAAATCCTCCGTCAATACATATTTTATATTCCCCGGCTCCAGCTTTTCTCATTTCATTTAGAGTTCTTACTTTGTTCAGTGTACTTCTAATCATCGATTGTCCTCCCCAGCCGGGATTTACAGTCATAACCAGAACCTGATCAACATAACCCAGCAGTTCGGAAATCAAAGAAACAGGAGTTGAAGGAACTATCGCAATACCCGCTTTAGCGCCGCTATTATGTATTTCCCCAATCAATCGGTGAGCGTGAATTTCTGCTTCAATGTGAAATGTAAAACGGTCAACACCGGAATTCATAAATGCTTCCAGATGTTTACCAGGATTTACGGTCATAAGATGAGTATCAAGAGGAAGATCCGTTTCAGATCTTATCGCTGAAGCCATTTGTGCTCCGAATGTTATCGGTGGTACGAAACATCCATCCATAACATCAAGATGAACCCATTCGGCACCAGCTGACTCTATAAGTTTTACAGCCCTGCTGATATCACTGAAATCAGCTGCCAGCACCGATGGTGCTATGATACTCTTTTTATCTGTCATAAAAAGGATTATAGATTGACTGGGCATGACATCCAATACCCTCCGTTTATTGACTATCACTTTCTCCTTTGGATATACTGATAAAAGGGCCATTAAAAAGTGATACCGGTAGAGAATGAGCATAGCGCTGAGATTAAGAAACTGATAACCGGGAGTTATCAATATTTCGATGCTGGTGATTTCAATAAGTCCAGGGAACTTCTCGACCAGGCTCATAAGCTGGATTTCGAGAATAGTGAAGTACGTTCGGCACTTCGTGCCTGCGGATACTGGGATCAGAGACTGCAAAGTCTTGAGAAACTTAAAAGTGATGTTGATCGGGGAAATTACCTCCGCCGGCAGTGGCATCACTATCAATGCAGTTATCGGACCGGTTTCAACCATCCCCTGGATGAGGGATCGGCCCGGCTGAAAAGATGGGTACATAACACGGCCCTGACATATTACCTGAAGTATGCTTCTGATTTTTCAGATTCTGAAGCCATACTCCAGGCCGGTCGATGCCGTAAGGCACTGGGCCGGTACGAAGAGAGCATCACGACCCTTGAAGAGGCTGTAAGAATGTCCGGGGAAGAAGATTCCCGATTGCTTGCAGAGTTAGCTGATACTTATGCCTTGATTGGTGAGTCCCAGTCGGCAAAAGTCCTGATGCGGGAGGCAATGTTTCTTGATGCCGGTAGTATTGAGCTGGATGAAATCCATTCACCTCTTTTTCAACGGTTGATTGAACGTCTCAAAAGAGAGCGGGATATTGGAGATCCCGGATTTGCTGAATGGCTGCCGGTTTTCGGCTCTATTTGGGGTGTCCTGGATATAAAAAGGGAACTCAGCCCCGTCGAGTACGGCAAGCTGAAACAGAGAATCTACTCATTAAAAAATGAGTTGGTCGATGGAGATAAGCTCGGGAGGCTGACACCAAAATTGATTAACCACTATTTCAGGTTAATTGATCATTATCAGTTTACCGGTGCAGGCAGGCCGGCAGTAGATGAGGTTCTGATGGAAATCAAACTTTTATCACCGGCAATTTATAGAAATTATTTCGAATAACAGAAAAACCGTGTTTGAAATACATATGGGGAGGCATCATGCCTGAAAAGATTATAGAAAATATCAGTGGAATGCTTAATGAGGAAAAATGGACCAGGGCAACACTCAACGATTATGCCATAAGTAACTTCCAGGAACTTGACGGCGTTATTGATTCCGTAATCGCCAATGGTGTTCGGGATGAGGTTCAGGGCATTTGTGATGAACACCTTGAACATACGAAAAACAGCATTGTAGCTCTTTATATCTCCGGGGTTATCTCATTAAGCAAACAACAGGTGGATGATACACATCTGTTGAATCTCATTGGTATATTTGCTGATAATCATAAGTGGACCGCTGTAGAGTATCTCTGCAGGCGTATACTTGATTTTGGAGAAAACAAAGAAGCTCTGCGTACCCTTGCTGAAACCCTTGAACATCTCAATCAGTCGGAGCAAATGCACGAGGTATGGGAAAGAATCATAAAAGTTGACTATTCTGAAACTGATATGGTGAGGCGTCTTGCTGAAAAGCGCGAAGAGAACGGGGACATTGAAGGTGCCATCCTGTACTTCCGTAAAGCCATTCATCGTTACGTTAACAAGAATCAATTCAGTCAGGTGCGGGATATCTGGCAAAAACTCGTAGAGCATGGTGTTGATGATTACGAGTTCTTTTTTCTTATTGAAAAAAAAGTAGCCAAGTCAATGAGTGTGGAACGGGCTATCAGCCTCCTGGAAGAGCTTTACCCCGCCATTAAAGAACGTGAAGAATGGAAGACAGCAATTGAGGTGCTTAAGCGCATTCTCAATTATGATGGTCGCAACAACTGGGCCAGAGGCGAAATTATTGAGTGTTTCAAAGCCCTGTACACCGATCACAGCCAGATTGATGAATACATCAGGCTATCGAATCTGAACCAGAACTGGAGAAACGTGCTTGAAGCCATAGCGGATTTCGAAAAGCATATTTCCTTTGATGCCGGTAGTTTTGTTTTTCATAAAACATGGGGCGTTGGTATTATCAAAGGAATCAAGGGTGATAACATTATAATTGATTTTGGTAAAAAACGAGCTCATCCTATGTCTTTGAAAATGGCTGTCGGAGCTTTGCAGAGTCTCAGTAGAGATCATATCTGGGTATTAAAGAGTATTCACTCTAAAGAAAAACTGAAAAAGAAGATTAAAGAAGATAAGCCCTGGGCATTGAAGACAATAATTCGTAGTTTCGACAATGTTGCGGATATGAAAAAAATTAAGGCTGAACTTGTGCCCACAATATTAACCGCTAGTGAATGGTCTACATGGAGTCCTGAGGCTCGGAAGACTTTGAAAAAGGATTCTATTTTCGGGAATGTTCCTGATAAGCTTGATAAGTTTGTCGTCCGGGATAAACCCATGAGCTTTGAGGAAAAAACATTTAATCAGTTTAAAGCTGAAAAGACCATTTTCGGAAAGATTCAGGCTGTGAGAGATTTTCTTGATAACAGTGATCCGGCATCAGAATTTTTTGCCGAAATGTTTGATTATTTTACTGCATTTCTCAAGTCAGGCAATGTTTCCGTACAGGTGGTAGCCAGCTATCTTTTTGTTACTCACTTATGTGAAACTTATCCATTTCTGAATCCAGGACTAGACTGGGGATTCAAAGAGCTTTGGGGTGATATTGAAGATCCAATGGAACTTTTTACCGAGCTGGACGATGGTGAGCTCCGGAAGGATTTTCTTTCTGCTGTTCACAAAGATGTGGAGCAGTGGGATGAAGTCTATCTTACCCTGTTCCCGATACAGCTTTCCCGTTCCATGCTTGATGAGCTTTTAACCGCTGGATACAAAAAAGAAGTTCTGGCAAAACTAGAACAGATTATTGACCATTTCAGAGAATACCGTGAAGGCTTGATATGGGTGGCCAAACATTCTGTCGAAAGTCCCTGGCTGGTAGAAATCGGTGTTAAAGTTGAGAAAATACTCATCAATATGATTCGTCTTCTCGATTTAACATTCAACGATATCGAAAGTAAAAGAGAAGTCAGCTACAACAGAAAAATTAACCGCCAGGTTCAAAGTTTCCTTTTTAAGGATGGCCAACTTCAAACCTTCCTGGTAAATGGTGATAAGGGATCAGCAGTGAGGGTTTTTACACTCCTGGAAGATATAGATCAGTTGGATCCTTCCCTTAAAATAAATCTGAAATCTGTAGTTCAAGAAACGTTCCCGGGTATTCAATTTTATGGAGAAAAGAAGAGCGCCGAACCTATTACAACTTCATCCAGCCGCTATTTCTTTACGACTCAATCCAGTCTTACTGCTAAAAAGAAAGAATTGAAAAACATTGTGGAAGTTGAGATTCCCAAAAATTCCAAGGAAATCGGAGTTGCAATTGAACTTGGCGATCTCAGTGAGAATGCCGAATACAAAGCGGGTAAAGAAAGACAGGAAAATCTGCAGATCCAAGTCGGAAAGCTTAAGGATGAACTGGAGAGAGTTCGTCTATTTTCCGAGGATGACAGAGAGGCTGATAAAGCCGGTTTTGGAACTGTTGTTACCTTGGACGATCTTGTGGACAACAAGGAAGAGATCTACACCCTTCTCGGTCCTTGGGAATCCAATCCTTCGGACAGGATTATTTCCTATCTTTCTCCCTTCGGCAATGCCTTTATGGGACAGAAAACAGGCAGCACCTTAGAGTTTGAGATAAATGACAGACAGTACAAGTTCAAGATTAAAGAAGTTCAGCCGGTAAGCATCGACTGAGGGTTCTCTTCATTATAGAATTCTCCCCGGAGCTCGAAGCTTCGGGGGGGTTATTTTCCATTAGTTACTTCACGGCGCACTCTGCTGTCTACACCGTCCCTGTCCATATCATTAACTTTTCCCTGTAGGGTTTGAATGCTGTTCCTGCGAATACCACGGATTCCATAGATTTGAAGTAACCAGTTACTGTGGGAGAGCATTCTCTGGTATAAAGGACCTAATTCAACCCAGTCAGTTCTGGATAGATCGCGGCAGACGAACTCCAGGAACCTTCCTTCATCCTTTTCCCACAACTCATCCATTACAGAGTCTACAGCATCGTTTGTACCTGTAATATTATTTTTTACAAGTACCGATAACGCAACAAGTCTTACATCAGTACCATTTCTGTTATTCTTAAAAAAATCCAGGAGATAGTCAAAGTTCTCAGGCTCTCCGGATAACCCCAGAGTTTTTAATGATGCAACACGAACTTGGGTAACAGGATCGTTCGTAGCTTTGTAACGCAGCAGTTCATCAATACCGTCACCGTTCTTTCCGGCAAGCTTCTCAGCTGCAGTAACACGGATTCTCCAAAAAGAGTCCCTTTTCAACGCCTGTATCAGAATATCGGCAGTATCCTGATCGGGAAACTCTGCAAGCCCTGCCAATGCATAGGATCGAAGAGTAGCATCTCCAGACTCATAGAAAATACGTTCAACTATATCAAAATCTTCACTTCGGCCTATTTTTCCCAGTGATACACAGGCCAATCGTCTGTGTCCCGCTGAGCCTCCGCTATCCTCTACAATTCCAGATAGCTCATCGGCTGCAGGCTCATAACCCAGTTCCCCTAAAGTAACAATCAGAGCTGCAACAAGATCGTCTTCAGCGATGGGGTCTTCTTTCTTAAGGCGCTCCAGAAGCATGGCATCGTAATCGTCTGTCTGTTCCTCACCACCTTCAATCCGGGGTATTTTTCCGATGGCTCTGATGGATGCTGCAGCCAGGCGGGAATCCCTTTCATCGCTCAGTTGATAGAGCAGTGGCAGAGACTCGGAATCTTTCTGGTCTGCTATAAATGCAATAGCAGACTGAACCGTGGTGGGATCAAAATCTTCATCCTCCAGAACTTTGTTCAGTTCCTCACGGCCTACGACAAGACCATCCTTATAGGAGGTATCATCCCAAAGTCTGTATATTGCCTGAATAATATCCGCATTTCTGGTTTCATGAATAACGCTCAGTAGAAGTTCATTGTATTTATCAAGCTTTTCACGCTGAAGATCTGAAAGTACAGTTTTAACTTCATCATCAATGCCGTACAGAATTATTTCCTCTCTCCTGTCTACTTCCGGTACAGATTTTTCTTGTGAACTGGTCTCATCTGCGGATTCCTGAGAAAAGAGTAAAGGTGAAGATATAATTACGGCCAGAAGTATCATTATTATTCTTATCTTCATATTCCCCTCTTTCTGAGTATTATCGACAGAGCTTCCACTTTCATCCAAGCATATAATGCCAAAATCGTACCGGAAACACAAACTCCAGCCAGGAATAGAAGCCCCAGGCCCCTCCAGCTGCTGCCGGTCTGCCACCATCCTGTTCCCAGGATTCTATAGAATAATAGAATCACCAACACTCCAGCGCATACAGCCGTGAGAACTTTGATGAATGTTTTAAGCGTGAATTTGTTAATACTGAAACCGGAAATGCGGTGCATTACATGGAATTGCAGAATTGATCCAAATATAAAGGATATAGAATTTGCCCATGCAAGGGAAACGCTGCTTCCCTCTGTGAAAAAAACAAAAAATACAGATAGAATAATGTCCAGTGCAACCGTACCCATAGCACAGTAAAGAGGCTTGCGTACCTCCCCCATAGCGTATAAAGATCTCTGGGTGATATTAAATAGGCCGATAAACGGCATTCCAACAGCGTATGCAGCCAATACTCTCGCAGTCAGAACTGTATCACTGAAGGTGAAAGCCCGGCGCTGAAACGCAATTGAGACAATGGGTTCCCCCAGCATTATCAGAACCAATGCTGAGGGTACCAGTAGTGCCCAGAGATTTCTATATCCGAAACTTAAACTTTCAAGTAGACCCGTATTATCCCCGGATACCGCCTGCCGGCTCATCCTGGGATAAAGAACAGTCGTAATTGATGCTGAAAATATGCCGAAAGGCAATTGAAAAAAGACAATAGCGTAAGCTAGAGAAGAGGTGCTTTTATCCGGCAGAAAAGATGCCAGCAGCATTGCCACCTGATTATTAACAGCAAAAAGGGATGAGGTTAAAAGCATCGGGGCCCACTTACGCATAACCCGCCTGAATGCAGGATCTTTAAACTTCAAGGACGGTAATAAACTGTAACCAAGGCCTCGATAACTGGGAAACTGAACAAAAATCTGTGCCAGACCACCTGAAAGAACTCCAAAGCCTATGGATAGAGGTCCCCATTGCCGGTACCAGAGAAGCATAGACCCGATTACACATATAGAAAAAACAATGGGAGTGGCTGCCGGAATAAAAAATTTATCATGAGTATTATGAACCGCCATCATAATGGCGCTTATGGAAACAAACAGAAGATACGGCATTATCCATCGGAATAAAACAATGCTGAGTTCTTTTTTCTGAGGGTTATCGAATTTTTCAAAAAAGAATAAGAGTTGCTCTGGAAAAGTCAGTGCAACAAGCAGAATGGGTAAAATAATGAGCGCTTGTAACCCGAGAACTGACTGTGCCAGCTGACGGGAACCACGACCGCTGGAGTCCTCGGCTATTTCCCGGGAAAGCTCGGGGATAAAAGCTGTAGACAAGGCCCCTTCAGCAAGCAGTTTTCTCAGATTGTTGGGAATATTAAAAACCAGATTAATAACATCAGCTGCACCACCTGCTCCGAAAATAGCTCCAATGGCAGCAATTCGAACAAAACCGAGAATTCGACTTACCAGGGTGCAGCACATAACCAGTGCTGTGGAAACGGCACTTTTTTGATTGATGTTATCTTTCAAACCTTTCCCCTGAATCTTTCCATAAATGACTTCTTAAAAGCCATAAATCTTCCTTCGACGATAGAGGCTCTGGCCTGTTCCATCATGGAATAAAGAAAATGGAGATTGTGATGTGTTACCAGCATGGGACCCAGTATCTCCCGGGCGCTAAAAAGATGACGGAGATATCCTCGAGAATAACGGCTGCAGGTTGAACAACTGCATTCAATATCGATAGGGTTCATATCATCCTTGAATCGGGCATTTTTAAGGTTGAGCATACCTTCAAGAGTAAAACAAGTTCCATTCCTGGCAACTCTAGTTGGATAGACACAGTCAAAAAGATCTATTCCGGCCTCCATGGCTTCAAGCATATAATCAGGAGTACCGATACCCATCACATATTTTGGTTTCTCATCCGGTAGAAGAGGAGAGGTAAAGTGCAGATATTCATTGAAAACCTCAGGTTCCTCGCCGACTGATAATCCACCGATGGCATAACCCGGAAGGTTAAGTTCTGAAAGCTGGCCGGCACTTTGTTCTCTTAATTCTTTATAAAAATTTCCCTGTACGATTCCAAATAAAGAGCCCCTATAATGTTCATCCTGCTCTGAACGTTTTTGCTTAGCGCGTTTAGCCCACTCAGTTGTCAGCTCAAGTGCTTTCAAAGCTTCTTTTTTATTTATTCCCGGTTCCGTGCAGACATCAAGCTGCATCTGAATATCACTGCCCAGGAGAGTTTGTATTTCCACCACTTTTTCAGGCGTAAGATGGTGTTTAGATCCGTCAATGTGTGATTGAAATGTAACTCCGTCACTGCTGATTTTTCTAAATGAAGAGAGCGAAAAAACCTGGAAGCCGCCGGAATCTGTCAGAATATTGCCCTTCCACGACGAGAACTTATGCAGACTTCCATATTTACCAATCACTTCAGTTCCCGGCCGTAGATAAAGATGGTAGGTATTCCCGAGTATCAGGGGATAACCAATCTCTTCAAGAGAACTGTGAAGCATGGCTTTAACCGTACCATTGGTGCCCACAGGCATAAACGCCGGAATAGAGACATCACCTTTGGGCAGATGGAGTATCCCGGTTCTTGCTCTGCAATCCGGGTCCGAAGCGTTAATTGTTATCATAAAAAATCCTGTTTTTAAGTTTTTGCATATCTGAACAGCCAGATACCCAATGCAAGAAATCCGATGTAAGGCACAACAGCGCCTAGCAGAGGCGATACAATCCCGATCTGTGAAATAAGAGTGGCCACCATTCTGATGATGTACCAGGCCGCAGAAAGACCCAAGCTTGCCAGAAGGCTCATCAGCAGTACATTTCTCTTAAACCGGCCGCCCAGTGCTCCGGCAAATAGAACCACGAGAAAAGGAGTTAATGCCGTTGTATACCGCTGGTAGTATTCCGCCTGGTAGGACTTGTAAGGCAGACCAGCTTTTTTCTGGGTTTGAATCCACTGCCTGGCTTCGGTTCCATTCATTTCCACAAGGGCCCGGGTATCAAGGCGAAAAGTTACCGGATCCTCATCAACCTGATCATCACGGTATCTTTCGTACCGTTCCTGAACTATTCCACCAAATTCATCTTCTGTAAAAACTCTGCACTCTTCTAAAAGCCATGTTCCACTACCGTCCCAATTAGCTCTCTGGGCATCAATTCGTTTAAAAAATCTATTCTCTTCATCAAGGCGTATCACCGTCAAACCGCTCAGAGTGCTTCTCTCATCATTAAAATAATCGGCATAATATATAACATGTCCTTCTCTAGCGATAGCAACCGCCCTGGAACGGTTTTTTGAATCCTGGATTCCCAGCAGTTCTTTAGATAACTGATTCCGCACCTTCATCATTGGTATTGCAAGCCTATCCTCAATAAGAAACCCCCCTGCACTGAGAATACTGGCAATAACCAGTATTGGAAGAACAAACCTGATAAGAGGAACTCCAGATCCGAATACCGCGATAAGTTCATTTTTCGCACCCAGGTTTCCAAGTGCAAATGCAGCGGCAAACATCGCACCGATCGGTAGTGCATAACTTAAAGCTTTCGGTCCGTAGAGGAAGCTGATAACAATAGCCTGTGTGAAAGGTACATCACGATTAAGATAACGCCAAAGATTTGTAAATATATCTGCAAGAACAAGTATCAGTGTAAAAAAAAGGATTCCGAGCAGCAAAAAAGGAATAAATTCTTTGAGTAACAATCTACTGAATGTTTTCATATTTTAGATCTCTGAAAGTAAAGAATAAGCCCCGCTCCCAACAGCAGCATATCAGGAACAATCATCACCAGAAAGGGAGATATTTCAGTCCTTAAACCCAGAGAACGACCTAGAACAAGCAGGCTCCAGTAAAAGGATGTTAAAAGAAGTCCGATAAAAAACCCCACCGCCCGTCCACTTCTCTTTGCAGCCAATCCCAGAGGAAATGCCAGAACAACAAATGGAATGCAGGCGAAGGGTATTGCAAATTTCTGATAAAACTCGAGCTTCCAGATTTGAAGTGAATGATCAACGGGTTTGGATCTTTCCATTTCCATAACCGAACCCGCTGTTCTGATAATCAGGCCTGATGATGCTTTTCTCTGTTCCTGCCCCCCGGTTGCTATGGCAGCGTACTCCAGGGATAATTTAAGCCTGCTTTCATTCAGGGCCTTACGGTGGGCAGACAGCCTTTCTTTATGCCGGGCAGTCTTTTCTCTTATAACATCAAGGATTGCAAAAACCCGCATATTTGCTGGTCCTGCCTGCTGATCCAGAATTGAAGATGTATTGGAAAGAAGTCTGTAATCCATAAAATCTGCATTAGCCCAAGTCCATTCATCAAGGTTCCGGGAGCTCGGTGTCAGAGAGAACACTTCATTCATTCTGAATCCGGGGAATCCACCTTTATTAGCACGTATTTCAGGTGAGGCGAGACGTGCCATTATCGTTCTTCGATTTCCGTCTTTATCCCGTTCTATTATCATCATCGGGTGTATACCCTGATTGTCGATGGCTCCGGTTACCAGTATTGACTGCCTGAAAGACCTTACAGAGAAGGCCTCAAGCTCCAAACCCGGATGAGTCAGACTCAATTCAAGCCATAATCTTTGAAAAGCCTTTGTCCCGGCGGGAAGCAGCACATCGTTAACACCGAAAGACATCAATGAAATAACAATCCCAAAAACAAGGACTGGTTTGAATATGGAATATCTCCTGAAACCGGCGCTTCTCATGGCCAGTATCTCATTGTCCGAAGAAAAACGGCCATATGCCATTAATGCTGCCGTAAGTGTGGCAAAAGGGGCTGATAAGGTAATAAACGAGGGTAGCGAGTACAGCATCAGCAGTAATACGGATCCCAGAGGTATACCCTTTGCCAGAATACCCTGTGCCATGAGCAGGAGTTGATTGAGAAAAAAAATCAAAAAATAAAAGAGAAAACTCACCAGAAAGGAGAATAGGAACTCAGAGCTGATATATCTGTTTAGTGTTCGAAAACTTCTAATCATCATAGATGCTGCCGGATACCTTGATGATACCACCTCCCAGTGTCCCGGCCCAGAGATTACCTCCATTATCTTTTATCATGCTTGCAATATCCGCTGATTTGATGCCTTCAGCCAGGCTGATACGATCCCATTCACCTGATTTAAAATCAAGCACATTCAAGCCGGCTCCGAAAGTTCCGAAGTAATAACGCTGCTCAATCTCCGTAACGGCAAGAACCCAGGGATCTCCAAGAAACTCCCTGCCGAATGTTTTTACTTCAGAATTATCGGTGTTCCAGATAAAGGCACCATTCCCGTAAGTTCCACCGATGATATATTTCCCATCACGTAATAAAGATGTGATGTTTTTCTCTCCGATAAGACCGGAGGGTGGCTGCCTCCAGCTTTTATTATTCGTATTGTAGAGAAAAACCCCCCTGTCCATAGTTCCGACTAAAAGTTCACCATCATAACCCTCTTCAAGGCGGTTTATAAACGAACCCGGGTAATCGATTTTATGCCAATAGTCTCCGGTTTTCACCCAGAGGCCATAACCAAGGGTAGCAAGGTAAGTTTTATTGTTGATGATGCAAAGATCCTGCAGACGATCTGAAGCTGGAAGATTTATCTCTGTAAACCACTTCCCGCTTCTTTTATTATATCCCTCCAGGGACGCATATCTGAGAATACGTATTATACCATTATCAGAAAGTATACGGTTGACGGTCCTTATCGCCAGAGAGGGTAAACCAGGATCCCAAACGGTAGGTGTACCCAGAGGTTCTGAAAACCTGATTACCCCACCGGTCCAGGTTCCAGCCCAAATATCATCATTATCATTAAACAGGGCTGAAATGTTTTCACCTGCAAGTCCCAGATCTGTACCCCTCCACTGTTCTATATACAGCCTGCCCCGCCAGAGATGCCATTCATCATTTTGCTCCGTATCTACAGTATTAAAAAGCAGGCGTGCTGCGTTGAAATTACCCGCATACCATAACTGACCCACCTCTTCCAGAATTCTTTTTGTCTCAAAAAGTTTATCTGTGTTGTCATTCTCAGGATATTGGGGTATTTCTGCAACAAAATCTGAGGGCTTGTACTCGGGATGGTTCTCCGAATGGTGTGCTTCTGTTTCAGTTGGACTTTCAACTGTGACAGATAGCAATGCTTCAGTTGTACATGAAAAAAAAATCAAAGCTGCAGCGCTCAGGAGAAACATAAAAATAGCCGTTTTTCCTATTTCCTGACAGCCGAAATATATCATGTTCCGGTGGAACCGAATCCTCCGCTGCCCCGATTGGTATCCGGCAGTTCTCTACTGGGAGTAAAAACTGCTGAAGAAACTTCGGCAATTATCAGTTGTGCAATTCGTTCTCCTGGCGAAAGACTTACCGTTTCATGGCCCAGATTAACCAGAATAACCTTAATCTCCCCACGATAATCGGCATCTATGGTTCCTGGGCTGTTTAGAACGGTAAGACCCTTTTTGAAGGCCAGACCAGATCTTGGGCGAACTTGACCTTCATAACCCGGGGGTATGGCAATATGGATTCCCGTAGGGACAATCGAGCGTTCACCTGGTTTGATTTCAACCGGATTACTCAAATCTGCTTTTAAATCTGCTCCTGCTGCGTACTCAGTGGCATAAGCAGGTGCAAATCCCGGTTTACCTGTAAATGAAACCACAGGTTTATTTTTTTCAATCAAAATATCCTCCGGCAGAATAGAAAAAACCATCGGAGTACTGAAGTCTCCGATGGCTGTATAGCTATACAAAAGCTAACGTTATGGTTAGCGTCTTGGTCTCCTGGGGGGACCGGATGGGCGTCCGCCTCCGGGTCTGCCGGAACCGGGAGCCGGTTTCCAGTCAGGGTTATCAGCGTCAACTATACTGAGATTCAATCGACCCATTCGGTCGACTTCTATAAGCCTCACACTGACTTCCTGCCCTTCTTTGAGTACTTCTTCAACTGTATTAACCCGCTCCTTAGAGAGCTTGGAAATATGGCAGAGACCTTCTTTACCGGGCAGAATTTCGATAAATGCTCCGAAATCCATAAGACGTTTTACCTTACCCTTATAGATGGTTCCAACTTCCGGATCTTCAACCAGAGATTTCACCATATTCAGAGCGACATCGGCACCTTTCTTACCATCTTTTGAAAAGATAGTAACAATACCGTCATCATCAATATTCACTTTGGATCCGGAGGTTTCACTGATATTTCTTATATTCTGACCTCCGGGCCCGATAATAGCGCCGATCTTATCCACATCAACGGTATATGTAACAACCGCAGGTGCAAATTCACTGATTGTATTAGAGGGTTGGCTGATTGTTTTTGCCATCTCACCAAGGATGTGCAGTCTTCCGTCACGAGCCTGGTTCAAAGCAGTTGTCATAATTTCAATGCTGATACCTGAAATCTTGATATCCATTTGGAAGGCGGTAATGCCCTTCTCCGATCCGGTAACCTTGAAGTCCATATCACCCATATGATCTTCTTCACCGAGAATATCGGAAAGAACAACATTCTTCCCATCTTCCTGAATCAAACCCATGGCTATTCCTGCTACCGGTGTTTTAATGGGTACACCAGCTGCCAGAAGGCTCATCGATCCGCTGCATACCGTTGCCATGGACGAAGAACCGTTGGATTCGGTAATTTCAGATACAATTCTGATTGTATAGGGAAATTTATCCTTGGGAGGAAGTATGGGTTCAATAGCTCTTTGAGCCAGATGACCATGGCCAATTTCCCGACGTCCGGTACCTGTTCTCCCGGTTTCGCCCACTGAATATGGGGGAAAGTTATAGTGGAGCATAAAACTTGATCGGCGGTCGCCGTCGATGTCGTCAAAAATCTGTTCATCATAGGTGCTGCCCAGAGTGACCACACCGATAGACTGTGTTTCACCCCTGGTAAAAAGTGATGAACCATGTGCCCGTGGAAGTAAGCCGATTTCAGTTGCAATAGGGCGGATTTCGATGGGAGTTCTGCTGTCGCATCTTTTCCCATCGTTCACAATGGACTTCCGCATAATCCCTGAATGTATTTTCCCAAGAAGAGCCTTGAATACAGTCATCCCGTTCTCACCGTAGGCTTCAATCCTGTCGGCAAACTGTTCAATGAGCTTGTTCTTAACTTCTCTGGCACCGCCGGATCGTGCAAACTTGTCGGAAAGGAAAATCACATCCTGATATAGTGGTTCTGCTATGGCTTTCACTTCATCTTCAAAACCGAGGGGAGCGAAATCCTCAGGAAGAGGCAGTTTTTCTTTACCGGCTTCAGCTGCAAAATCAACAAGAAATTTACAGAGGTCTTTTAAAACACCCTCGGCATGACTGAGAGCTTCAAGCATTCTTTCTTCAGATACTTCAGAACCTCCACCTTCAACCATTACGATGCCGTCATTGTTGCCGGCAACAATAACATCTAACTCTGCTTTTTCAAGCTGTTGAAATGTTGGATTAACAATGAGCTTACCATCTACAGATCCAATACGGATTGCGGCCACAGGACCGTTAAAGGGAATATCGGAAATCATGACAGAGGCGAATGCAGCCATCATACCCACGACATCGGGTGTATGCACTTGATCCGTGGAAACAGTCATGGGAATAACCTGAATATCTCGGCCGAACCTCTTATCAAAAAGAGGCCTCATAGGCCGGTCAATCAATCTGGAGACAAGGATTTCTTTGTCTTTAGGACGTGTCTCTCTTTTAATAAATCCCCCGGGTATTTTCCCGGCGGAATAGTAACGTTCATTGTAATCAACCATCAAAGGTAC
>DEIH01000108.1:11003-30610 GCA_002352375.1 Spirochaeta sp. UBA2779 | reverse complement strand
GCTTGTTTTGCAATCTTGCCGGTTTCAAGGATGAGGTCTTCATCCCCTATCCTGATTTTTGCTGTATGCATTTATAATCCTTATTTTATTTCCGGAGGCCGAGCTTGGTAATCAATGCCCTGTAACCTTCCAGGTCTGTCCGCTTGAGATAGCGGAGAAGACGTCGGCGCTGGCCAACCATCTTCAGCAGTCCACGCCTTGAGGCATGATCTTTTTTGTGATCATCGAAATGTGATTTAAGATCTTCGATACGCTTTGTTAGAAGGGCAATCTGTACTTCCGTTGAACCGGAGTCTTTACCGTCCTTACCAAAATCAGCCACAATGGCGGCTTTGTCGTCCTTACTGAGAGACATGTGCGAGTCCTCACTTTGAGAGAAAATACGGTATTTCTACCGTTTACCGGCCGAATACATCGGTCCGGGTCGATACTTTGCCATCCGGGGTGAGTTGTACCGATTCAAAGGAAAGCAGAGCTGAATAAGCCCTATTTGCCTCCCGTAAAAACCAGAACCCCGGGGCCCTGTTTAATACATTTTTTATAATGCCAAATTGACATAAATCCAAGGGTAGAGTCAAGGACTTTGAAAATGAAGTAATTCACTATATACAAGAAGAATAGAGATTAACTGGCATTGTCAAAAACGATACTGTAATGAAGCTTTTCATTTTTTAATTCCATAAGGGCGGCAGGAATCTTATTATCATCTGTGAAAAGAGTCAGCCTGTCTTCAGAGGTAAGAGGAATGGAGAGTCTGGAAACGGGAAAACCCTGCCTTAATTTGTCGGCAATATCAGAAGGTACTGTCCTGATACTCACACCTATTGATTTAAAAAAATTCACCGGAAGCATACCATCAGTCTGACTGATTATTTCAGGGGATACTGCACTGTCAACTGAAAATGGGCCGATAGCTGTTCTTCGGAGAGAGAGGCAAAAAGCCCGGCTTCCTGATTCAAGCCCCATATCCCTGGCAATAGATCTGATATAGGTTCCTTTTGAACACCTGATTCTCACCCCCAAATCCGGAGGGTTCCAGTTAAGCAGTTCAAAACTTCTGATTTCAACCTGGCGTTCCGGCATTTCCACATCCAAGCCTTTCCGAGCACTGGAATAGGCTCTTTTGCCATTAATTTTAATGGCAGAAAACACAGGTGGTATCTGGGTGATTGTTCCAGAAAATAAAACAGAAGATTTTTGAATAGAAGAGTAATCGGGAACTGGTGCTTCGGCGATAACTTTCCCTTCAGTATCCAGTGTGTCGGTTTCTTCACCGAATCGAAAAACAGCTTCGTATTCTTTATCCATATCTGAAAGAAGTGATACCGATCGGGTAAGTTTGCCGGAAAGGGCTAGTAGCAGTCCAGTTGCAAATGGATCCAAAGTCCCTGCATGACCAACCTTTCTTGTTCTAAGATTTCTTTTAAGAGATCCGAGTGCCGAGAAGCTGGAAATACCGGAAGGTTTATCCAATAAAAAGAGGCCGGAAATTGCAGAAGACAGAGTTATTTCACCCCGTTAGTTTCATTTAAATTACTGGAGACAGCTTCATCTATAAGTTGATTTACCGCCAGGCCTTCACGGATTGAATTATCTGCAGAAAAATAGAGCTTCGGTGTATTTCTCATGTGAATTTCTTTTCCCAATCTGGATTGAATAAATCCAGCTGCATTATTCAGCCCTTTAACGGCTCTTCGTGTTGCTTCTTCACCGCCGAAAGAACTTACCCAAACCCGGGCTGAGGCCAGATCTCCGGCCGCTTTTACCCGGGTAAGGGTTACGGTACTGTCAACCCGGGGGTCTTTAACCTCCCCCATCATTATCAGAGAACTCACCTTATCCCGAATCAGACTTTCTACCCGTTTCAGTCGGATTTCATTCATCTTTTGCAGGAGCTCCAAGCTTCTTGGCAACTTCTTTCATCTCAAACACTTCAAGGATATCTCCAACCTGGATATCTGAGTAGTTTTCAAGGCCGATACCACATTCAAAACTTTCTTTAACTTCCTTGGCATCTTCTTTGAAACGCTTAAGTGAAACCAGACCGCCTGTGTGAACTTCCACACCTTCACGGATCAGGTGAATCTGACTTTTCCGCGTGATGTGGCCTGAAGTAACCATACAACCGGCAATAGTTCCGATTTTAGGAACCTTAAAGGTTTCTCGAACTTCCACCTGACCGACTGTATTCTCTTCAAAGTCCGGTGCCAGCATGCCTTCCATAGCAGTCTTAACATCCTCAACTGCATCATAAATAACGGTATATTTACGGATTTCAACCTTTTCCCGGTTAGCTATAGTCTGAGCTTTCGCCGTTGGTCTGACATGGAAACCTATAATAATGGCATCAGAGGCCGCTGCAAGATTCACATCATCTTCAATAATTGCACCAGCAGCTGCCCGAATACATACCAGGCGTATTTCTTTAGTACTTAGGTTCTCAAGAGTGGCCTGTAAAGCCTCAACAGAACCATGTACATCGCCTTTGATGATAACTTTTAACTCCTGAACATCTCCATCCTGTATGGAGTCATAAAGGTTGTCCAAAGTTATTTTTTTAACATTTCTGGCTGTTTCCATTTTCTTAAGATCCTGGCGCTTACTACCGAATTGACGGGCTTCCCGCTCATTTTCTGTAACCTGGAATGGATCTCCTGCATCTGGAACACCGGAGAAACCTAATATTTCTACTGGCATTGATGGGGTGGCATCCTTAATGCTTTCTCCCATATCGTTAAACATCGCCCGAACTTTACCGTGGAAGATACCGGCAACAAATGCATCTCCGATGTTCAATGTTCCTTTTTCAATCAGGACAGTTGAAACAATACCCCTTCCCTGGTCTACCTTGGATTCAATTACCTTACCTTCAGCACGCCGTTTCCAGTTTGCCTTGAGTTCCAGCATCTCGGATTCAAGAATCAGAATATCAATAAGATTTTCAATTCCTTCATTCTTCAGAGCGGATAACTCTACAAACTGTGTAGAACCGCCCCAGTCCTCAGGCATCAGATCGTACTCTGAGAGCTGCTGTTTCACACGGTCTGGATTTGCCTCTGGAAGGTCCATCTTGTTGATAGCGACAATAATCGGTGATTCTGCTGCCTTGGCATGCTGAATGGCCTCAATTGTCTGGGGCATCACACCGTCATTTGCAGCAACAACAAGAACTACAAGGTCGGTTATCTTAGCTCCACGGGCACGCATCATAGTAAATGCAGAATGCCCTGGAGTATCCAGGAAAGTTATATTTCCTTTCTTTGTGTGAACCATATAGGCACCGATATGCTGAGTAATCCCACCATGCTCCCCTGCGACAACATCCGCATTACGGATAGCATCAAGGAGTTTTGTTTTACCATGGTCGACATGCCCCATTACGGTAACAATCGGAGGCCTGTGGACAAGATCCTCACCCTCATCACTGGCAGATTCAATGATCGTTTCATCGTAAAGACTGACAATCTTCACTTTACAGTCATAATCGCTTGCCAGGATTGTGGCAGTTTCCGCATCAATCTGTTGATTGATGGTAACCATCATTCCCATACCCATAAGCTTGGATATCAGATCTGAAGCTTTCAAGTTCATCTTTCTGGCCAGTTCCGAAACGGTAATCACTTCCATGATATCAATTTCTTTTGGAACAGGATTGGCCTGAATCACCTGTTTCTTACGTGAATACTGGTAGAGCTTCTCCTGTTCCTCTCTATGCTTATCGTATGTCTTCTTGGCCTTATAGAATTTCTTACTTCGATTTACCGGGGGTGGGCTTGAAGGTCCGTTGAATCCACCGGATCTTCCGCCTGTACGTCCGCCTCCAGCTCGACCACCGGATCGTCCTCCAGATCGTCCTCCGCCCGCACGTCCTCCGGATCTGCTAGGACCGCTATTGTAGCCTCCGGGCCTGCCGGTACCACCGGGTCCTCGATTGTAGCCACCTGAACGGCCTGTACTGCCCGGACGGTTGTACCCTCCGGATCTGCCGCCGGGAGCTCCGGGGCCACGGTTGTACCCTCCGGATCTTCCAGTTGTTCCAGACCGTCCGCTTTCGTAAGAACGTCCGGTTGGGCTACCACGACGTCCGCCCATATTTCCGGCACGGCCACCATCACTTCTGTTGAAACCGCCATCTACCCGACGACCGGCGACAACACCAGCTTTACCACCGGTTCGTTTGGTTTCAAGTACCTGAACACCGCCTCTCTTTGGAGGCGATGCCACTGTGTCTTTTCCGGAACTGATTTTTTCAGAAGAAGTTCGTTCAACCGGGAGTGGCTCGTCTTTTGGGGCAGGCTTTACTTCCGGTTCTGATTTAACTTCAGGCTTCTCAGTTTTTACATTTTTTTTCAAGGGTTCTTCAACCTTGGGATTTTCAGAAACTGCAGGTTTTGCCGCTTCCACTTTATCTTTAACAGCTTTCTTCTTTTCTACTGCAGCAGATTTCGTTTTTTTCTTTTCAATGGGAGCTTTATCAACTTTCGGTTCTTTTACAGGAGCAGGGTTTGAGGCTTCAACCTTTACAGGTTTTTCTTTTTCCTGAACCACCGGAACAGCTTTCGGCGTTTTTTTAACCACTACTTTTTTCTTTACAACCACAACCTTCTTTTTCTCAGGTTTGTGAGTACTTTCTGCTGCAATCGACTTGGCAACTTCCGGCTTCCGGTGTTTTATGAGTGTTGCTTTTGGTTTTTTCTTATCTGTTTCTTCAGTCATATGTACTATTCTTCCTGCTCCTCGACTTCTTCAACTTCAAAACTTAATCCCACTCCGCAATTCGGACAGACTGTCATATCTGCTGTTATTTCATGCTGACAGTCAGGGCATTCGTAAGTTTCAATTTCATCTTCGGCTCCATCGTTTGGCTCTTCAGCCTCTATCCCGTCGTCGAGAACATCCTCATCTTCTTCACTCTCTATAATTTCAACGTTATCTTCAATGATTTTCTGGATCTGTTCAACATCTGAAGGAGTTAATCCAGTAAGGCTTCGAAGTTCTTCATTTGTAAGACTTATAAGGGTTTCAATCAGTTCAATTCCATTCTCTTTGAGAAGTGACACCAGGCGTTCCGGAATATCAGGCAGTTCGCCGATTCTGGTAATTTCTTCATCATTGTCCGTAATGCCGCTAAACAGATCTGATGCAGCCCGGGAAATTTCAAGGGAAACATCCATTTCAGAGAACTGGGCTTCAGTTTTTACGTCAATGTTCCAGTCAACAAGTCTGTTGGCAAGCCTTACATTGAGACCCTGTTTCCCAATGGCAAGTGAAAGCTGTTGCTCCGGCACAATCGCCAGTGCCTGACGCTTACCACCGTCAAGAACCACAACATCCTGAACTTCTGCCGGGCTGAGAGCATTCCGAATAAAAGAGATGGTATCGTTGTCATATTTGAGAATATCTATTTTTTCACCTTCAAGCTCACGAACAATCGCCTGTATTCGTACGCCTTTGAGACCGACACATGCTCCCACAGGATCCACATCGTCCCGGGTTGAATAAACAGCTACTTTTGTTCTGTACCCCGGTTCACGGACAATCTTGAAAATTTCTACGGTACCATCATAGATTTCCGGTACTTCAAGTTCAAAAATTCTTTTTACAAACTCACCATGCGATCTGGAAAGGATAATTTCCAGACCGGTAGGAGCCTTTTTAACTTCGGCAATCATCGCTTTGATTCGGTCACCATGGTGGTATTCTTCCCTTGGGGATTGAAACCTTCGGGGAAGGATTCCCTCAGTTTTACCAAGGTCTACAAAAATGGTACCATTCTTTTCCCGTTGAAAGTACCCGATTATCATCTCTCCAACTTTATCCTTAAACTCAGAATAAAGAGTATCTTTCTGAATCTCACGAAGGTTCTGCCGTGCTTTCTGCTTTGCACTCTGAACTGCTCCACGATCAAAATCCTTTGGATCTATTTCAATGAGCAGTTCATCACCGATTTCACCTTCTTCATTTAGTTCTAGTGCTTCGGAAAGCTCAATCTCAGAAACCGGGTCGTAAAGATCATCGTCTTCAACAATTATTTTCTTTGCATATATGGCAACCGTCTCACCGGATTCAGAGAATCTGATAACGGCATTATCTGATGTACCATAGGTTTTTTTGTATGCAGCCATCAGGAATTCTTCAATCGTGGCAAGTACCAGATCTTCGGTGATACCTCTTTCAGATTGTATCAGTCTTATCGAATCAGTAAAATCTGCGTTCATTTCCCGCGGGTCTCCTTCATATTTCTAAACAAGTTTTGCCTTCCTGATATCGCGTATTGGGATTTCAGTAATTTCTTTATCAATTTCAACCTTGATGTTATCGTCACCAGCCTCTTTAAGAATACATACTACCCACTCTTCATCTAAAAGCAGGCGAAACTGCCTGCCGATAAAGATGCTGTACTCCTGTGGTGATTTAATTACCCGGGAAAGCCCAGGCGAGGAGATTTCAATGGAAAGGTTCTCACGGTCGTACTCAAGCTCCAGTCTTGGGCGCAGAACTTTTTGTGCACTGGTAAGGTGGTCCAAGCTGATTCCGCCATCTTTGTAGAGAACGAGGTTCACTTTAATATCGCCTCTCTGACTGCCGACGGAAATTTCCACAAGGGAAAATCCCATGCTATCCAGTATTGGTGAAATAATGTTCTTAATCTGTTCTTCCGTTTCCATGTTCCTCTTTATAAAAGGTCATAAAAAAAGAGACCGCAGTGCGGGCTCTCTTACCTTCTGACATAAAACTAACAACAATATGTTACTTTTATCAATCACAAGAGTCAAGTGTCAGCAGCTCACAGACTAATCTTTACAGATTACCAGTCCAAAAACCTGTTCGGCCCCGGCAGACTTAAGCAGTTTTGCACATACGTTTATTGTAGCCCCGGTGGTGCTGACATCATCCAGAAGAACGTATGAGTCTTTTTTGATATGAATATTTGTTTTAAGGCTGTATTTCAGGGTGCTGCCGTTAAGCCTTTCAATTCTTCCGAGGGCTTTCTGGGTACTGTTCCCATGTCTCCTGAGTAATCTCAATACCGGAACATTGTGTTTCTGCATACCTGATGCTAAAAGTCCTACCGGATCGATGCCGTTTTTAAATATTCTTTTGAATCTTGGCGGAACTGGGACAACAGGTAATCCTTCCCAATTCTCCTGCCATAAATTGTACAGTTTCTCTGACAGCCATTCAGCCATTCGGGCATCACCACCGTACTTAAGCTGTGAAAGCCATTCCCTTAATGGTCCATACCAGCCTCCAATGGTTTTCATCCCATCAACATCCGGCTGAGAATCACGGCATTTCAGGCAGGGGTTATCACTGCCTGCCAGATCCTGAGCACAGAAACTGCAGGTTTCAAGGCTGCTGCGAACTATCGTATTCTCGCAGGTGGAGCAGGGTCTCATAAAGCCGGAAGCCGGCTTGTGACATACAGGACAGAAGTATTCTTTTAATATCATCAATGATCTTAACGTGCTGGAAACCGCAAATACTTGAAGCTATATGGTATCTTTTAATTCTTCCTGCCAAACCGAAAGTAGTTTTAAGGCCTCCAGTGGAGTTGTGTTATTCAGATCCAGATCGGTAAGGTTATCAAGAATTAATTCTCCAGGGTTGAACAATAGCGGAGTGTAACTGTTTTTTTCGCGTTCTGCAGGAGCAGTTAGAGGAACTTTTTCTTCATCATTGTGATAAGTCAGAAGTTCTTCTGCTCTGGAAACAACAGTTTCCGGAAGACCGGCCATTGCACCGACATGAATACCATAAGAAGCTTCTGATGGGCCGTTAATGAGAAGTTTCGGGAATATAATACTATCCCCTTCCTCTTTTACTGCCATGGACATATTAACAAGCCCTGGATGTATCATTGTTGTCAGTTCACGGTAATGAGTGGCAAACAGGGTTCTGGGGCTTACTGAATTTAACAGATACTCACACACCGCTCTGGCAATGGCAAGTCCATCAGCAGTACCTGTACCCCGGCCGACTTCATCCATGATAACAAGGCTCTGGTGTGTAGCGTTTCTGAGAATATTAGCTGTTTCCATCATCTCAACCAAAAACGTGGATTCACCTCTTGCAAGATTATCGGAAGCGCCAACCCTACAGTATATTCTATCGGCAATACCGATATGTGCCGAATCTGCCGGAACAAATGAGCCGGCTTGAGCCATGAGGGTTATCAGGGCAACCTGCCTGAGAACCGTTGATTTTCCGGCCATATTCGGTCCGGTAACCAGAGCAAAGGAAATGTCATCCCCGGATAGTGTAATACTGTTGGGAACAAAAGAACCGTGGGGTAAGTGGCGTTCGACAACCGGATGCCGCCCTCCTGTAATATTGGTAACCGTATTCTCGGACATATAAGGTTTAACATATCCGTATTCTGTAGCTGCATGGGCAAAAGATTGGACAACATCAATCTCGGATATAATAGAGGCGAGTCTTAACAGCTTGGAAACATGTTTTTTAACTTCATCACGAATTCCGAGAAATATTTCTTTTTCACGATCAATAATTCTTTCTCCGACACTGGTTATTTCAGTTTCCAATTCCTCCAGCCTGTTGGTTGAAAATCTTTCCGCCTGTGTAAGTGATTGTCTTCTTCTGAACCTGTCGGGAACATTATCTGACTGGTTTTTAGTCACTTCAAGAAAGTATCCAAGGATGCGATTGTACTTCAGTTTTAAAGAATTGATACCCGTTGCTGCTTTTTCTTCAGAAACGTATTCATTCAGCAGAGATTTACCATCATCTCGAATATGCCTCATCTTGTCCAAATCTCCATCCCAGCCGGCTCTGATTAACCGCCCCTCGGTAAGCAGGATAGAGGGATCGTCCATTAACGATTCAGACAAAAAAACTCCGAGGGTTTTCATCGGAATAAAAAGTTCATCAAGATTTCCTTCAGAGTCACTAAGAACAGAATCATCAAGCAACTCCCTCACCGCTTCCGACCTCGAAAGAGAGTTTCGAATGGCCAGAAGATCTTTTGCATGGGCCCTGTCCATTGCAGCCCTGGAGGCCAGCCGCTCAAGGTCGAGAATCCCAGATAAAGTATCACGCAAGGAAGCAAGTACAAGCTGATCGTGGTAGAGTTTCTCAACTCTCTGATGATAAAAGCTGCAGCTATTCACATCGGGAAATGGTTGAAGCAATCTTTTCCTTAGTTTTCTTGCACCGGGAGCTGTTTTCGTATGATCCAGAGTGTGCAGCAAGGTAAAAGAATCACCGCCATCCTGCAGATTTCGTACGATTTCAAGATTCCTGATTGTCGACTCATCAAGACCGACAAAATCATCCTCCCCATAAATATGGATTGATTTGATATGGGGCAGAATACCTCTGTGCTTATCGTCAAGATATTCAAGAATGGCTCCGGCTACAGGAATACACGGATTATCAGCTTCCAGGCCGAATGCTTTCAAATTAACAGTTCCGAATTGTCTCTGAAGTCTCTCCCGGGATGAACTGAGTTCAAAAGTCCAATCTGGAGTTCTGTTCAGTATGATCCCAGCATCAATGAGGAAACTGTATTCATCTGATTCCAGGAGACTTTCCTGAACAATTAATTCTTTTGGATTCGTCCGGGCCAGCTCCCGTCTAAGAGATTCTCTCTCTGCAGTAAAACCAGTTACCTGGAACTCACCGGTAGAAAGATCGATAAAGGCATAGGAGAGCCTGTTTGCATCCCCTGCTACGGCCGCGAGATAATTATTTGTTCTATCATTAAGATAGGAATCATCAACAACAGTTCCTGGTGTGACAACTTCAATAACTTCTCTTTTTGCCAGCCCCTTTCCATTCAGAGGGAGTTCTATCTGCTCGCAGATGGCAATCTTCTTCCCGAGTTTCAATAAGCGGCCGATATAGTTACCGGCTGCATGATAGGGAATACCGCACATGGGAATACCCTGTCTCTGAGTTAAGGTGAGATTGAGTAAACGGCTGACTTCCACCGCATCTGTTTTGAACATCTCATAGAAATCACCCATTCGGAAAAAAAGGACAGCATCCTTATTCTTTTCCTTATGTTCCGTATACTGACGGAACATCGGAGTCATTTCTTTGACACTGGGCATGGAAGTTAGTTTGAGCTCATCAGACGCTGCAGAACCAGATCGGTAATATCAACTTCGTAACTCCACCAGAGTAAATCAGGATCGGAGCGTTTCAAAACAATGCTGAATCCATTGGACTCGGCAATATACTGAATTTCCTTGAGTATTTCCCGCGCCAGTTCGTTACTGGATCCTAGATTTGCAGCGGATTGCTGTATCTGATTGCCTCTTACCCTGACATATTCCTGATAGTACTGCTTTTTATCCTGGATTGTACTGTCAATATCCAGTGCATCCCTGGAATTGCCACGATTCTCAGCTTCCAGTTTTCTTTCTTCAAGAGTCTGAATTTCCTCCTGAAGTCTTCGGACTTCCTGTGCAAAAACTGCTTTCATCTCATCAATCCGCCGGGCTTCTGCCGAATCTGCATAAAATGCAGAGAGTATTCTTGTGTAATCAAGAACAGCAACCTTGGTTATCTGCTCGGCTGATAAGGGAAGTGTAAATATGAATAAAAAAACAAATAACAATAAGACTAAAACACGTTTCATTTCGGACTCCTAATAAATATTCATATTAAAGGCTATTACAAGATCCATGCCCCAGTTTTTGAACTCGGTAAGATCGGATTCCGGATTCCAGTTGATATTACCTTTCAGATCCCATTGAAATTTCTTAACTAGATATATCCCTATCGGGAACTGAGGGTTTGCAAAACGGAAACCGGCACCAAGACTGAAACGCCAGTCATTAATATTCATATTCAGTAATGCATTACTGCTGTCAAATTGACCCCTGGTAGCTACCCATGCTCCCACACCGTCGAGAAATATGTCAAAAGCAAGAATATTCGGCACAATCGGGAATTTGAACTGAAGGGTATTATCCCAGAGATAACGGTAACCTGAACTTGGATCCCATCCACGGCCGACAAACATACCGTCAATGTAGAAGCCATCTCTCTGACGGTCGGCGATAGTATCCGACCATGGTTTGTTAAATAGACCGGAAAATGCGGTATTAAAATACAGGGTACCCTTGAATGCACCGCCCTTATCATTTACAGGCACATTAAACATAAGTAAATTGTAGTTGTACCGGGTAATACTCTTTATGTAATCCCGCCGGGAAACCGGCAGCAATCCGGCAAATGTCAAGTTCTCACTGAGGACGAAACCTTTAGTCGGATCAAACTGTAAATCCCTTGTATCCCAGGATAAACGGAGGGAAATACTGTCATCATATTTCCACGTTTCCAGGTTCTCTCTGAGATCCTGATTATGAGGCCTGAAAACTGTTGGATCGTAATCAACATACTCCCAGGTAAAACGCAGCCCTGTGGACAGTCCCAGACGTCCAAGTCTGGTAACCCATGTGTACCCGGTATTTAAACCAGTTGAGATATAGTGGGATTTATACTCCATCTGATAGTCTTCGGGAACAATTCGGCCTGCTGCATCATACTCTTCCCAGGTGTTGTAGGGATCGGGCAGTCCGTTTCCATCCCAGTCCTGATTGATACGTCTATTAACATCATGACTCCAGCTGACATCAACACCACCAGACCAGCGTTTCCCCAGAATTCTGGGCTCTGTGAATCTGAGGGTTACCTTCTGCACATCCGGAGATACATTAATCTCAGCTCCCAGCACCTGTCCCCTGCCCAGAAAATTCCGATCGTTCCAATTCAACTGCCCTGATATCGGGAAGTCCGGTCCACCGGAGAAGGATAACCCGAAACCGATATCCGAAGTTTTCCCCTCTGAGACATCAATAATCAGGTCCATCAGACCATCACTGCTCCCGGGATAGGGCTGGGGGTCAACAACATCAAAAAACTGAAGGTTGTACAAATTCCTGGTACCTTCAATGATTTTTGCTTTACTGAAAACCTCACCTTCTTCCAGGGGAATTTCTCTACGAATGATATAACTCTTTGTTTTATCATTACCCCGGATAATTATATTTTCAATGTGAGCACGATCACGCTCGGTAATATCAACCACATAAGATACTTCACGGCGCTCTTCAACCCTTTTCTCCTCGTAGGTGAAGGTGTTAAAAATGTAGCCGTTCTCAAAATACAGATCGGACACGCGCTGATAATCAGTCTGAAATTTTGTACTGCTGAATGTTTTTCCAGGCTGCTGCAGTACAAGGGCTTCAAGCTCTTCATCCGAGTAAATCCGGTTACCGTTAAATGTCATACCGGCATAAGTCCAGGCTTTACCCTCTTCAATCACAATGGTAATTACCATCTTATTGAGATTTTCATCCTGATCGAAGATGATTTCTTTATTGACATCCAGGATTTTGGCATTGATAAAACCCTGATCGCCGTAATACCGTTCAATAGTCTTTAAATCCTCCTGCAGCATTGTCTCTACAAACAACCCCTTGCTGAAAAGAGATTGTGCCTTGGTTTTCATCAGGTTCTGCAGAGTACTATCAGAAACATGTTTATCATTACCCACAAAACGGATATCACTTATTTTGGTTTGATTTCCTTCTACAATGTTAAAAACAACTGTAGCCTGGTTTGATTTTTCATCAACGGTGTAGTCGCCAGTCGCCTGAGCTTCAATAAAACCCTTTTCAAGATAAAGATCGATTATAGCCTTTTCATCAATTCTTAAGGATCCCGGATTTAGCAGGTCGCCTGATTTAATAAGCACGGCATCTGACAGGTCGCCCCGTCTCACCTTGTTATTACCGCTGAACAAAACCTCATTAACTATAGGTTTTTCCTGTACCTGAAAAACCAGTATAAGGCTTTCAGAAGCTGAATCACCGGGAAGAATCTTAGGAATAATTATGTCAAAATAATCCAAAGCGTACAATTTACTTTGAATATCCCAGGAAAGAGTGTCGGTATACTTCTGTCCCAGATAAGGCCTGATAAGGCCCAGTAATTCATTTTTTGATACCGAGGATAAACCTTCAAACCTGATATCTGCGATAGGTTTATCCAGATACCACTGATTATCCTGCTGATTGTTCTGAGAAAAAGCGGTTAAAGGGATGAGTAATGCCAGGAGCAGAACCACTGTAATTTGCCGCATTCAGGCTCCTTTTTTCAATTTTGGTGATTTCATATATTGTGTCTCAAAAAGAAAATTGCCATTTCAGTGAAATCTCATTTTCTGCAACAAAATTCTGATTTCTTGTTGGATCTGGAGAATACGACCATGCTACATTAAAAAAAGGTGTTTCCATTTCTAGACTCACAGACGTTTCGAATTCAAGGCCGCCGAAAACAGAACGCAGACGCTGCTTTTCAAAATAATTTGCTGAAACTGTACCGGAAATAAACAATGCATCTCCGATATATTTTCCTGCATACAAGCTGGTGTTATCCAAATACCTCCCCAGACCGGTAGATCGGGTACTATCGTTTGTCGATTCCCCCCGGGCCAGACCCTCCGCCAATGTGTTCTCGATTATATCCGTCCGGATAGTTACCATGTCAAGATTAAGTCCCTCCCTGAGGACATCCTCAAAGGGCTGTACAATACCCACCTGACCGAACATACCACCAGTTGCCAATAAAACAGTACTTGCCGCACCGGAATCTTTGGATTCTGAATAGGGCGCAACAGCCTGACCGAACAAGGCCATCACTTCAAGATCTGACCGGGATGGAATAGTTTCAATTCTGGGTGTAAAATCCGATTTCACCGGGGAATTGTATACCAGGGCCACAGAAACATCATCGCCGTTATCATCCCGAACTTTTGTTTCAGCTCTAATTGAAAGCATTGGATCGAAATTTCCCAGAGACTCATTGAAGATGATTGAACCTTCGGTTATTTGAAAATCACGGTCGAAATAATAAATATCTCCGGATTTTATTGGAAGCCGCCCGGTAATCGACATTGATTTGGGCCGGTTACTGTATTGCAAATTGATAACCCGGCCGCTTTCTGCTGTCGCTTTAACAATTTTAAATTGCTCATTCGGCAGGAAAAATGTGCAATTTTTCCCCGTTATGAAGTTAAAATCAAAATCGACACTGGCAGGATAAACACCCTCTCTTGCCTGACTGACAGGGATAATTGCCGATCCAAGGGAGGCTTTGAGATAAGGAAATGTTATATTACCAGTTAAAACAAAATATTTATCCCCTCCTGTCATTCTTACTTCTCCAGTAAAAACCCCATCGAGATTAACTCCCATCATAGGGTAATACACCGGCACACCAGGTCCTCTGACTGTACCTTTTCCTCCATAGGTCATATCAAATTCAACAAGTTTTAAACGGTCCAGAATAATATGTCCCCCGGCGTATACAATGCCGTCTCCAACCGGGATTTCCAAGGTATCTACATCTACCCGATGATCCTTAAAATGGATTTTTGTACTTGCCGGTTTAATATCGGCATAGGTATAGGGGGTATCAACCTGAAGTTTATCAGCAAGAACCTCACCGTTGATAAGCGGATTGCTCGTCGGTCCGTTTATGTCCAGATTTCCGGTAAAACGACCGGATTGAAATATAACGTGGTACTGAAGAAGAATGGGATCTCTGAACATGGCATAATTTATAAAGACCGGATCCAAACTGAATTCCGGGAATGATAAATCCATCTGACCATCTTTAACCACACCACCTCCCCGGGTGACAACAGGCATAGGATCCCCGGAAAGCATATTCAATTCGCCTGAGCCGAACTGATACTCTACGTCCAATATACTTTTATCCGGTGTCTGCATCCGGAAGTAATCATCATTTTTAAAAAATTGAAAAGTGAATGCAGGTAGATGCTCTTTTGAATCCCATAGTACCGCCCTTGTCGCCAACGTCCCTTTAAAACCTGTATGAGGTATTTCAAGAAGTTCAAACAGAGAAAAACTACGGTCATAATCCATGGCGAGAGAGAATCCTGAAGATACGGGAACCTGATTATATGTGGCATTCAATTCTGCAGTGGAGCGCATAGTCCCATTACTTAAGTTGGCAAGAAACAAGCCTCTGCTCAAAGACATTCCTTCATATTGATAAAAAAGATCCTGCACTCTAACCCGTCCGTTCTCCATGGTAAGAGTTCCTCTGACCTCAAGTGGTTCACCATCAAGAAAGCCTTCAGTTGTATTGATATCAAGATTGATTAGCGGATCGTTCAGGGTCCCTGTCATACGCCCGATGGCCGTCAGGCTTCCTTTTAACCCTTCTTTTTTTAATCGCTCAAGGCGGGCGGAATTCATTTTTATCCCGATATCCCAAATCTTATCATCTTTAAAGAGGGCAATATCGTAGGCCTCTTCATTCTGAGATCCCAGGAAAAAACGGCCATTCATACTTTTACCGGCATTCGAGGATTCAAAATATGCATTTCCTGATAAATTTCCCAGATTATCAAGGATTTTAATGTCAGGAAGAATGATTGTTCCCGGATTCACCGTTCCATTAAAGCTGATTGTCAGCTCCGAATCATCTGGTTTTCCCGTTAATTTCAGATTTGTTTTATTGATATACAAATCCCAGTCATTTCTGGAAACACGCCCTCGGATGTCCATATCTGCCGTGATAAAACCATTTTTAAGAGGTATTGAAATATCGTTGCTGAGAACTTGCAGAGAGCGCCCGTTTACGGATCGGGAACCCAGATGTGCACTTAAGCCGAAATCACTATCAATCTGCAATTTACCGTCTGAAAACCAATGGGCGTTAAGCGGATACATCTCTTCATCAATAAGAATCCGAGCTTCGGCAATACCTCCATCCTCAGTGCTTTGGCCATAACCTCTGCCATCGACAATGTAGTCATTCCAGGACACTCTGAGACTGTCAACAGACAGATTACCCGGTGATGCACGGCCTTTAAAGGAGATATAGTTTTCCTGATTATCCTTGTCTCTCAGCTCGCCGTTATTAACCGATAAAACCCAGGTATTTTTATTGGCTTCAAAATACCCCTGCATATTTACAAAAGAATTTTTAATTACAGGTAATTTAACAGCTTTGTTTAAGCCTAATATTCTGACAATATATTCTGAATCAAACCCCTCTATACTGGCATATCCATGGAACACCGGAGACGCGCTGGTGTCAAATAATCCATCGATAGTAAGACGTCTTGCCGTCTCATCTCCCTCCATACCGGGGATAACAAGCAGGGAAAGAGCATAAATATCAGGTTCACGTATAATAAGGAATCGAAAATCTTCAAAATCCAAACCTGCAGCATCAAATAATACCGGTTCAGCGCTGATAGCGCCGTTGTTGGTTTTCAGGCTAAAAACAGCAGATATCGGATAGCCGAGAAGCCGATCCTCCAGGTTAAAAGCAATTCGGCCCTCTGGAGCCAGATTGCTGATTGAGAAAATTCCCTTATATGTAAAATCTCCCCAGCCGGAACTCAGCTTTATCATATCGATGTCAGCAGACTCTTCAGATCCTCTGAACTTCAATTCAGCAGCAGCATCCCATGGAAGCTTTCCTGCCTGCATAGAGAGATTGAGGTCTACATCGTAGTTCTTTGTTTGATGTGCTTTAGAAGATGAAAATTCAAAGGCCCCGTCGATAACTGATGAAAACCAGGGATCCCAGGATCCTACAGAAGCTCCCGGTACGGCAATTTCCCGCATGCTCAGTCCTACAGCCTCTCCATTGATACTCCACTCTTTGTCTGAGAATCTGAATGCAAGATCCAGAGGAACCGAATCATCAAGTCTCCTGGCGGTAAGTTCATTCCCCGAAAATGTAAAGTCTACGGCCATGGGCTGCAGAGTAACGATGTTGGATTCGGCCTTCAGCAGATCCAGTCTCCCGTTTGCCGTTGCTGTCGAGGGTGAATACCTACCCCGGGATGATAGAGAGGTTTCTATTCTACCAAATCTTTCCATTCCGCCGGAACTTGAAGCATAAAGGGTTCCCTGTAACGAATACCGTACCGTCCCTTTATCATCTTTCAATTGCAGAGAAATATCTTCAGCACTGATAATAGAGCTTTCGTTAAGATTTAAATTTACAGAGAAACCTGTGATATCAACAGATTTATCCACAAGAAGCGGCCAGGGATCGAAAGCAATCTTCCGGGACGTTGTATTATCATTCTCCACAGCGGAAGACAAACTCAAGTTCAAGTCACTCTCGTTTACGGCAATTCTTGAAATCAGCTTGATAGGGTCATCTTCCTGCCCTGTCAAACGACGCAGAGGGTTGTAAAAAACTCTGACTTTCTTTGCTGAGAAGTCACCTTCATCAAACTCCACTTTCAATCCTCTGACGGTAACGATAGAAAGTAATGCTGGCGATATACTGTCATATGAAATATCTATTCCCAGGGAATTTTCCAACTGGCCGATTAGACGGTTTTTAAGGATTTCAGCCCGTCTATCAGCGGCTTCTCTCAATGGAAATATAACAAGGTAGCCTAGAATCAGGCTTAATAGAAGTAACGAGGTTTGAAAAATCTGGATTCTGGAAAATCTGAGTTTCATTGATTTCCATCCTGAAATAAAAGGCGGAGGCTGCCTTCCTGTACTCCGTTTTCTTCAGGCCAGGGTTCCAACACCAATTGCAATGCAGCATTGTGTATTTTACGGTCTATACGTATATCCCCCGATCCCGGAGGTACCACTTCAGCACTGAGTACATCCCCCTGAGGGGAAACCATAATCAGTACAAGTATATCCTGCAGTTTTTCGGTTTCCTGCGGATAATCCTCCGGTTTGATAGCCGGTGCTGACAGGATACCCCGTTGTGAACCATTTTCCCATGCGAGAGACCAGGAATCGGAACTACTCTTTGAGGAGTTACTTAAATCGGGTAGAAGATCTTCAATACCTGCCAGAGGATCTACGGCTGCAAGTGATTGACTTCTGATTGAATCGTCAACACCGGGTAAAGGGATATTGGAATCGTTAAGATCCATCAAAGGAGCAGTATCCCGAATTTCTCTTTTAGAGGAAACTGATGGGAGGAATTTTTGAGAACTGAATAAAACAGCAGGTTCTGTTAATTGAGGGAGACTTGCTGTCTTTCGGATATTACGACTGCTTTCTGATGGGGAAGCAGCTTTTACCCCTGAAGAATAATCAGATCTCAAGCTTCGATTCCTGATTCTAATTGTAACAGTTTCAACATATCCGCTTTCTGCTTTGTCTGATAATGACCAGACTAATATTACACCCAGAATGAGAAGATGTATGGCTAAAGATAATAGAAAGGGTTTTGCCAATTTATTCCCCTGATCTTACAGTCTGCAGAGAAATTGATTCAATACCCGCCAGTCTTACCCGGTCCAGAGCGGCAACAGCTCTGCCGTAAGGAACATTCTCATCCCCACGTATAACAACCTCTGTATTACCTGAAGCGGAAGCTCTATCTCTGATAGATGCGGTAACAGTCTCCCAGCTCACCTCTTCACCGTCGATTGCAGTAGAACCATCAGAACGCAGTGTGAGGGTTATTCCCGATGCCTGTATATCTTCTGAGGTTTCAGATGCGGGCAGATCCACATCAAGATACTGCTCCTGCCTGAAACTGGTATTCAAGACAAAGAAAAGAGTGAGAAGAAAAATAATATCAATCAAGGGCGTAAGGAGTAAACCTCCACTACGCCGGCGATGTCTTCGATTCTCTCTTGCGGGCATACTGCACTCCGGATATGGACAGGCATTCATTTACAACTTCATTCATCTGCTCGGCATGCCTGTCAACAACAGCCTCAAAAAGATGATTGGCAAGCATTGCCGGGATGGCTACGGCCAGGCCGGCAGCAGTAGTAATCAGGGCCTGGGAAATACCTCCTGCCAGAATATAAGGATCGGAGTTCCCTGTTTCATTCATTCGGGAAAATGCTCTTATCATTCCGGAGACTGTTCCGAACAAGCCCATCAAGGTGGCTACATTACCAATACCGTTGAGAATAGGCAGATTCTGTTCCATTTTATCCAGCTGCCGATCCCTTAAAGCCTCCAGACGCTGCTTGTAGATTTGCGGAACTTTCCGAATCTGGGTTGTCAGAGCAAAATCCAACAGTTTCACCGCAGGACTTTCACTGTATTCGGATAATTGATTCAGTAGATTCACTGCCGGAATATTGCCAATTCCGCTGATTGTCTGAGTAAAGACAGACTCGGACCCCGGACGGATGCGGAGAAAAAACAGGGTTCTCTCAATTATTACCCCGAGGGCCGCAACAGATAAGACAATAATTGGCGTGAGAATTATCCAATTCGCTCCAATCAATTCACTCATTATTTTCTCCAGTCTAATGAAAAACGCAAGGAAGGATTATTCCAGGGTATCTTCGTGTATGTAAATATATCGATCTTCCAGTTGTTACTGAAAGTCCAGATAACACCTGTACCCATTATCGGCTGTTCGCCTCTAATCCCGGGTAAATACCCTGCAAGTATTGCATCTTCTGTACCCCCAGAGATATAAAGTGCATTTTTTTGTAGCTTATACTCAAATTGAACCTCCCATAGATTCGGATATCCATTAAAAGAACAATCCCATTTCCCTGATAATTTAATACGTTTTAATCCCTCTCTATAACCGAAAGATAAGGTTCCAAATACTCTCTTGTCTTCAACTGAAGT
>DEIH01000108.1:0-10841 GCA_002352375.1 Spirochaeta sp. UBA2779 | reverse complement strand
ACTGAAATCCCGTTCAGGAAGCCACTGAAAACTTAAAAATGGTGCTCCACCGAAATCGGATACTCCCGAATAAAAAACATCAGCTCCAGCTTTTATCGATATTTTTACACTCGGCCAACTGAATCCTGCTGCCAGTGCAGTTTCTATGAATCCGCTGCCCTCCTCAGGAGAATACCAACCGCCTCCTGTAACTTTACTGAACAGCATCCATTCTGAGTCTTTAAAACTGTATTGAAAACGAGATCCGGCCTCAAGGGAGACACCAGGTTTCTCCGTACCATAGGCATAAAAATCCAGAGAGTAGGAATCAGGTCTGAGAATACCGCCATTCCAGCTCATATGGCCGGTAGAATATGGGTTAACATCGCTGTTATCTATTAAACCCAGCCTGATGTCCCCTGAGTACATCCCGATACGGGACCAGTTAATCTCACCGGAAACCGGACGTGGAGAAGACGCTGGTAATGGATAGAAGAAAATACAGCCCAGATTACCGAAGAATGGGATAACAAAATTAAGCTCTGCATCCACTCCTTCCCTGATATCGACTTCCATTTCCGCCTTTACATATCGATACTGAGATGGAATGAATTGATACAAACCTGAATAGTATTGCGGTATTACAGGATGTAGATTTTCTTCTCCAGCTGGTTTTTTCCCGGGAATAATGAGATCAGCGGCAGGAATTGCTGTTTCAGAAACTGAATAAAGACGCCTGTAGGAAGGTAATATGGGGTTCCAGTATTGGGAAGCATCTAAATAATTGCCGGGTTGAGTTATATCAGATTGTGAGGGTTTGGAGAGAATCAGATCGGGTAGCACAAAATCCTGTCCGGACAAAGTAACAATAATACTGCTGAGAATTAAAAAAAACAGCAACAGTCGTTTTCTTTCAGGCTGGCAGGGTGGACGGTGAGCTTGCATCGGTCCTATCTTAACTGAAAAATCACTTAGACCGAAAGGAATATGGATGAATAGTAATAGGGAATTATGGCAGAGGCTGGTGGCTGTTGAAGGAATCGACGGGGCAGGAACAACAACCCTTACCAGGAACCTGGGTGAATCCTTAACTCGTACAGGGATACCCTTTATTACAGGATGCGAGCCTACTGAGGGGCATATCGGCCGAATCATAAGAAAAGCTCTTTCAGGGGAAAAACCTGTTCAACCGAAAACCCTGGCGATGCTTTTTGCCGCAGACAGGCGTGAACATCTTTACAGCCCTGGTGGGATTCGGGACATCGTTGACTCAGAAAAGATATATATTACCGACCGTTACTTCTTTTCATCTCTGGCTTATCAGTCTCTCGATGCAGAATGGGACTGGGTTTATCGACTGAACAACGAATATCCACTTCCCGGTTATCTTATTTATCTCGGACTTCCTGTAGAGGAGGCTCAAAAACGAATTTCAACCCGGGGTGAATCAGAAATTTTTGATAAGGAAGAACTTCAACACAGAGTTTCAGCATCATACCTAAAATCTATCAAAGCCTTCCGCAATCAGGGTATGAACATACTGGAACTGGATTCCAGAGAAGAAGTCGGGGCCGTATGCGAAGCGGCCCTGGAGTTTCTACACGAACTCATATAAAAGCCGACTGAATTGAAGCTCAGGAAATACCGATATTAAGATTGATGAAGTATTTCCTGAGGCTGACAGCCAGACTGATAATTATAGCTCTTTTCTTTTTTATCCCTTCAAGCAGTCTCTTTGCCTGGAAAGTACAGTACGCCGAGCAATTCTATAAACTTTACCACCAGCAGATGTACCGGTACCCGGAAGACAGTGCGGAAAATATCTACTATCTTTCCATGGCCCTCAAATCTCCTTTCGCCAATCCTTTAAATGCTCTGGCCAGAATTGAAGATGAGAAGGAATGGGAAAAATACCGAAACCTCTTTGAAATGCATGTGTATCTGAGAATTACTGATGAATATCTGGCTATGGCTGCTAAATACGATAAGTTTAACGCTTATTTTTATAACTACCCCTGGAAGTCTGCCAATCTGGACAGTTTAAGAACTGCAGAATCCTACTACAAACTGGCCATGGAAACATGGGATCTGGCACAATCATACAGTCGGGTGGCTCGAGAAAACCGTTTTCGTTGGATTAACCTTGATGAGATACAGTACTGGGAAGATGAAGCCTTCCGTATCGAACAAGGAGATTTGGACTATAGAGATATCATCGAGAATCATCTCTCCCGGCTGGAACGTGTGAGAGATGAATTCAAAAATATGGACTACAATACCTACTGAAACACCGGATGACTCAGCGGATTAACATTGCATCCCCATAGGAAAAAAAACGGTAATTCATCTTGATAGCCGTATCATACGCAGCCATCAGTTTTTCTCTTCCAAAGAATGCGGAAACCAGCATCAGCAGACTTGAGTTCGGTGTATGGAAGTTTGTAAAAATCTGATCGACCGCTTTGAAGCTGTAGTCCGGGTAGATGAAAAGGTTTGTAGATCCCTCACCGCTTTCAGGTTCATCTCCATTCCAGGATGCTTCCAGGGTTCTTACCGCGGTGGTACCAACCGCCAGTATCTTCCGCCCTTCCTTCCGGGCTCTACCCACAATACGGCTTGTGTCAGCAGGAACAGTGTATTTCTCGTGATGCATGGGATGATCCTGAATATTCTCGGTACGAACCGGGGCAAAAGTTCCCAATCCCACCTCTAGAGTTACCCACGCTGTTTCAACACCCCTGTTTTTCAGGGAGTTGAGTATCTCATCGGTAAAATGCAGTCCTGCAGTTGGAGCGGCGGCAGAGCCGGTATTCCGTGCATAGACTGTCTGGTATCGCTCAGTATCGGCCGCATTATCAGGGCGCCTCATGTAAGGCGGCAGAGGGATGTGACCATGGGTTTCAAACCAGCTTTCAGATGGAACAGGTTCTAAGGATACCGTTTTTCTATCACTGGAGGGGGTATCGGTGATGGTTCCCACTACATTTCCCGGGAAAATCCATTTCTGGCCGACTTTGCGTTTTTTAGCCTTGTCTACCACACAATCCCATTCTCCATGGACTGTGGGATGAATAAAGAGGAACTCTCCCCGGCCTCCGGTTTCGGCATTTTCAGCAAAAAAACGGGCCTTTCTTACCCTGGTATCGTTAAAAACCATAACTGTGCCGGGTTCAATAAGAGATGGCAGGTTCTGCATATTCAAATGTTCAGGGAGGGCATTGTCATTACGATTTAAAACCATCAGACGGCTGCTGCCCCTCTGCAGGGGGGGCTCCTGTGCGATAAGACTTTCGGGCAGATTAAATGAGAAAAGGCTGGTTTTCATTACTGTGGTTCTTTCGTCCCAGATGTTTATAGGCCAGATCTGTCACCATGCGCCCTCTGGGGGTTCGCTGGAGAAATCCCCGCTGAATCAGATAGGGTTCATAAAAATCTTCCAGAGCATCAATACCTTCACCCACGCTGATGGCCAGGGTTTCAGCCCCCACCGGTCCTCCGGCATAACGATCGATAATAGCAGCCAGAATTCGCCGGTCCTGTTCTTCGAGACCCTCAAGATCTATACGGAGGCGCTTGAGTCCGTCTTCTACAATGTTGTTCGTAACCACCGGAGAGCCACCTACCTGGGCAAAATCCCTCATTCGGCGCAGAAGACGATTGGCCACCCGGGGAGTCCCCCGGCTGCAGCGTGCCAGAAGAGCTGATGCGTCGTTGTTAATACCTATACCAAGTATCCCGGCGGTTCTCTTGATTATCCGATCCAACTCGTCATGACCGTAGTAGTCGATGCGGACAGTAATTCCAAAACGTGTGAATAGAGGACTGGTTACCCGCCCGGGTCTGGTTGTGGCACCTACCAGGGTAAATGGGGGAACCGGGATTCTCACCGTTCGGGCAGCCGGTCCCTGGCCGATAATCCAATCCAGTTCGTAATCTTCCATAGCGATATAAAGCATCTCTTCAATGGCAGGTTTCAGCCGGTGAATCTCATCGATAAAAAAAACTGTTTTTTCAGGAATTGTGGATAAAAGCCCGGCCAGATCCTTGGGTTTATCAAGGGCTGGAGCACTGGTGACTTTAATATCCGCACCCAGCTCATTGGCCATAATATTGGCCAGAGTGGTTTTCCCCAGTCCCGGAGGTCCACTGATAAAAACATGATCCAAAGGTTCCTTTCTCTCTCTGGCGGCGGTTATGAAAATAGAAAGATTTTCTTTAAGTTCTTTCTGACCCAGGAATTCCTGGAGAAATCGGGGTCTAATACCGTTGTCACGTTCATCTTCGCCTGGAGACGCATGGGGGGTTAGAGGTTTTCCTTCCATTATGAACTCATTGCGATAATCGCCCGGCGGAGAACTTCTTTTTCCCTTTCATTAGAGTTCAGTTGCTTTATATCAGATTTTTCAAGGATTGCATTTACAGCCTTTAGAGCTCCCCGTGAATCAAATCCCATGGCGGTTAGAGCTTCAACAACATCTTTAACCTCGCTGCCGGCACCGATGGTGGTTTCACTATCTTCGATAAGTCTTCCTCTCAGCTGGAGCACGATTTTCTGGGCTGTTTTCTTCCCAAGCCCCGGAATACTACCCAGGGAGGATAAGTCTTCGGCATCCAGAGCCAGCATAAAACGAGCGGGTGTTGTTCCTGAGAGGATTTTACGGGTTAAAGACGGTCCGACACCATTTACAGTAAGCAGAGCCAGAAAAAGTGTTCGTTCTTCCCGGCTGGCAAAACCGTACATTTTCATCTGATCCTGAGTATGATGGAGATGAGTGTAGATTCTTACCTCTTCGCCGATTCCCGGCAGAGATGAAAGTGAGGTAGCTGTGGTATCAATAGCCCACTCGATTCCGGAGTTTTCCAGACCAAGCTGATCGGAGGACTTGAAAGTTATAATTCCGTGGATACTGTTAACCATAAGCTCCCATGGTGAATAAAAGTTATTGCTGCTGCAAGGGCATCGGCGGCATGGTCGGGTTTGGGAATATCCTGAAGACCCAGAAGGATTCTCACCATTTCCTGCACTTGAATCTTGGCTGCACCTCCAGCACCGACAACCGACTGTTTAATAGTTACCGGAGAGTATTCGCCTACCGCCATACCCTGCTGGGCAGCAGCTAATAATACCACACCTCTGGCCTGGGCAACCGGCAGGGCTGAAGAAATATTTTTTGTAAAAAAAAGGGTTTCAATACCCATTCCAGAAGGTTTGAATGCTTCTATCAGTGAAGTTATTTCCCTGAATAGACTGAGAAGCCTACGCTCAGGCTGTTCTTTGGAACCGGTTGAAATCGTTCCATGATCAATATGCTTATGACGGGTTCCCGAAGAATCGATAATTCCCCAGCCGGTGCTGGCCAGACCGGGGTCTATCCCGAGCACCCTGTGGGTCACTCAGGCATCTCGAAATCTTCGGGGATATCCAGATTTGAGGCTACTGACTGAACATCATCATTATCTTCCAGTCTGTCAATGAGTCTTAACACTTTAGCCACTTTCTCATCTTCCAAAGTTACTGTGTTATCCGGGATCATCAGGACTTCAGCACTCTCCTGTTTAAAACCACCGTTCTGCAGAGCTTCAAGAACGTCACCGAAATCACCGGGGTCAGTTATCACTTCAATCATACTGCCCTCTTCGGTTACATCTTCAGCTCCGGCTTCAAGGGCCGCCTCAAATAAAGCTTCGAAATCGATATTCTCAGCTTCATAGACAATCAGTCCCTTACGGTTGAACATGTAAGAAACAGCACCACTGGCTGCAAGCTGGCCGCCGCTTTTTGAAAGGATAGTTCGGACATCTGCTGCCGTACGATTTTTATTATCTGTAAGAGCTTCTATCATTAACCCCACACCACCCGGAGCGTAGGCTTCGTAGTTCAGTTCAACATACTCCACACCTTCCAGATCGCCGGTACCTTTTTTAATAGCTCTCTCAATATTATCTTTTGGCATGTTGGCCGCTTTAGCTTTGAGAATAACGGTTCGCAGCCGGGGGTTGGCCTCTTCCTCACCGCCACCCATCCGGGCTGCAACGGTAATTTCCTTGATTATCTTGGTAAAGATTTTGCCCCTTTTGGCATCGGTGGCACCTTTCTTATGTTTAATTGTATGCCATTTACTATGACCTGACATGGGAGACTCCTTACTGGTTTCAAGTATTATTCTTTTATTGCAGTTGAATTAAGCCAAAAAACATTATCACAAGGCCGGAAGAGGGGTCAAGGCTGAGGCCACCGGCAAAATCGGGACCAGTCGACTTTATCAGCATCAGAGGCAATATCGGCAAGCACCATATCAAGTAGTTCCATTCCCCCTGCAGTAGGGCGAATGGACTCAGTATCACAGAAGAGCATACCTGCTGCTGTCCATCTTTTAATCGCCTCTGTTGCAGCATCTACAGGGCTGAGTCCGAAGATGTTTTTGAATCTGTGGATAGAAATACCCTCCGATGTACGCAGCCCCATCATAAAATGTTCAAGAGCCAGCTCTCCGGAACTGAGGATTTCTTCAGAGAATGCATTTTCGGGATTGGATAACCAGGCGTTCAGGTTCCGTGGTTCCTGCCTGCGTATAACACTGCTAACTTCAGAGTTTTCCGAATCCCCCGATAAAGAAAAGGTTGAAGCGGCGCCTGGCCCGACTCCTAGATAAGGCTGCATCCGCCAGTAATTCAGATTGTGCAGGGATTCCTCACCATTTCGTGCAAAATTGGATATTTCATACCTCCGATATCCCTGTTTTTCTAAAAATGAAACAGCCGATTTCCATTCTTTAAAAGCAACAGACTCGTCGGGCAGAGAATTCAAATCCTTTACACTGCCGGCCAGAGCTGTTCCCTCTTCAACGGTAAGCTCGTACAGAGATAGATGTCCGGGGTTCTTCTGGAGAGCCTGCTGAATATCTTCCAGGATTCTTCTCTCCCCGGAAATTCCGGAGATTTCGGGAAGTCCGGCCAACAAATCCCGGCTCAGTCGGCCCTTCCAGAATTCTGCAAGCAGACTATCTGCCCGATCTACAGCAGCTCTGCCTGCAGGCCGTCCAAGCCAGGAAAGAAGTTTCTCATCGTAGCTTTGTACTCCCATACTGATTCTGTTCACTCCATGGGAACTGATTACTTCGAGAAACTCCCGGGATAAAGATTCGGGATTGGCTTCAATAGTAAACTCAACGGAACCCTTTATCCTGCGGTTCAACCGGGTAAGAAAACGATCAAGCAGATCCACCGGAATCAGGCTGGGAGTACCACCGCCGATGAAAACAGTCGGAAAGGTTTGAGGTTTCAAAAGAGTAAGGGATTGGTCCAGAGACTGAATAAGCGTATCAAGAGTTTTGGCAAGGACTTCCCTTCCAGCTCCGGTTTCACTGTAGAAATCACAGTACCGGCATCGTTTCACGCAGAAAGGGATGTGAAAATAGAGTGAAAGATTACTAAGGTTTGCCAAAGGAGTGTAACGGCCAATAGAAGAAAAAAATCTTTCCTCTGATATCTTCCACTGGGATGGAGCCCCAGTAACGGGAATCATTAGATGCCGATCGATTGTCCCCGAGAACAAAATATTGTCCCTCTTCCAGAACCAGGGGATCCATCGTACCGGAGAGAGGGAGCTTTTCAGACCATCCCCGGGGTAAGTTATGCATTTCAAGATCGTAGCCGATACCGCTCATCTCAAACTCACTGATAAAGAATTCATCCTCTGCGCCTTTGACATAAGCGACAGAGTCTTCAAGATAAACAGTATCTCCCGGCAGAGCGATAATACGTTTGAATATACGGCTGTTTTCCCCATCGGCTTTACTTAAAGGTCCGATATCAATTTTCTGGAATGTAACCATCCGGAGAACAGGATTAATTGCTTTAAAATACCAGGCATCCGGAACGATATAAGGAGGTATCAGGGAAACAAGATCTCCACGTTTCGGTGGAAATCTCAAATCACCATCCTTATCCCTGAGCCAATAGGGATGGACTAGAAACCGGGTCCCTGAAGGATAACCCGGGTTCATGGAAGTAGTATTTAAAACCCAGGGTTCAGCCAGAGTTGTTGAAATAAACAGATAAACTACCAGTACCAGAAGAACGACTCCCACAAACCTGAACCGTTTTTTCTGATGACTGATACGGTCTTTGTACGAAAGTCTGGAACGGGTAGCAGGAAGAGGCATCAGTGAATACCACCGATACGTCCTAGCGGCCAATACTTGAATAAAGCCTTTCCAAGTATTTTATCAGAGGATACAGGACCGAAATAACGGCCATCCAGAGAGTTGCTCCGGTTATCCCCCAGGGGCAGAAGCCAGTTTTTCGGGACGTAGATTCCCTGAGTATAGCGTTCATCTGCCGAGGCGATATTTTCATCAAATGGATATAAAGTACGCAGTATCCCTGAGGCTATTCGCTCATCTTCATAACTGTCGCCGATTCTGATTCTTAAAGGAGACACCCAGTTTTCCGCCGCCTGGTCTGCAGTTTTCCTGTCCACAGTCAGCCCGGCCTGTTCCAGGGATTTTGCTTTAATCCACGCCTCACGGTTATCATAATATGCAGGGTCCAGAAGCAGGTGATTCCCGTAATCCTGTCCGGAAAACTCTTTAAACTCCGCCTCGGGTATCAGAGAGGATTCTCCTGCAGGCTGAAAATACAGCTCTCCCCGGCGGAACAGTACCCTGTCACCGTCCACAGCCGCCTGCCGCTTGATTAAAAACTGATGGGCCGTTTCACCGGCGGTAATGCGGTTGAGATCAATTAAAGATAAAGACACCATATACAAAACTCTCTGGGCAATTTCGTATACTAATGAGGGGCTCTCGTACTCAGGATTTTCAAAAATTATAACTTCTCCCCGGCGGGACTCTCTGAATCCCGGCAGTTTAGCAACTCCGGGAAGCAGTTCGGGACCGAAAGTCAGCTTATCAACAAAGATTCGGTCACTGCTGCTTGATCGGCCGGTATAAGGATCCACACCGCCGATCAAGGTGTCGCGCATGGAACCGGATGGAATCTGGTAGGCCTGAAGCAGGTATTGATTCAGAAGAAGAACAACCATCACAGCCCAGAGAAAGGCGTCAACCCATTCCATAATAACACCCCGGGCTTTCTGCTTGCGCTTTTTCTTTTCCAGTCTCCTGGCTCTATGGGTGAGAAGCATTTCAGTCCAGTTTTGAAGCTTGTCAAATACATCTGTTTCTATTTCTGTTTTCACAAACACATCCTATCAACCTGAGGCATTATTGACCACAGTTTTACAGCAATCATATAATCGCCTGTATGTCTGCTAACAAGAGTCCCGGAAAAATGAAAAAAAAGAAAGATGTTCAGAAAGTATCCATTGAGAGTATTAAAGTTACTCTCAAACCGGTTCTCGGGATACAGCCCCGCAGCTATGTACCGGTTATATGGGGACTTATCGTAATACTTGTTGTCTTTCTTCTTCTTTTCCTTCCCGGTATAAAACGAAATGGAGCCTACCTGACAGTTGAGACTCTCCCCCCGGATGCATCGGTAATTGTTGATGACATCAGGCTGGGAACAAGCGGAAATGAAGTTTTTGTCCGCCATGGAGAGAGCGTTCTTACACTCCGCAGACCCGGTTTTGTGCAGGATAAACAGAAAATTGAAGTACCCGGAAGAATTTTTGCCTCAAAAATCTTCCCCCGAAAAAAGACGATGACTGTAATACTGAAACCTGAAACGGGGTACGATTTCATGGCTGCCGGTGTACGTGATTTTGCTCATTGGTCTGCCACCGGTCCCGAAGAGGGTCGTTACGCCATCCCCCCGGTACTTACACAGACAGCCAGGGATATTCTTCAGTCTGATTTTACCGGAGAACTCCCGGCTGCAGCCCTGCCTCTTTCCATCGATGAGAGACAGCTCTCTGATATATTTCGCGCCCAATTCATACTTTCTTCACATGGAACACCTGCGGGACTGGAAAGTATAGTTTCTTTAATTGACACCGCCGCTCTGGATTCTGTTGATAATCCGGAGAAATATCTCCCGGCTCTGTACCTTGTAAATAAAAACCATCTGGCTCATTGGAATTTGAGCGGTATGGCTGATGACAAAAAAACGGCAGCCTCATTTATGGCAGAAAATTCTGAAGAGTATTACAGTAAGGCCCTTACAACTCTTTCTTTTCCAGCTCAGCTCTTAGGCGGCAGGAAGTTCATAACTGTCCCGAAAATCAACCTGCCCATCGGCGACATGGAAGCCTTATCCGCCGGGTACAATCCCCGCTCCGGCGCTTTGCCTGTAATGGCTTCGATGGAAACATATTTCATTTCTGCATTAGAGATAAGTAACAGAGAATTTAACTCCTTCATATCTGAGAATCCCTTTTGGTCTGTTGATAATCGGGAACAACTCATCTCCGAAGGTCTGGCTGACGAGAAATACCTAACCGACTGGAACCTCTCAGGTTACCCCACCGGAACGGCAGGTAACCCGGTAACCGAAATTTCATGGTACGCTGCCTCCGCCTATACAGAGTGGTTTTCTCAGAAATATCTCAAGGGAAGCGGACTATCTGCCAGATTGCCCCGGGAAGATGAGTGGGAAGCCGCCGCCCGATTAAACCGTGTTGCCGAAAATACTTCAGAGTTGTCCGATATAATGAAAACCGTCGATTCTGCAGACAGTGGAACCCTTGGTATTATCGGCATGGCCGGGAATGTTCGGGAATGGGCTCTAAATCCTTACAGGGTTAATGAAAATCTCTTCAGACCCGTCGATGGTTCACCCTCTTATCAGGATCCCTCTGATAATTTAGCGGCTCCTGATCGACCTGTTCGCGGGGGTGCATTTATCGATAGTAATCTGCCATACCCTGCAGCTGTCCGTGGTGGTTTACCCCCTGAAAC
>DEIH01000068.1:3355-6867 GCA_002352375.1 Spirochaeta sp. UBA2779 | reverse complement strand
AATCGATTGATGAGTTTTTCAAGATTAACAGGTTCTCGATTCATTTTTCCCGGAATACGTAAATCAACTGCATGAGTATGGAAATCAATAATCATTCTAGCATTCCGGAAGCAGAGTCAGGACATCATGATCCAGCAGCTGCTGTTGGGTCTTATTGTTGATGCCATCTGTTATAACTCCGGTTAGTTCTGATGTTCGGCAGATCCGGGCCAGGGAATTCTTACCGAATTTTGATGAATCGATAAGAAGGTAAACAGCAGATGAACTTGATATCATCATCTTTTTTGTTTCAGCCTCCATAGTGTCCGAAGCAGATGCTCCTCTATTAACAGAAAAACCCGTTGCACCTAAGAATAAAATATCCGCATTTAAAGTATCAAAAAAGGATAGAGAAGGAATGCCGATCAGGGATTGGGATTCGTATCGTAAAGATCCGCCGGAAACAATTAAAGAGATATTTTCCATTCCACAGAATTCATGAGCAATTATCAGTGAGTTTGTTATTACTGTGAGTTTAATATTTTTCAGATAATGTGGTAGAAATGAGGTTGTACTGCCCGAATCGATTATTATTCTCATTCCAGGCTCAACCAGCTTTACAGCTTTCTGAGCAATCAGTTTTTTTTCATCTTCGTATTCGTGTATTGTTTTCTCAACCAATCTGACTAGGTTCCGGTTATTACTTACGACACCACCACCTCTGGTTCGAAGCAAATAGCCCTTTCGGTCCAATTCTTCAATGTCGGATCGGATAGTTACTTTAGAAACTTTGAGTTTTTCATGAAGCAGGTTGATACTGACAATACCATTTAATTTCAACTCTTCAATTATCTTCATTTGCCTTGAAAGCTTATTCACCAGTCAATATTAGTCTTAAGCGTTAAAAAAGACAAGTTAAAGAAAGAAAAGGCAAAATATTTGTTGACAGCTCAATATCCCGGGCACATACTGATTGAAAAATTGAGGAGAAGAGTATGAAACGAGTATTGCTGGTTCTTATTGTTTTGTTTTGTGCCGGAATGGTGATGGCTGAGGGGGTAAATGAGTCAAATGAACTGACCGTTTACACACCTGCGTCTAAGGAGCAGGTAAATATAGTTGTTCCCCTCTTTGAAAAGAAGTATGGTGCTATTGTTAATGTCGTGGAAGGTGGAACAGGAGAACTCTTCAACCGTATTAAAGCTGAGACCGAAAATGTACAGGCTGATGTTATGTTTACCGGAGGAATCGATTCCGGTGGAAGTTTCAGAGATTATCTGGACAATTATATCTCAGTTGAAGAAGGGAAACTCTTCGACAAAGGGGTGAATCATCCCTGGTATAATGCAGTATATCTTCATCCGATGGGCATTATCTACAACACTAATCTGGTTAATGAGGGTGATGTTAAGGGATGGATGGATCTTACAGATCCAAAATGGGAGGGTAAGGTTCTTATGCCGGATCCCAGAAAATCAGGATCGGCTTTTGGCGAACTGATTATACATCTTCAGACATTCGGCCGGGATGATAAAGGCTGGGATTTTTTTGAAAGTCTGTATAAAAATCTGGTTGTTACAACCTCCTCCAGTCATACTTACAAGTTTGTCGCCTCTGGAGAGTATCCTTTAGGCCTTACTCATGAACGTAATGCATATAAATACAGGGATGCAGGTGAACCTGTCGGGTTTGTATACCCGGAAGAAGGAACTGCTGTTCGTCCGGATGGTATCTATCTGATAAAAAATGGCCCCAATCCGGAATTGGCAAAGAAATTCATTGACTTCGTTCTTTCCAAAGAAGTAATGGAATTACTTAGAGATACCGGATATCGAGTTAACCGGATCGATGTTGAAGCACCTCCGGGATACCCTGTAATCGATGTGATTAAAACAATTGACTATGATCCAGTCTGGGCTGCCGAAAACCGGGCAATGATACTGGAGAAGTACACTGAAATAGCTGAAGCAAATTAATACTAGCTTATTAGCTTAAAATAATGCCGGGTTAACCCGGCATTATTTATAAAAGGAGTATATATGGCATCAATTGGGGTTCAAATTCAAAATATCAGTAAGTTCTTCGGGACTTTGGCTGCAGTTGATAATCTTTCTCTGAACATTAAACCAGGCGAACTTTTCACCCTTCTCGGACCCTCAGGATGCGGGAAAACCACTCTATTGCGGACCATTGCCGGTTTCTATTATCAGAACAGTGGTCAGATATTATTTAATAACAAACAGATTGACCTCCTTCCTCCGCATAAACGGAATACAGGGATGGTATTTCAAAGTTATGCGATTTTTCCCTTTCTGAGTGTTTTTAATAATATTGCCTATGGTTTGAAAGCCCATGGTGTTTCGAAATCGGAACGTAAAGAACGTGTAATGGAGGCCCTCAGTCTTGTCCGTTTATCCGGGTTGGAGCAGAGACGGCCTAATCAGCTTTCAGGAGGTCAGCGGCAAAGAGTTGCAGTTGCCCGAGCCATAGTTATTGAACCCCAAGTTCTCCTGATGGATGAACCTCTATCCAACCTTGATGCGAAATTAAGGGTAGATATGAGAGTTGACATCCGGCGTCTGCAGAAAAAGCTGGGAATTACAATGATCTACGTTACCCACGATCAGGAGGAAGCTCTGGCCATTTCCGACCGAATAGCTGTAATGTCTTCCGGGCACATCGCTCAAATGGGCAGTCCCTGGGAAATCTACCATAAACCGGCCAACCCGCATGTAGCTAATTTTATCGGAGTCAGTAACTTTTTTACGCGCCCTGTTAAATCGAATGATCAGAATATTATAAAGATAGATTTCTATGGCCAGACGCTTGAGACTCCATCACTTATAAATGCCAAAACAGAAAGTGTTGTTGTTTCAATCCGGCCTGAAGCTATGAGTATAGCTGACAGGGAAGACTCTTCTCCAGGGAGGATAGTATTCAAAGCGAGAATTGTCGATACAACTTATCTTGGGGCGGGATTACGGTTAACCCTCCGAACTGAAGATGATGTGGATTTTCAGATTCAAATGAGTCATCCGAAGAAAATAGACAACCTTGTTTCAGAAAAAATAATTAATATTGGATTCCTGCAGGATGATGTAATGATATTTCCAGATGAGAGTAGCGGCGATGAAATTCAATAAGCTTGCCGGAAGTAGAAAAATTCTGGATGTATGGAATATTCCTGTCCTTGTGTTATTTGCAAGTTTTGCTGTATTCCTTCTTTATCCTATCTTTATGGTTATCAAATCCAGCATGATAAGTGCGGATGGAACGACTGTTTCTCTTCAGAGTTATATCAAATTTTTCAGTGTTTCTTACTATTCAAAAGCTTTATTAAATACGCTTCTTTTGGGGGTATTGGGAACAACAGGCATAATTATTCTTGTTATTCCTCTCGCCTATTTTTTCACCAGATATAAAATTTTCGGACATACCCTTGTTGGGACAATTCTCTGGATTCCCTATCTGACTCCAGCTTTTATCGGTGCATACACCTGGCTGATTCTCTTTGGAAAGTACGGTATTATAAC
>DEIH01000068.1:0-3258 GCA_002352375.1 Spirochaeta sp. UBA2779 | reverse complement strand
TCTCTGGAGGAGGCCTCGCATAATCTGGGAGCTTCTAATTTCCGTCGTTTCTGGACAGTAACAGTTCCCAGTGCTACACCCTCAATATTGAATGCATCTCTGCTGGTCTTTATTCTGATTATCGATTCTTTCGGAATACCGGCTATTGTTGGAGTTGGAACACCGGTGCTCACTACACTTGTTTTTGGAGAGTTTACATCAGAAATGGGCGGCCCCCCTGTTATGGCGGCAACAGGAGCTACCATCTTACTCTCTATTTCCATGTCGATCCTGGTTATTCAACGTGTATATCTGCAGAAAAGAAGTTTTGTCTCCAGCGGGACCCGTAACATAGAAATAATTAATCCTAAACCGGTTAAGAAAATTGTATTAAGTCTGATTTTTGTTGTTGTACTGGTTTTTTCACTTCTACCCATTATAACTATTATCGTTTCATCGTTCACTGTGGCTAATGGTCCTGTATTGCAATATGGTCAATTTACACTGGATCATTATCGTAATACTTTTTATGCCGTTCTTCGTCCACTGAAAAATTCATATATCCTTGCAACTTCATCTATGATACTGGATCTTACTTTAGGTTCTCTTATCGGTTATGTAATTATCCGGAAAGGGAAAAGAATGGCAACATTTATTGATGCATTTGTTGCCCTTCCATTAGGTGTCCCCGGTGTACTTCTTGGTATCGGTTTGATTCTTGGTTTCTCCAGAGGACCGTTGGTACTTGTGGGGACAGCCTCTATTCTGATTGTAGCGTATTTTGTACGGAGGCTTCCTCATCCTGTCCGGACTGTCTCAGCAATCCTGGCTCAGGTGGATGAAAATATTGAAGAAGCATCTGTGAATCTTGGAGTTCCACCGGTGAAAACCTTTCTGAAAGTAACTACAAGAATGATTTTTCCTGGCATTGCTACAGGGGGGTTGTTAGCCTGGACTACATCTGTTTCAGATCTTACCTGCACAATCCTTATCTATCCAGCCAGGTGGAAAACTCTGACAGTTGAAACATACGCCCAGATTAGAAGCGATCTGTATGGACCGGCTTCGGTGGTGGGAATTTTTCTCCTATTATCAGTCATGGTTCCGATTTTTATCGTTAACCTGATAAGTCAAAGGCATGATCGAAAAAGAAGCATGGTAAAGAATGAGAGATAGTTTATAGGGTTCATGCTGTATTTCTATTAAAACCGGTGTTGAAATAACGGGGGAATCTGATTTGCAAAAAAGCGAAACGGCTATTTGCTTTGACTGGGATGGTACAATTCTGGATTCGATGAACGACAAATTTGAGAACTTTATATCCGCGGTATCGAAGGCTTTTCTTATTAACGCTTCAGATTGTGATTCTCAGTTGGATAATATTTCGAAACTGATTGACTTCTGCCATAAAGAGTATGGAGGTGAGTTGAGAGTTTACCAGTTTGATAATGTCGTAGATTCTTTCAGTCATCCTCGTAATCTATTGAGGGTTATCAGGCTGTTAGCAGAAAAACCACAAGAACTTAAAGCCTCCTCATACATCAGGGAAAGGCATCTATATGATAATTTTCAGGAGGAGCTGGAAAAAGACAACAACAACGACTTTATCAGCTGGATTAACAGTGTTGGAGATATACTTGAAAGCTTTATGAACCTGGAAAAATCTCCGTTGGAACGTTTCCTTGATTTGTCGAATAGAAAAAAATATTTTGATGTATTTAATCAGGAGTATACAGATTTAAATACAAAGTCGTCTTATGGGTGGAAGCCTTTTAACAAGGCTGACAAGGTGTTAGACAAGCTCTCGGCAGGCAATGATCTGTTTGTTGTCTCAAGTCTGCTGACACCTCTCTTGTCTGAAGAAGTCAGGAAATACGCCTTTTCAGAAAAAATAAAATCCGTAATCGGAGGCGATAAGGTGGACAACCTCAATTTTGTTAAGACTCTGGGATACCGAAGAGTTATATTCGTTGGTGATATGCCTGCTGACCGTGTTGCCGCGATGAAAAGCGGTGCTGAGTTCTACCGTATTCATCCCGGGGAGGACCGGGGGAATTCTGATTGGGAGATGATGATGGAGAAATTGAACCTTTAATAGTATTTTCTCTCTATAAGGAAGTCCACTCGCCTCCATTCTCCGAGGACTTCAGGCAGGCAAAAGTAAACTGCATTCCTGCCAGTCCATCTTCTGCGGTGGGGAACAACATGGCCATGGGATCGGGTTCTGTACCGGTAATCCGGGCGACGATAGCTTCAGCAGCATCCGAATAGATATTGGCGAAGGCTTCAGGAAAACCTTCAGGGTGACCGGCCACAACCCGGCAAACCCTGGCCGAATCAGGGTAGGTTCCCGGGCCGTTGGGAGTACGCACCTGAGCCGGCTTTCCAAGGGGGTAATAATTCAGCCGCTGAGGAATCTCCTGCCACCATTCGATGCTGCCTTTATTGCCGGATATACGAATTTTAAGACTGTTTTCAATTCCTGCAGCAGCCTGGGTTACCCAGAACATCCCCCGGGCTCCGTCTTCAAGATGGAGCATAGCGCCGGTATAATCGTGGACGATACGCCCGGGAACAATTGAACCTACTTCAGCGGAGAGTTCAAGGATTTCCTTGCCGGTAATAAACCTGAGAAGCTGATGGGCATGGGTTCCGATATCCCCGAGTACCAGGGAGGGACCGCTCTTTTTCTGGTCGTACTTCCAGCCTCGATGAGCTGTGGGATCGTCTTTTTTACTCTCATCGGCTTTGCCTCCCTGAACGTACTCCACCTGCACAAGGCGTAATTCTCCAATCTCTCCGGCTTCCACCATGGCTCTGGCCTGACGAACCAGGGGGTAGCCTGAGTAATTATGGGTAAGACAGAACACCTGCCCGGTTTTTTCTGCAACATTTACAATTTCTTCAGCATCTTCAATGCTGTTGGTGATGGGTTTGTCGCAGATTACGTCAAACCCGGCTTTCATAGCTGCAACGGCATAGGGGTGGTGATAGAGGTTGGGAGTCATGATGGCCACCGCATCAGCACCGTTCTCCCGGGCTGCTTCGGCGGATAGCATGATATTTACGTCAGAATAGACTCTATCGGCAGGGATACCGATTTCCAATCCGGCAGACCGGGATTTGTCCGGGTTTGAAGAGAGGACAGCGGCAACAATATCATAGCGGCCGTCCAACCTGGCTGCACTGCGGTGCATACGTCCGATAAAGGATCCGGGACCTCCGCCGATAAGGGCCAGGCGGATGGGGCGGCCAAGTTTTTCAATTACGGGATTCAGT
>DEIH01000176.1 GCA_002352375.1 Spirochaeta sp. UBA2779 | reverse complement strand
CGATTCTGATCAGACGCTGAAGCCGAGAGTAGTGGGCGAGCAAGCTCGCACACTACCGAGGCGAAGCGGCTGAGCTCCAAAGGAGCATCAGACGCTGAATCTAATCATTTTAATTGAGCGTAGCTCGCACACCATGCTGGAATCTTTCCTCAAGTTCTGCCCTGCAGTAAGTCCCTTTTAAAGGTTCAGGGCTTAAAAGTTTCATATTCTGATAAAGTATCAATATCACGAATAACACCCTCATGACCCCAGGGCTCGGTAATCACAGTAATACCCTCAAGCACAGTTCTGATCGGTATCCCTGCCGGGGAGCTTTCCAGAATTTCACCTGCAGCTTTGTTCAACAGAACAGGATGTCCCGGTACCCCGTTATAGGAAGGTCGAAAGACCACTGGAGCTTTATTATTAGCAAAATCTCCATAGGACTCAGCATAAATGGTAAGTTTCCGGTAGTCTTCCGAGTGTATCAGGGGCATATCCGCCGGTACAACAAAAAATGATTTCGATATAATCCCGGTTAGAGCAGATCTCACTGTTTCATCCATACCCTTTTCCCACTTCCGGGAATGGTGAAGAATCAGCCGGTCAAAACCGTTTATCGCTTCTAGAAGTCCGGATAAATCCTCATAACGATAACCGCCGGCAACGATAACTCTACAGCCGGCAGAAATAGCTTCCCTGACAGTTTTCTGCAGTATTGTTTCACTCCCCCAAGGCATAGAAGGTTTCCAGATTTTCATGCGGCTGGATAAACCGCCGGCAGCAACAATACAATCAGGTATGGATTTCAAGAAAGATTATCCTTTTTCATTAGAAATAAATCACAATTCCCACTATATTGTCTTTATACATGACTCTTGATGACACCCGTGAATACTTTGACGAGAATGACAAATTTCTTCTCACAACTCATGAATCACCTGACGGCGACGGTCTGGGAGCTGAATATGCACTCTGCTCAGCTCTGCTGGATATCGGAAAGGAAGTTCGGATTCTCAATTCAGATCCTCCTGCCCATAAGTATAATTTCTTTGATCAGAAAAATCTGATTAAAACCGTGAATATTGATGATGAATATCCGGAAGACCTCGGGAACTGGAATCTTATCGTTCTGGATACGGAACCAAACAATATCGGCTCTATGGTTGACACGGTTATTAGCGGATGCCGTGAAGTGGTGGTTCTCGATCACCACAGTCCCAAAGGTACTCTGGAATATAGAAACTGGCTGGTTCCCAATGCATCTTCCACTTGCGAGATGATATTTCGGATACTTGAATCAATGAGAGTGGGTTTTAAAAGGGATGTGGCAGTGGCCCTTTACACCGGTATTGTCTACGATACCGGATCGTTTATATATCCGAAAACTCAAGCTCGAACATTTCGGATAGCCGAAACCCTTGTTTCCAGCGGTGCTATTCCAAATGAAATATTTTCAAATCTTTATGAAAGTAAATCCAAAGGAGCTCTAATGCTGGCTTCTCTTGTAACCAGCACAATGATGCTTTATGAGGAAGACCGGGTTGCCGTTCAGATTATGCCCCGGGATACCCTGATCGCCTCCGGTGCCGATTATGATGAAAGCCAGGAGATTGTGAATTTCCCCCTCCAATGTGGAAATGTCCGTGTATCCGTCTTCTTCAAAGAAAACGAACATGGGGTAAAAAGATGCTCTATGCGGTCAAAAGGAGAAGTGGATTGCGCTGCAATTTCACATCTTTTTGATGGAGGCGGGCATAAAACTGCCTCAGGATTCGGATTTGAGAAACCATTTATGGAAATTCAGGAAGAAGTCCTTGAAGCGATACGCCCGTACTTCACATAATCGGGCATGAGATTATCCAGAAGTTATAAACTCCTTTCCGTCATACTTGTTACTATTACATTTCTATTCGCCTGCTCCCGTCAACAATCAAGCGGTGAATTAATAAACGGAGGGGTTCTCACACCCCATTCAGGAATAGAATCTGAAGATAAAGTCAATATTAGAGACAATCAATCAGAGGAAACGGATACGGTACTTCCTTTGGTGAACCCCGGGGAGAATTATAATATTCTGGCAATGCTGGATGAGAATCTGGATCTGGAGCAGTCAGATGAACAGGTACTCGTTGCACTCCCTCTGGATAAAACCGATTCATCTCTTGTTCTGATGATAGCATCCACAAATCCCATCAGAAACCAGTACGACATCGTCTGGACTGCCCCTTTAAGCACCAGAACTCTAACAGGAATCACTTTACATTCTGATGATTTAACAGGAAATGGACGAAGCGATATCATCATTACCGGTTTTGATGAAAAGGGACAACACGTTACAGATATTTATGCAGTTCCCAAAAAAGGTGAAATAGATGATTTCAAGAGAGTCTTCAGCCTAAGAGTAAAAGGAAATATTGATATCATTACAAATGATAGAACACCGGGCTATTACAGCGGTCTGAGCGCTGGAGACCCCTACACGATTATCGTTCAGAAAAAAGATCCTGACTCTGAAAACAGTATGGATCTTGTGGAAACCGAGTGGGATTGGGATTCAGGATTATTCAGCTATAAACAGGGACAGTCCAAAAGCGTGAAAGGAGAAACCATTCAGGAAGAACGAATCGCACAGGTTTATTCCGGAGATGTTCCTGTATATGAAGAGTTTCTTCGTGGTGCCTGGTACCGGGAAACGGGTAACGGTTCATTTCTCGACATGCTGTATTTTGATCCGGAAACCAGGGAAATTCTGTTTTACAATGGATCGATTGAAGAAGTGTTCACCTGGGGTGTCAGTCACCGAACAACAGCTAAACGTCTTTATACCAGGGTGAGTAACGCAATCATACCCAGTATGTATGATACTGTATCCGTCAGTGCCGAATCCTACGACCGTATTGAGCTCTGGCGGGCAGCCACCAACTGGAATGGAACATACCGCAGGCTCAGTCCGGCTCTGCAGCTGATATTGGACTCGGAGTCTTCACTGGAACCTATACTATCACCGATAAAGCTCACCGGTGTCTGGCAGAGTTCTGATGGAGCTAACTTGGTTTTTGACATGCCGGGAATTAAATGGACTGAAAATGGTAAAACAAGATTGGGAACCGCTTCTCTTTTTTCTCTTGGTAATAAAATGGTTCTCCAAATTCAATTTATGAAAAAAAACGGGGCTTTGGAAGAAACAACAAACTGGCTTGCCGATTATGAAGAAGATAAAGATCCTTCACGTATCATACGTTCGCTTTCTCTTTCTCCGGCACAGCTCAGAGTCGATCAGATCAGAGAAACCGGAGTGGCTACAACAAGGCGTTTTGAGCAGATAGAGGTGCTCACAGCATCAGAACAATGACTCATATCCGGCGGCAATTAGCCGGGAAACGGCATCTCTTGACGGGTCGTTCACAAACACCCGCCATATATCACCATTCTGCTCAATCCAGGAAACAAAATTATCATTCTCCAAACGGAGTCTCAATTCAGCAGCTTTTTCCCTGCTGCTGAAAGCTGCTACCTGTACAGATTTCCCCTTGGTATTTATAGGACGAAAAATATAGGATGAGGGGGAATTCCATTCGAGTATTTTTGAATCGGTAATATAACTGACCAGTGAGGTTGGGAAGTCTTCATGCAGTTTATTCTCAGAATATCGTAAGACCTGAGAATCGTTTGCCAGCAAAGCAATTTCATGCAAGGCAAACCACAGCAAAGGAGATTCTACCGGAGTGTTTTTATTGATATAGCGGTTTAACTCATCGATGGCGGTAAAAAAAGAATCAGGACTATTTCCCCCGTATGCCAGGCTCACAGCCGCAAGGGACACCGCGTTGTCCCGGAGGATAGGTTCCCGGGTATTTTCGGCTAAACTCAGAGCCGCAACCCGAACTTCATGATACTCTCCCATGGTAAACCTGAGACTCAAAGAATCATACATCCACAAATCAGCATCAGGCTCACCGAAAGATGCGGCCCTTTGAAAATAATTTGCGGCTAAACCGGGTAATCCATAAGAAGATGCCAGACCGGCCATTCTTACAAGAATCTTCGGGGTATCAACAGCCCTCAGCTCCGGCAGGTAATGTTCCAGAATCTTAAGGGTATCAGAAGATTTTTGACTGAGAGAAGCCGTATGAAGCAGTACATCGGGAAAACGGGAATCACCCGAATTATCATCAAGCCAGTTTCTGTATTTATCCAGGGCTTGTGAGACATCTCCCGAAAGTTCAGACTCCATGGCATCATCAAGTTTATCTGCAAATGCCGCAGTACTGATTAAGAGGAGACAAAGAATCAGGAAAAGATGGAATCCTCGCCTCATAGATTTCAGGATGGATCAACTTCCTCTGTTTCCTGATCAGTCTCATCATCACCATCTTTCGAATCTTCATCCAACTCTTTCTTCCGTTTTTTACGTGAACCAAGAACCCGTACATTCTTCTTTTCTTTTTCCTCTACAGGTTCTGAATCTGTTTGAACTTTTTTTTCTGATGACCTTTTTTTCATTTTCCAGCTCAAAAGAAACGGTACCACTGAGAGAACACCGATGAGGTACATAACAAAAAAACTGACAAAAATGGGAACTTCAGTCAGGAGGCCCTTCTCTCCAAACCATATCCTGATATCAGAACTATTATCGAGATTAACTCCAATAAAAGTGATAATTATAAGAAGAGTGATAATAAATCCAATTAACTTTAAAGGCATATAGGCCTCCTGATACGTTTAGTATAATAGAAATCAGGAATTTTTTGTACCGGCCATCCGGGCTGATGCAACTGTATTCCAGAGAAGCATTGAAATTGTTAGAGGACCCACTCCGCCTGGGACAGGAGAAATAGCACCAGCAACCTCTTTTACCGCATCAAAATCAACATCACCGACAAGTCGGTATCCACGTTTTTTTGATGCATCTTCAATTCGGTTCACACCCACATCAATAACTGTGGCACCTTTTTTAACCATATCTGCGGTAACTGTATTCGGCCGGCCCGTAGCGGCAATTACAATATCAGCTTGTCTGACTTTCTCCGCCATATTTTTAGTTCTGGTGTGACATACAGTTACAGTGGCATTGCCGCCAGGAGCCTTGCGGAATAACAAGTTGGCCAGTGGAGCCCCTACAATACGGCTTCTTCCGACAATAACGATATCAGAGCCTTCAATTTTCGCTCCCGAGGCTTCCAGCATTTTAATAACACCATGGGGTGTGCAGGGAATAAAGCCATCCAGGTTAAGCACCAGACGGCCAATGCTGACAGGATGAAAACCATCTACGTCCTTGTCCGGAGAAATAGCATTTATAACCGTTTCTTCATCAAATCCATCGGGAAGAGGGAGCTGAACCAATATTCCATTAATCTGGGGATCGATATTCAACTCCTCTATCAGTTCCAGTAGCTTTTCCTGAGATGTATCCCCAGGAAGTCTGAGATCCCGGGAATAAATTCCGATTTTATCGCATGCTCGCTCTTTGGCGGTAACATAAGACATGCTGGCAGGATTATCACCAACAAGAACAACAGCCAGTCCGGGACGAATCCCATCGGCAACCAAAACCTTAACCTCTTCAGTTAACTGACTGTGGAGATCGGAAGCAATGGCTTTTCCATCAATTAATTTCGCACTCATACCATGACAATACTGAAATATTCCCATCCTGTGAATATATTGATGAGGAACATTCCTATATGATAGGATTCGCAAGGTATTTTAAATTCATTGAGGGTAACCATTGCTTAAAAAGCTGATTCTTTTAACCGTTTCAATATTATTACTGAATTTCGGATTTCTCTGGGCCCAGGAAGACAGTCCTGAACAAGGCCCGTTAACACCTCAGAGCCGCACAAATCAGCGATCCCTCGGGGATCAGGCTTTTACCATATCC
>DEIH01000117.1 GCA_002352375.1 Spirochaeta sp. UBA2779 | reverse complement strand
CCACAACAATTGACAGTATCTCATTTAGAAAAGCAGGATGCCTGGTCGCAAGCTATCGCTTGCCTCTCGGCCCTGCATCCTGACTCATCACATAACTGTACTCGCCCTGCTCCTCGCTTCGCTGTGGTGCACTGCTGTGTAAGGGAAAAAAACTGGCGACACTCAGCAAAAAGCGAGTAACCGTCAACTTCCCCGGCCGGTAAAGACGAATTCATTCACAACCTCCCGATTACAATTCCACGGAAGCAGTGACTCATAGTCCGCTTTCTTCAGAACTGGGGCCGTTTCAAAAACCCATTTGAGGTATTCGTAAGGATTCAAGTTATTCACCTTGGCTGTTTCTATCATCTAGTAAAAGAAACATGAAGCATCAGCACCCCTGGGGCTACCAGAGAACAACCAGTTTTTACGGCCCATCACAAAGGGCTTGATACTTCTTTCAACAGCTTATCCGGCGACAAATAAGGGCTTTGCACTTACTTTGAGATCTTCGGCCACTCACCTAACGCATAGGAAATAGCTTTCCCGAACAGGGATGAGGGGCGTACCTTTAAAGACTTGTCTTCCAGCCATATCCTGAAATCTTCCAGCAGCGGTTTTATATGTTTCGGCCTTACCTTCGGAGATTCATCTGCCTGGAATAATTCTTTTTGAAGCTCTTCCTCGCATGATAGATCTTCTGAATCTTCTTTAATCCGATATGAGCACTACTGGTCTTTGGGGTCTCTTTGGCTGCATCATGAAACCGGCGCCTCACATGAGCAAGGCAACCAACATGAACAATGTCATCTCTCCCTTTAAGGGCCGAATCATAAGCCGCATATCCATCAGTCTGGAGAAACCCGGAGTAACCGGCTAAAAAATCTTTTATAAATGCAACCTCCCGAGTAGGATGATATTGATAATAGACTAAAGGGGCCTCCGGTGGGCCGCCCCGGGCCAGCCACATATAAGAACGTCGTGTATCAGGCCGTCCCGGTTCTTTCATTACCTGTAGAGGCGTTTTATCCATCTGAATAAAGGGGCCCTCTTTAATCTTTTGCACAAAGTGCTCTTCCAGACTTCAAAGTGCTCTGTAAGCATTTATGGTCCAGTTTTACTAAACAGGGTCGTACCGCAGGCTTTAGCCGAGGAACGATCCCGAGGATTTCTGCCGGCTGATATGAGCCCCGATCCGTTCAAACCGTTTCTCCTGCCTGTAAAACGGTAAATGGTCTGTAAATTTGTTTACCAGTACAAAGGCTAAAAGAGAGTAGGAAACAATGCTTCCGGGCTGAAAACCGGCAGGTGGTTTTGCGATTCGGAATGTGGGTTTCTCCTCATCTCCTGATCCTTCACAGTTCCGGCAGGCATACCGGGGATAGAAATGCCTTTTTACAAAGATCTGCTCAGCGATAACTTCAAGTTCTTCCCTCATCTCTTCATCGATCTTGCTCAAATGGGCTCCACAGCCACAGATTTTCTCTTTGTCTCTCAGATCGTGAATGATATCTTCTCGGGGGATATTCGAATCCAGAGGTTTGCGGCCAACCTTCTTCCGTTTATAGGAATGAACCGTTGTTGTTCCCTCTATTTCCTCTCGTCCTTCCAATTCTTCTTCAGCTTCGCCAAAAAGTTCACCCTGAGAGAAATCACTCTTTTCACTGGAATGGCCAAATCTCTTAAGGAAGGCCAGACGAAGTTTCTCCTGAAGGATTTCAACTCTTTTTTTCAGCTTGAGTTGGGACGATTCGAGATTCTGGATTCGGGATTCCTGACCCTCATTCTTTTTTCAAAAGTGAGAATATATTAATGTATGTTTTCGGGTAAATCCCGAATCAGCACCCCTTCCATGTGGAGAATTTTAACATTCAGGAATTCTCTATGGGAACCCCTTTTAATTCATTTGTTGTTAATTTATCTGTTGGTGCATATGACAGAAATCTACACCGGAAAGAAGTATCACCAGCTGATCATCACTGATCTGATGAACTTCATGATTATCTGAAGGCAGGGGAACTTATCCTTTTCCAATCTTTTCCGCCAGAGACAAAATCCATTCTTATCCCACAAACAGCCGTGTACCGCAGCGCAGCGAGGAACATGGCGAGTATAAAGACATTTAATCAGACGCCGGTTACGATTGCAGAAAAGATACAGATTTCCTGATCCCGGATTCTGTTGCATCTGCTCTTCTACGATCAAAGAAAGGCCGTTGGACTGCTTTCGCATATCAGTCACACCAGACCGGATAAATATTTCAAGAGAGTGAAGATCTTGAATCACTGGTATGATTCCCTAATTGTCTTCAGGATGCAAAGAAGATTAGAGGGCTGAATATCCGGTGGAATCTGAAGACGGATGCCTTGCGGCCATTCAATAATAACTTTGCCGGCTCTCTCTTGAGTCAGAATTGTAAAACGCACTAATGGATTGATGTTCTTAAGCTCCTACCTGGGCGTTATCAAGTTTCTTGAGTTTTGTTCTCCAATACGAAAAGGTGGACACCGTCCCACCTTTGCTCTTACAAAAATATTCCCGGGGTTCTCCAGATCCCTGCCATTCTGATATGAGGGCTTTCCAATACTCCATTTTACTTATTCCCATACGTTTTCTCCTTGGAGAACTATGATGGAAAATTTCGAATGGTATTCTCAGGGCTCGGGAAATTGACGGTTACGAGGTTCCTGATCAGTTGGGCAAATAGAAAGAACCTGTTTGATGTTGATTTTCCACCCTGAATGACTGTAATTCACCAATTTTTAAGTCGGGTAAAGCCTTCTACAATATTTTGTTTGATAAAAATACTTCCTGCCGGATTAAACTGTTATTCCTGCCAGATAATAAGTACTTCGGCTCCAGTATCCGAGGTAAATGGGCCATGGGTCATATCCGTATGGATAAGCTGATACGTCCCCTGACTATATACCTGACCATTTATTTCATATTGTCCTTTTAGAATAAAATGCTGTTCTACATGAATGTGAGTATGCCCCTCCATTCGAAAACCTTTCGGAAGTTTTAGAATTACAGTTCTGCCCTTTTTATCTTCTCTAAGAATTTTAATTTTTGTGCCTGTATAATAGGGTTCACCGGCATCCTGCCACTCAAGAGAATTACAATTTACCGCTATATCTAACATAGCTATCCCCCTATTTATAATAATAATATAGAGACTACCGGAACACAAGAAAGAGATACTGTCAATTGTTGTGGATGGGAAAAAGCAAAATCCCCCATATTTCTTA
>DEIH01000089.1 GCA_002352375.1 Spirochaeta sp. UBA2779 | reverse complement strand
GCAGTGCAGCAGTTTTGTCTGCTTCGCTGGTCTATCAGCTCGCATAATTTCGGAGTTATAAAATGACCCTAGAAGATTGGGGATGGAACGAAAAACGCACGGCGGAATTCGCCGAATACAAAGATAAAGGATGGAAACCGGGACGGGTAATCAGGCCTGGCCGGGGAATCTATAGAATCGCAGCAATCTCAGAAAGAGGAGACGGACTCGATGAGATTAAAGAAAAAGAAGCCCGGCTTACAGGGAAAGCCCTGAGCCGGGGAGAGGCCCCGGCTGCTGGAGACTGGGTGGCCTGGAGGGAAGAGGGGGGCACCGCAATCATCACAGCTCTACTGACCCGAAAAACTGTTATCTCCCGTAAAGTTGCCGGAGAAATCTCCCGGGAACAGATTTTAGGGGTGAATGTTGATGTACTTTTCATCGTCCAGGCCCTGGGAGAGGGACGTAATTTTACACCCAGGGGACTGGAACGCTACGTTACCATGGCATGGGAATCCGGCTGTAGGCCGGTGGTTCTTCTCAATAAAACCGATCTTGCCGAAAATCTTGCAGCAGACCTGGACGAAGCGGAAAGTTCTGCTCCTGGAATAGAGATTCTTGCCTGCAGTACTTTAACAGGACAAGGTATCAATGGGTTGAAGGCTCTGCTGCCGTCAGGACAAACTGGTGCGTTCATCGGACCTTCAGGGGTAGGAAAGTCCTCCATTCTCAATGCTGTAGCCGGTACCGATCTGGCGGAAGCCGGTTCGGTTCGAGAGTTCGATAACCGTGGAAGGCATACCACCACCCACAGAGAACTGCATATGCTTAAAGATGGACGCCTCCTTCTGGACACCCCGGGGTTAAGAGAACTTCAGCTCTGGGGTAAAGAAGAATCTGCAGATACAACATTCCCGGAAATTGAGGAACTGGCGAATCAATGCCGGTTTAACGATTGCCGGCACGAAAAGGAACCTGGGTGTGCCGTAAAAGAGGGAATTGAAAATGGTTCAATTTCCAATGATCGCTACAACAGCTGGCTGGGACTGCGTAAAGAACTCACCTGGCTTGAATCCAGACAGAATGAGAATGCCCGGCGCGAACTGGAACAGAAATGGCTGAATATTTCCAGATTCAACAGGATGAAAAAAAAGGGAAAGGAAATATGGTAGAAAATCCCGGATTAATTCTCTAAATTGTTCAACATACACCTCGACGGTTGAACATTAGCTGTGTAGGATTTCAGAGAGGGACAGACATGAACAACGAAACAACATTGGTCCTGATCCGCCATGGTGAAACCGAATGGAACCAGACCGGCCGTTACCAGGGTCATGCCGACAGCCCGCTGACTCCCCGGGGGCTGGCCCAGGCCCGGGCGGTGGCCCAGGTGCTTAATGATGAAACTTTTGATGCTTTTTATTCCAGTGACCTCGGAAGAGCCAGGCGAACGGCCACCATTATCGCCGATAAGCTGGGCCGACGGTTTCTGACAGATTCCCGGCTCAGAGAACAGCATTACGGTCTTATGCAGGGTCATGACACGAAAGCGGCCCGGGAACTGGATCCTGAATTCTTTGAATGCCTGGCCAGAGGGGACGCCGACTATGCCCCAAAAGGCGGAGAAAGCCGAAGACAGCGTCATCAACGGGCAATTACCGCCTTATCTGATATTGCCGGCCGTCATCAGAATGAATTGGTACTTATCGTTACCCATGGAGGAATTGTCGACAGCCTCTTCCGGGAAACGCTGGGGATTCCCTTTGAAAACCCCAGGCACTACAGTCTTTACAACGCGGCGGTGAACCGATTCAGCTTTTCCGATGGCTCCTGGACTCTCCGCCTCTGGGGTGAAGTTTCCCACCTTGACGGTGCCGGTGCCACAGACGCAGGCAAATCTTTTACCGCCGCATAAATTTGAGTAAAGACGGTCTCCAGGGATATCCTTCAACTCAATCCGGATTTCGAATTGAAGTTACAGGCTACATCATTTTCATTGTTCCCTTGCAGACACCAAGATCCAGGGTCATCAGCATAGCACCATCATTTCTATCCAGATTTCCAGTAATTGATTCTATTCCCTTTATAATCTCGTCCTCCCTGTCAGCAGGGATTGTGGCCAGTATCGTATTGCTGTGAATTTTCTGTTCATTCATAAACCCTATGAATGTAGCAAACAGGGGGATGTTGGAGACATACTTACTCATACCGGATGAATCCAGAATAGTGGCCCCTTCAATACCTTCTTCGAGGAAATACTCGAGAATATTATATATTAAGTCTTCAATATAGAGGATAAGGATCATAAGTTTCATTTTTTCCATGCTGCCCGGAACATCTTCATGTTTTTCACCTGCATGCCGCAGGAATAATTCAGTCATCACCTCTGTTGTACGAGCTGTCATCAGTTCTCTTTTCAACGTTGTTCCACTTAAGGAACGGGAGAGTGCAGCCAAAATCTGAATATGCTCTGAGGGTTTATCTTCCGGACCCAGGATGACAAAGAAAAGTTTCACTTTCTTCCTGTCCAGACTATCGTAATCCACACCTTTCGGGGCATGAGCAATGAAAATGACAAACTCTTCAAGACCGGATACCCTTGCATGGGGAATGGCAATTTCATCTCCGAATCCTGTCGAGCCCTGGGATTCCCGCTCTAAAAGGGCAAGTGAAAGCTCTTTCCTGCTCACCCCTGAGGTTTTGCCGCCTCTTACAGCCAGTGCTGCCAGACCATCAATTGCTTCTCTCTTGTTTTTTGCCTTGAAACTCACTGAACAGGCCGAAGAATTGATTAGAGCGGAAAGATCCATCACGAAACCTCCATATCCAATGCCTTAACTATGGCCGTTTTTGATACAGGAGGGCCAACAAGTTCGTTAAAGAATACCGACAACAGGATGATGTTCACCATCATGGTAATAATGTCCTTTTGAGCTGATCCAAGAGTAGCGACAACCGGAGATGCTTCAATCATCAATACCAGCCCAATCGCTACACCAGCCTGGGGAAGCATACAGAATCCTAAATATTTCCGGACATTCCTTTTTGATTTTGCCATAACAGCCCCACTCCAGACACCAATAATCTTACCTGCAGCCCGGGCAAAGATGAAGACCAGACCAAGAATCAGAATATCACCTTTCAGGAAAATTGCAGGATTCAGTTCCGTACCGGCAATGGCAAAAAACAAGGCGTACATAGGCGGTGTGAGAGGTTCAAGATTTCGGAATATCCTGTGATTTTTGGGTGACAGATTAATGATTACCATTCCCGCGGCCATATTGGCCAGAATTGCAGAGAGGTGAAATACCAGGGATATAGCGGTTAAGAGGAAAATCCATCCAAGGGAAATTATCATCAGCTCCCCTGTCTTTTTTTTATTGCGTGCCAGGGCATGAATTATCCATCCGGCTGCTCCGCCCATCAGAATGGACAGTAAAATCTCCTTAAAGGCTCCGAAAAAAACCGCGAAACCGCCGCTAGAGTGAATGGTGGAAACTGCCGCTTCACCCGCGATAACACCCGTGGTGGTATCAGATGTAAAGATTCCGGACACAACGGCAAATATGATACCAAAAATTATTACAGCACCCGCGTCATCCAGAGCAACAATTCCATATAAACGGTCCACAAAGGGCCCATGGGCTCTGAGAGACTGGACGATGGCAACTGTAGCCGCAGGTGCGGTGGCTGTAGCAAGGGCTCCCAGCATCATGGCAAAAGGTAAGGGAAGTTTGAATATCCAGAGAGCCAATGTAACAGTTATCAGGGTAAGCAGGATCTGAGACAATGTTATTATAACCACTTCACTGCCCATACGCTTGAGTTTTGACATGGAAAACTCACCGCCTATGGTGAGTGCAATCAACCCCAGAGCCACATCGGTAACAATTTGAAGAGAGTCACTCATTTCCTGATGAATAATACCCAGGGCTGCATCGCCTAAAATCAGGCCGGCGATAATGTATCCGGTTATTTCAGGAAGATGGATACGGATCATCAGTTTCCCAAGAAAATAACCGAGAATGAGAAGCATGCCTGTTGAAAACAGCCCATGCTGCGACATGATATTTCTCAGATCTGTCAGATTAGAAAGGATTTCTCCCATAGTCATATTATAGTGATATGAATTTTTATTTGACAGCTATTTATCTGGAGAAACGGCAGAATGAGATCTGTGATTATGAAAAAAGCCGGCATTACACCGGCTGAGGATTAACTCAATGAAATCTACAACTCTGTTTCAGAGCCTCCGCCCTTAACATTGTCGTTCTCCTGATTAAAAGAGCCGAAGCGCTCCCCCATATGCTTCTTCCAGGCCTCCCTGTCTTTATACCGGGGTTTCCGGGGAAAAGGGCTCCTGCCGCCATGCCCGCCAAATCCTCCGAAAAGCAGCTTGGCAAGAACTATCAAACCCATGGTCTGCCAGAATGTTAACACCGTAATTCCGAAAATCACCGGCATCAGAGCATTCCATAACATCATGATTATCCATGTTCCAAGTAATACAAAGCCCGGGATAATTACCAGGGCTCCCGCCAACTTCCAGGGCCAGGGAATCCGGCCGCCGTGTCTGAATCTACTAAAATGTCCGTGCATTATCTTATCTCCTGACGTTCTATAACGTCTTTGTAATCCCCGAGGCGTTCCCTGAGCCTGGCAACGGCATATCGCTTCCTGGACATAGCGGTATTGATGGAAATATCCAGCAGCTCCGCAGTTTCGCGAAAGGTATAACCATCCACAGCCTGCAGCAGGAATACATCCCGCTGGCCGTCAGGAAGGTCATCCAGAGCATCCTCCAGAGCCTCCAATGCCTGAGCCCGACGAAACGCTTCATGGGGTCCGGGTGAGACTGATTCATTAAGAAGATTTTCAGGGCCTATCTCCAGGGCTTCCGCATCCAGATTTCCCGGACGCTTCTCCCGCTCCCGCCATACATCAACCACTGCATTTCGAGCGCTTGTGTACAACCAGGACACCAGGTTCTCCACCGGTCGGGCCGCATCAATAGCATCCGCCGCCCGGGTAAAAATATCCTGCAGCAGGTCTTCGGGGTCTTCATCAACCCCCAGGCGCCGTTTAATCCAGTTGAGCAGCCGTGGACTTTCGTCCCTGTATGTCTTCTCCAAATCTGTCATTCTGCCCTTTAAGACGGAGTTCTGTCTTTTTTCGTCTAAATATTTTCAATTTTAATTGTAGCCTGTAAAGACTGAAGATTCCCCTGATGTTTCCACCTGGAGTTACTACTGCGTTTTCTTCAAAAAATAACAGTACTTGTACACCATTCCCT
>DEIH01000153.1:27708-27897 GCA_002352375.1 Spirochaeta sp. UBA2779 | reverse complement strand
GAAAAACTTCATCGCCATCTACCATATGGGTTTGTACTCATTTCCCGTTCTTCTGAACTGGTTCCAGGATGAATATGCCAAACTCTCAATCGGCAAACTCGACATGGGAAAAAGCTGCATCCGACTGAAAAACATAAAAAAGATCCCTTATGAACTTCTGGGAGAACTAGTATCCAGAATCAGCGTTGA
>DEIH01000153.1:27284-27588 GCA_002352375.1 Spirochaeta sp. UBA2779 | reverse complement strand
TGCGTCTGTCGTATAATGGCTATTACCCGAGCTTCCCAAGCTCGTGACGTGAGTTCGATTCTCATCAGACGCTGAGAGCGAGAGTTGTGGCCAAGTGAAGCTTGGACATGACCGAGCCGAAGCGGCTGAATCCAAAGGATATCAGACGCTACCCAAGATGCCGCTCGTAAGGTGGTTATTGGTTTTTTACTCCAATACCAGCTGAAGATTTTCCCGCGTAAGAAGTCGGGCATCATCGGGGTGCTCCAGAAATGCCTGTACATCTTCAAGTAGTAGATTGGTGTCCAGGTTATCCAATTTGGAT
>DEIH01000153.1:1993-27180 GCA_002352375.1 Spirochaeta sp. UBA2779 | reverse complement strand
GCGTTCTGAAGCATAGGAATATTCGGTTCCAGAGGAGGCCGGTGAGATCGATACCATACCAGATCGTACCAGTCTCTCCCCTTACAGTAGGGCCGTGTGAGAAGAGCATGGATTTTACCGGCCATCAATGACTTTAAAGAATAATGACTGACCACAAAAGTGAGATGCCTGGTAATGATTGTCCGCTTAATATCAGCACCAGCCGGAGGGCGTGTATCCACCTCAATCTTGATTGATAAGTTCTGCCCGGAAAGTCCGGATAAACCGGACTCTCTGAGAATGGATGGGATTCGAACCCAGGCTGTTTGAACGGTTTTCCTGTCATTCCATTTGATATTTGATTCAAATCCTGAAAGAGAAAGATCCCGCTTCAATTTATCAAGCCATTTTATCGGCTCATAACTCTCTGAAGAGAGAAGTGAGAAAACAAGATCTTCAGAGAATCGAGGTAGATTCTCCAGAAATCTCAGTGCTGTACCCCCAACGAATGCTATAGATGTTGCCGCTTCACTTTCATGAAAAGATCGAAGTATAAATGCTTGAACATACTCTCTTAAAAGATTCAATCTTTGAACAGGGTTGTCTGTTTTCATTGCAGCTGAAATGGCATGCTCTTTCATATGCTTACACCCTCCTGAGTATCATTTTCACAGAAACGAAACCATGATTCAACAGCTCTGAAGAGTCTGGGTTTATCCATACGCTGAGCGAAATTATGAAGAGTCTGACTGCTAATCAGATCTGTCTGCTGAAAGCGCATCCCGGAGATTCTATAAGCTGTCCACTCACCCCTGCTATGATAGAATAAATCAAGTAGTGCCTTTTCAGGTGTGGCTACCGTGGTGAGGGCACCGTTGATTGAAATATCATGGTAGCCGAAGAAAAATGCTTTCTTGATGCTTCTATATTCAAATCGACCGAGTGAGTTTTGAAAATATTTAGTTGTCCTGGTAGTAACACAAGAAAACATTGGAACAGCTTCAGGAATCAATCCGTAGAACCCAAGGGCCCAGAGAACGCTGAGATAAGATGGTCTGTAGAGGAAATTAGCAATACTTTGGGGTTGAAGAGGAGTCTGGCGGTACATTAATCCCAAAGTGTAGACACCCTGGCGCAGGTGGATAATCTTACCGGATTTACTCCAGCGATGAAGCTGATTGATAATCGCTGATCGTGGCTCATTAGCCATTTGGACAATCATTGCGGTATCAAAACAGCATAGATTTCTGGTAATGGTGATGAGTTCTTCGTATCTCATTGCTATAAATCTACATTATTGATGATTATTGTCAATAGTTTTGTCTTAATCAGACGAAATAATGATATCTAACTCAAGCTTTGTTTTACATTTTCAATAACACTCTATGTTAGAATACCCCTGCAATGATCGATATACAGGAAATACAACCGGAAAAGATTAATTACTCATCCTCCAATATTCGTAGCGTTCTGGATGAAACAGGCAACCTGGCAGAGTCAATGAAAGCCCATGGTCAGCTGGAGCCGGGAACAGGTTGGTGGGAGGAGGATAGCTTCCGCATTGCCACCGGCCATAGAAGGGCTAATGCCTGTCGCCATCTGGGTATTCCGTTTCTGGCCCGGATTATTAACCCGATGTCGGGGGCAGACTTGGTTGAATATCAACTGGTGGAAAATATACAGGCTGAGGCTCTACCGCCGGAAGATCTTGAACACGCTGTAGAAATCATGATGGAAACTTACGGAAATCACCGGGAAGTGGGCAAACGTCTTGGAAAGTCGCCTCAATGGGTTTCGGTGATTATCGGAGCCAGGGAGGTAAGAGATTCTCTCGGGGATGAAAAGAATACCGCTAAGGTGATGCCGACATCCAGTGCTGCTCATTTCGGCCGTCTGAAAGATGAAAGGAACCGCAGAGAGGCTTTCGATGAGGCACTTCGCCGGAATAATGGAAATGAAAACCTGCCACGAAGCCTGGTGAATACGGTAGTGGAAGAGTTCAGGGAAAATGAGATTCGTGATGTTCAGGCCTATATCTGGAAACTTCAGCAGGAACGTGTAAAACTGGTACGGAAGCGGGCCGATATTGAAGCGGAAATTGACCGTATTGACTCTAAGATTGACCGCTTATCGAAGCAGAAAGGTTAAACTGGAATTGCAGCAGAGGTCAGTTTAACTCCCAAATCTTCACCATATCCACATCAAAATTCTAATGTGATCCTGAATATCTGACGAAAAAGGAGTAGACAAAGACTGATTACCATAAATCTTAAAGTCAAGGAGAGTCCGAAATGATTAGCATCATCGATAACAAAACAATTAATGCAGCGTTGGAACTTCGCGACAAGGTGGATTATGCCCTGTCCCTCGGAATATCAGCAGAATCCATCGGGGCGGCATTAATGATGGAAACAGGACTTGATCCTGGAAAAATCAGTGGCCCTATACCACGCTCTCTTGACGCATTACTCATTTCAGCCAATCCGGCATAGGTTCTTTGTCAATCCCCCCAAAGGTCTGCATTTTTTATGTGACAAGTAACACCCTCATGCCTATAATGGTGGCTTGAGGAGTACTTTCATGCTTAGTCTAAAAGAAAAACTATCAAATGAGTCACTTACACTTCAATGGAAAGTAAAGCGGGTAGATACCTATAATGGTTTACTATCAACTGCAGCACTAACCCGTTTCATGCTCGATTCCGCCTGGAGATTAATCAACCCGGGACTCGGTGACGGTATTACCAGCGTATCTTCAGAAGTTCAGGTTTCCCACGAAAACCCAACCCCTGCAGGTGTAACAATTACAATTGAAGCGAAAGTAACTGAAATCAAGAGCAATAATATCCGTATTGAATTCCAGGCTGTTGATGAAACCGGTGTAATTGCTCACGGGTACAATATCAGACATGTGATTGATAAAACAAACCTGGCCCAGTTGGCAGACAGACGATCTGCTGCACTGAAAACAATCCTCTAAACCAGTTTTGGCTCCCATTTGAGAACGACCGCTTCGGATTTATAGAGAACAGTTCTGTTCTTTCCATATTTTTTCGCATCGTAAATGGCTTTGCCGGCTGCATCCAACAGGAGTTCAGGCAGTTTGTCCCTGGATGGAATCATGCTGGCACAACCCACACTGATGGTAACAACATCCGACACCCTGGAAGTCGGATGGGCTATCATTCCGGATTCCACTGATTTTCGAAGCCGTTCACCCATGTGATAAAGCTTATCATCATCCATATCAGATACGATTACAGCAAACTCCTCACCACCGTATCGGGCAAGCGTATCCTGCCCGATCTGACTTAATTCGTCGCGAAGAAGATCGCAGACTTTAACAAGACAGGCATCTCCCTGCTTATGTCCGTAGAAGTTATTGTAGTTACTGAAATCATCAATATCGATAAGAATAATTCCAACTGAACGCTCGCTGAAGGCATTAACCCTCCAGTTTGATGAAAGAAAATCATCCATCAGCCGTCTATTACAGGTTTCTGTCAGATTATCGATATAGGAGAGACTGAAAAGTTCTACATTCCTTCTTTCCAGTTTCTGTTTCTGCTTTGACAGGGTATCAATTTCAGTGAAGGCATTTGAAAATATATAGGCCTGAAGAAATGCCTGATAGAGAATAAACACAAAGAATATTCCCGCTGCTGACTGAAACATAAAGGAAATCTCATTATCAACAATACTGAAAACGATACTTAAAACAAGAAAACCCAGGCCGCTCAAATAGTAAAGGATATGCCGGTCCTTTGTTTTGTAGTAACCGGCAACCAGCATGACAATGGTATACAGGGAAAATACCAATATAAGGATTTCCAGAGGGATAAGAAAACGTGTGTAGAATGCTTGAGAGGTAAAGAGGATTATCACTGAAAAAACAACAGCGACTGACAGCAGCAGCCAATTCATTTTTTTTTGAAAATGAGCCGGATAAAGTGAACTGGCATATAGAGTAAGAAGCGGTCCGGAAATAGTCAGACTAAGATAAATAAATCTGGTACGTATTTCTCCATCCCATCCCGGAAATAACGAAAGCAGCACCATTTCATTCTTGAAACCGGAAAAAAAGAATGTCATGAAGCAGAGTATTGCCATGTACAGGGAGGCTGTTTGTCTGCGGTTCAGTAAAAAAAGTGAAAGCTGATAGAGTCCCATCAGCATCAGACCGCCCAGAAAAATAGCATCCAGAGAAAGTTCTAATTCCTGATTATTTAAAATATCATCGTACAACCCAATCTGTATCGGACGGTTCAACCCTCCATTGACATTGTGAAAGTTGGAGATACTTACAGTTAAATCAAAGCTGCTTCTTTTCTCAGGAACGGGAGTGAGGAGAATCCTGTTCCCGGGTTCCGAGAGCGTTATATCCAAATCAACATTTCCGATTTCAGCTACCTGTTCTCCATCAATATAAATATCCGCATTCGGGGTAATACTGAGGAACTTCAAAGCCAGAGCACCATCATCTTCCTTGTTGGTAAGAATCTTCAAACTGTAAGTAGCTACTCCACGGGGGGTAATTCCGGGGTTGATTTTATCCAGATTATCCCAATAGGAAGGGACTTTCACGAAAAGGTCCGGAGGACTGCCTATGACATTGTTGAAATTTTCCGATGAAACAACTATTCCCCAGTAAAAACTCCAATCCCCTGCAAGAGTTAAAGGTCCCCGGGCTTCAAAATCATACCTTTGAAGATCGAGAATACCATTAATAGCTCTTGGTTTGGCATTTCCATACCCATCATCTCCTGCAACAACACTAGCGGGTTGCAACATCACAATAAAGACGAGGAACAGGACAATAAGATGATTTCGTCGAAACATTTGCATTATCCTAATCGCATATATCCTTACCAGTCAACGATATCTTTATTTAGTACTTAAAAAGTTGAGTTCAGTTCGGGAAGTCCTCAAGCAGATTGTAGTTTTTCACTGTTAAGAGTTTCATGCAGGTATCAGATGAAAATGAAAACCCGGACCCGGTTTTAACAACCTGCCGAGAAATCTTCGGGATACCCTACCCCTTCCCCTGGCAAAGACTGATTATCGCTTCGGTCCTGGATGCCGTCCTGACGGGAACCGGAGAAACTGAGGAATATGAGAAGCTCAGGCAGATTGCCGTCCTGCCCACCGGGGCGGGGAAAAGTCTCTGCTGGATGTTACCGGCAGTATTAATAGAGGGACTCACAATAGCTGTGTTTCCACTGCTTTCACTGATGGCCGATCAGAAACGTCGTCTGGATGAAGCGGGTATCAACTCTGTTACCCTGCAAGGGGGGTTAAACCGGGATGAAAAGACCCAGTTGTGGTCAGCTCTGGAAAGTCATCAGGTAAAGATTCTCCTGGCTAACCCGGAGATTCTACTCTCCTCCGATGTATCCCGCCGTCTTGAACTATTGAAACCCAGGTTCCTTGTGATTGATGAAACCCACACTGTTACTCAGTGGGGAGAAAGCTTCCGTCCCGCATGCGGGGAACTGGGTTCACTTGTTGAATGCTGGAATCCCAAGGCGGTACTGGCACTCACGGCAACCGCCGGTCCTCAAATTCGAGAGCGCCTCACCCATCTTCTTTTTAATGGAGAAAAACCAACAGAAGCATTGGCCAACCCCGACCGCCCGGAGATTCACTACGGTGTATTACCCGTATTGAGCCGAAACCATACATTGGAGCGTCTGGTAAGAACCGAAGCACATCCGCTTATAGTATTCGGAAGTACCCGCTCTTCAGTGGAAAGAGCAGCTCGAATGTTAAGAAACCGCCTTGCCAGTCCTGAAATACGATTCTACCATGCAGGGCTTTCAAGAGAGGAGAAAGCCCGACTGGAGAAATGGTTTATGAACAGCACCAACGGCGTTCTTTGTGCCACTTGTGCTTACGGCATGGGTGTTGATAAAAAAAATATCAGGACGGTTATTCATCTGGCACCGCCAGCTTCTACTGAAGCCTACCTGCAGGAATCAGGACGGGCCTCAAGAGATGGTAAGGGGGCGAAGGCCTGGTTGATATGGACGCCGGAGGATTTGAATAATTTAGAGGACCTCCGGAGTAGCCTAACGATTGAACCAGCCGCTAAAACCGAAACTGTTGTTCGATCACGCCGCATCGCCATGATCAGGTACGTCTCTTCCACAGATAGATGTCGACGGGTGATGCTGCTCAACGCTCTGGGCATCGATAATCAAGACTGCAGCGGATGCGATGTTTGCGGCGGGGAACCATGGAAGACAGCGCCGGAGGAAAAAATTATTCTTAAAGTCATCCGGTGGAACCGGGGACGATTCCGCAAAGGAAAACTGGCCCGTATTCTCATTGGCAGACGCACAGCTGAAATCCGTAGGCCCGGACTGGATACAGTTCGTGGTTTTGGCGCCCTGGCCGGTTGGGAACTGGAGGACGCTGAAGAGGCTATCAGTGTCCTCTGCCGCATAGGGAAACTTGGGTGTAGGAAATTTGGACCTGCTGGGAAACTCCGTCCGTTCAGATAGCCAGGGATTGGTTGATCGCGTCTTTGGTAGTCGTGATAAGCTTTTGGGTCTCATGGTCGCTCAATCCAAGAAAACGAAGAAAGCTCCTGTGTTCATTCGATGATGACTGTTCCAGCTTAACATGAAACTGTTGCATCTCTCGGTGAGTCCAGCCGATGGATTGAAGCAGCCGGCTGAATCGATCCGCGGTAAACAGTGTTGCCAGGCCCTCAGTCTCAGGGTGATCCAGAATTTCGAGGATCATGTTCTGCTGTATGCGTAAGGATTCTATTTCGGCATTTATCTGAATAAGCCGGTCTTCCCAGACCGAATGATCCGGTGCCGTTAATAGTTCCTTAATTCGTTGCAATCCGACTCCGGTCTTCCTATAGAGACAAATCTTCTCCAGAGTCTGGACATCCACATCGGTATAGTGACGATAGTTGGCTCCCGATCGTTCCGATGGTTTCAACAGGCCGATCTTGTCATAATAGAGAAGCGTACTCCTCGACAGTCCGAACTTCATGGCCAGTGCTCCAACAGTCGTAGTAGAAGTCCTCCTTTTTAATATTTCCATAATTATCCTTCCGAACGATTGACCTGTCTATAACTTCACAGTTTACCTTCTGGTTTATGCAAAGACTCGGAGGTATCAATATACTGAGGTACACATTTCTAACGGTGGCTACTCTGGTGGCCGGTCTTTTATTCATTGGGTGCTCCCGTCATATATCCTCGAGAATGTAGAACATGGCAATGCCGACCAGGATCATAAATCGATCGTCGACCATGACGATCAGGGAGAAGATATGTCAGGATTTGAAGCAAAGAAAGCGTCGTTCTCGGAAGAAATGATCATCGGCACATCGGTGGACGAAGTTTTTCCGTTGTTGTGTCCTGAGCGGGAACACGATTGGATCCCCGGCTGGAATGCGGATATTTTGTGGAGCGTTTCCGGACTGGCGGAGGAAGGTGCTGTATTCCGGGCCGGTGGACAAACCTGGATCATCGACACATATGAGGTGAACAAAAAAATCGGGTTCGTATACTTCAATCCGGATATGGTGACCCGCCTGACCATAAACATTGAAACGGGTAGTGATCATACGAAAATGCTCTGGACACATAGCCGAACCGGACTGACAGAAAAAGGTAATGCCGGTGTTGAGTCGATGACACAAGAAGCCTACAGCGGATCAGTCAAGGGTATGGAAGCGATGATGACCTACTACCTTATGACCGGAAATATGATAGACGATGACACTCTCAAGAAGCATGTCGGCGATACCTCCCATCACTAGTTAACAATGATCGACGCAATGGGAAACAGAGACGGCCGGGATTTCGGTCTCCTTTGGGTTGGGAAATTCGTCTCGGTGCTCGGAGACCGGATATACGCTATAGCCATGGCCTGGTGGATTCTCAATATCAGTGGATCACCTGGTATTATGGGATTGTACATGGTGGTGGTTATCCTGCCTGGAATTCTCTTCGGCGCCGTCTCCGGAGTTGTTATCGACCGAGTGAATCAGAAGACGATCCTGATCTGGGCTGATGTGTTCCAGGGTGTGCTGATCGGTATTCTAGTCTTATTGTTTATCTTCGACAGGGTCAGGATCTGGCATGTATTCTCTGTCAGTATAGCCGTATCCGTCGCTTTCTCGTTCTTCAATCCTGACGTCCTCACCATCATCCCGAAACTCGTCGATTCCGAAAATCTGCACAAAGCTAATTCGAAGATGCAGATGATCAATGGATTCGCCAAGATCACCGGACCGATTCTGGGGGTCCTGACGGTATCGATCCTGGGTTACCAGGGTGCCATTGCCATCAATGCAGTCTCTTATATTCTGTCCGCAATATCGGAAGCATTCATTCCCTATCGCCATGTAAAGCGAGACATCGCAGAGGTTCGGATTGGGCAGTCATGGACTTATTCGTTCTGGAATGAGTTCCTCGAGGGCTGGACGGTGATTGCCCATAACCGTACCTTGCTGACGATGATGGTTTTGATAACCATGGGACATTTTTTCATCGGTGCCGTAATGGTACTGATGCCAGTCGTTGCCGAAGTGCATGCTGAAACGGGAATCCGCTTTCTCGGCTGGAGGGAAATCGTCTTTGGCGCAGGATACCTGATTGGAGCCTTCGTAGTGTCACGGAAAAAATTCATCAGCAATCCGTTGGTCGGTGTCCGGCTCTACTTCACCGGGATAGCCCTGTCCTTCGGATTCTTTGGTATGCTGGCCGGCCGTTTCGACCCTGCCGTTTTGTTTCTGGCCTGTGGTCTCATTTTTATTCCCGTTGTCCTGCCCTACCGGGTGCTCCGAAAGGATTCCAACTAATGGAGACCATCACAGCATTTCCATTTTTTATCACTGTTCTACCTCTAATTTGCACTCCCGGTCCCGATATCCTGCTCATAAGTTCTCATGGAAAGACCCATGGCAAAACTGCAGCGTTGCTGGCAACGACCGGCGTACTCCTGGGATATGCGGCCCATGCTGTTCTGTCAGCCCTGGGCGTGGCGGCTTTAGTGGCGGCATCACCGATACTCTTCACCATCCTGAAATGGTGCGGTATCGCCTATCTCCTGTTCCTGGCTGTCCGCATGCTGATCTCGGCCGTTCGAGGTGGTGCTGTATCGGTCGCGGAACAAAGTACGAAAAAATCTCTGTTTCGGGGATTCCTGACCAGTTTCTTGAATCCCAAAGGACTATTGGTTTACCTGGCCATACTCCCGCAATTCATATCTCCGGACGGTCGTGCCGCATACCAGGCACTGATCTACTCCGCCCTGTTCATCGGCTGCTGTTCTATTGTGTACTCAGCCGTAGGGCTTTCAGCATCCCTGGTTCATGGGCAAGGCATTCATGGAACGAGGTTTCGTATCATCAATGCTGTAGCCGGGGGACTGCTGATTATCGCCGTACTCTACCTGGTACTGTAGAGTCAAAGGAACTTTTGCAGGAACATGTACTTGCAAAATCAACAGTGAGGATATTCACATACGACCTGTCTAACGCCTTCATGCTGACCGTATCAATCCCGCTGATAATTGTGTTCTGGGGCAGTTTGCTGACATCCAGGACCATTGAATGAGGCTAATATAGAGGAGAACATGCGATATTCAGTCTTAGTGCCGTTGCGGCCACTCCCTGTTTTCTCATCTGTACAATGATCCTATTGTCTCAGTGCGAAGGAAGAATACCGTCGATGTCAGTCAAATCCTGAGCCTCAGCTTTGGTTTGATCCTTGCCCTATATGGTGTTCTACGACTAATGATGATATTGAATCAACGCAGTGGCTGTAACAAAGAAGTAGACTGAATCACGGTATCGAAAATCGGTAACTGGTCGATTACTATAATGATATAACAAGGCACGCCACCCCCTTTGGGTTTTGATAAGAGTAATATCCGAAGAGTTATTCCTCTAGCACCGCCAGTTTCTACTGAAGCCTATCTGCAGGAATCAGGATGGGCCTCAAGAGATGGTAAGGTGGCGAGAACCTGGTTAAAACCAACGCTATTACTGCCGGCCGGCAGCGTAGTATGCTATCCTATGTTACTTCCACCAAAATCTGCCGTAGGGAGTTTTTTTAAAAAAGCTCTGGGTATAGAAGCGAGTGACTGCTCCGGTTGTGATGTCTGCGGAGGGTAAACATAAAAGGAACCCTCAGCTGAGAGCCGGATATTAATGACTCTCCAATGGAACAACTTCCGTTTTCGGAAAGGACAGGCATCAAAGGTTCTTATCGGTCGCAGAAGTGCAGAAATCAGGAGGAAAGGACGAATCGGAGTAAACAAAAGCAAAAGGAATACATATGACAAAAAAAGGACGGGGAAGATTCTATAAAATCACCCCGCTGAAAGACTTTGCAAACCGTGATATTGCCATGAGTGCTGCATGGTTGGACGAATACCGGGAACGGGTTTACGACCAGATAGTGGATTTACCCCAACCAGCTCTGGACTTTGAAGCTCGGGATACGGGTATCACAATCGGTAGACTGCTCTTACACATGGGCTGGGCTGAATCTCTCTGGATTAGCCGAATTACTGGTATAGAAGCATCTCCTGGGCTATCTGATTTACTCACACCTGGTTCTCTTGATAAGTTTGAAACTAAACCCGGTATCTCGCCTGGAGCAGAAGAACTCATCGATACCTGCCGCAGAGTCCGAAATGAAATGACAATTCCCGGCCTGAAAAGAACATCAAATGCCGATGCCCCATGCTGGGAAGATGGCAGCACCTTCAGAGGAGTGCTCGGACAGCTCCAATGGCATTGGATTTATCACAGCGGACAGATCGGATTGATTCGATTTGAATGGGGTTCTGACTATGAATGGACAATGGGCAGTCCAATGGCCCCGGAGATGTAACTCGAAAAACTGTTTTTTATAGCTTAAACTGATTATCTACCGATAATTTATTTATCGTGCAGGAAAAAAGATACCAGCCATTTATTAAGTTATCCATCGGCTTCCTGATTGTCCTTCTGGTGGGGACAGTCGGCTATCATGCAATTGAGAGCAACTGGAGTTATCTGGAAGCTTTGTACATGACCATAATTACCATCACTACAGTCGGATTCAGGGAAGTTAAGACTCTGACTCCCAGGGGACAGCTTTTCACCATTTTCATCATATTCCTCGGACTTGGTATGGTTACCACTCTTTTCGCCAGGCTGGGTCAATTTATTGTTGAATCTGGAGTAAAGAATCTTTACGGGAGACATAAAATGACAGATCGAATCAAGCGTATGAGAAATCACTATCTCCTTTGCGGATTTGGGAGAACGGGCAGTTCCATCGCCCGTAAATTGAACGAAGCCGGGATAGATTTTGTAATTATTGACTCTCTTCAGGAGCATATTGATGAGGCGACAAGTCTCGGATACAGCGTACTTAAAGGCGATGCAAGCAGTGACTCTATTCTCCTTGATGCCGGTATACAGAAAGCCAGAGGAACGGTTCTTTGTGTTGGAGATGATGTAACAAATGTAAACATTGCCCTGGCAGCCCGGGAACTGAACAACGAGCAGAATATCATTTCCCGGGGAACGAACCCTTCACTGGAGTACAGACTTGTTCGGGCAGGAGCCGATTCGATAGTCTACCCCATGCGTCTGGGAGGAGAACAGATTGCCCGGAGTATTGTCCAGGAGTATACAAAAGAGACATTATCAGACAGGGGAAGTTCCTCCAGCATGCTGGGGTATGAACTGAGAATAATCAGGAATACAGAAGAAGCACGAACAGTGAAGGACTTCATGGGAGAGTATGAGGCTCTCCGGCCGGTTGCCATTCGTAAAAGTGATGGAGATATGTCCCACAACCCCACCCCGGAAGATCTTGTGGAAGAAAATGATTCTCTGCTGCTGCTTATTAATGAAGAGAAAAGAAACCGTGAGAAGCAGGAAATTGCCCGCCTGGAATGGACTGAAGATATTAACATCGATTTCACAAAAATAGATAAAGAACACAAGAGACTCTACCGTATAGCAGCTGATCTTCAGACCGCCGTACTCGATAATTCGGATAATGAATCAATTGCAAGGTGTTATGAATTATTAACAACTTATTCAGATAGTCACTTCCACAGAGAAGAAGTTCTGATGAGAGAGAACGGATATCCGGGTTTGGAAGAGCATCAGCTTCAGCATGAGGAGCTTTCAAGACAGCTTGCCGGTTTTTACAGTAAGGATCGTTTTCATTTTACCGATGATACCTGGAATCAGATAGACCGTTGGTTCACTCAGCACTTCCTGAATGACGATAAGATTTTTGCCGACTATTTGAAAAATTGATGATGTTTTGATGGATTACCGAATCACACTTATGGGAACCGGTACCAGTATCGGGATTCCGGTACCCGGATGCAAGTGTTCTACCTGCAGGTCTATAGATAAAAGAAATCGGCGAAGCAGATGTTCCGCTTTTATTGAAGCTGCCGGGGAAAAAATATTAATCGACACATCTCCGGAACTCCGGCTGCAGGCCCTCTCTGCGGGAATAGACAGACTGGACGCAGTATTCTGGACCCATGGTCATGCGGATCATCTTCATGGTTTGGATGACCTCCGGGCGCTATCCCGGGATAAGCCTATTCCCGGATATGCCTCACAAGAAACATGTGATGAGATTAAAACCCGCTTCGACTACCTGTGGAAAAACACACAACGGGGCGGTGGTAAAGCCAGGATTAATCTGAGGGCAGTAGCCCCGGGAGAACCGGTACAAGTCGGTCCCCTCCAGATTATGCCAATCCCCCTGAAACACGGAAACCTGCAGGTATTCGGTTGGAGATGCGGCCCAATTGCCTACATCACCGATACCAGCGAAATCCCTCAGACAAGCTATCCCCTGCTTGAGAATCTGAAGATACTGGTGATAGGAGCTTTGCGATTTAAAAATCACTCAACACATTTCACGGTGGAACAGGCTTTAGAAGAAATTAAAAAAATACGCCCTGAAAGGGCGTATCTGACTCATATCAGTCATGAAGTATCCCACCGGCAGCTAATGAAGGGAACACCTCGATGGGTATATCCGGCCCGGGACGGTTTAACGCTCAAGACCAGAGAGTAAAGGTTACGCCTTTACAACTTTCCCCGCTTTCAGACAACGGGTACATACCTTGATGGATTGAGGCTTACCGCCTACCATCGCTTTGACTTTAACGAGGTTGGGCCTGAACAGTCGCTTGGTTTTAACACCAATGTGCTGACCGGCACCGCCTTTTTTCTTAGGAAGACCTTTCCGGGGTACATTATTACCGGAAATAGTTCCTTTTCCGCAAATTTCACATTTTCTGGACATAGTTCACCTTCTTATGAACACATAGGCTTTGAGCGGGACAACATTAGCGGAATCCTATAGTCGTGTAAACCCCTGAAAAAAACTCAAGGTGTAAGGGAAAAAACACCCCGTGCCAGTAATTCAGCAATCTCTCTTTTACGATCCCGGGGAAGCTCAGCATCCTCTCTGAGAAGGCTTCCCCAATTGGCTTCAAACCCCTCTGGAAGAACCTCCAGAAGGCCCAGTGATGCAGTGTAATCCCGGGGGCCAGGTTCAAAAACATGATTCACAGCAAAAAGAACTTCTGCAATTGTTTTCAAAAAACCCGAAAGGGATAGATTGAAATAAAGGGCATCCCCTTTCAGAGATGCAGCACCAAGATCGCTGAGTAAATGATCGATTCTCCTGTTGCAGGATTCAACCCACTGAATCCAGAAGGAATTGGGTAAGTTGTCAAGTTTTTCCAGAACACCGTTAATCCATGTCCCTTTAGACCAGACCACTGTTCCAGTGGCAATCCGATGAAAGAGATAGGTACCACGTTCTTTCAGCATCCAGCTCTCACCTGCAGTAGCAGCAAGAACTGCATCAACCCGTTCACTGTCCTTGTATGAGATTCGAACGGGAAGGTCTTCTAAAATAAAACGATCTTTATTCTTTACCCTGGAAAATTCAAAGTAACGGGCATCGGAGAATGCCGCTTCCCGATGCGCATTTTCGGGGATATCCCTGTTCTTAAAAACGTCCAGTGTGATGGAAAAATTCGGATCATAAATATCCTTTTCAACAAAATGCTGTAAAATAACGGCCTGTAATCCTTCCCAGGTTTTCAGAACTTCCGTTATTTCATCAACGACTTTTTTTACTTTTGTTTTCATAGCTGATATATCCTTAGCCTATCCGGCTGTTTTCAGTGTATAAGTTTAACATGACCTTTTGCAAATCGTCACCGACTATCAGGACTTATCTTGTGAGCATTTTGGCAGCTCAGTCTGTTTCCATGAAAGCTGATAGGTTAAAAGAAATGTTATCACGGGAGGGGAATCAAATCTCCCCTCTTCCATCGGGGATACCTTTGCTTCAGAGTACTGTCAAACCCAGACCGCCGGTTCCAGGGCTGCTGCCGATATGCGATGGTCCGCTGATTTTGGAATCTCAATTAATAAAGGAGAGTAACTCTATCAATAGAGGGTGGTTAATCTGGCCGGTTGAATCTTCAGTCTGGCTAACCCACCTTGCCGAAGTTCTTGCCGAAAACTTAAAAAAAACAACAGAATCCAGGCCGAATAATCCAATTTTGCCAATCCTTAAAGGCATTCCGCTGGCTAGATCAGACGGAGGAAAAAACTCATCAAACCTGCCGTTAACAGAAGCACACACCATAATAGAGACACCCCCGGGATGGAGAACATTAACCCTGGTCTGCTGGGATATTGAATTTCTGATAGAGAGGCCCTGGTATAAGTCTGTTGCATGGCAGACTCTCTGGCAGAGACGGCTGAAAAGAGCACCGGCTAGAGCTAATTTAAATAAGATAACAAAGCTTGATTAATGGCACCTAACCTGCTATTTTTATTGAATGAAAAATTCCTCAGAACTCACCCCAAGCATGGAAGATTACCTGGAAACTGTATTGTTACTGGAACAGAAAAACCGTGTTGCCAGGGTTAAAGATATTGCTGAAGCTCTTTCTGTACAGATGCCGTCGGTAACCGGGGCACTTAAATCACTGAAAAACCGTGATCTGGTGGAATATGAAAAAAACTCATTTATCAATCTCACCCCCAGGGGAATGAAGCTGGCCAAAGCAATTTTACAACGTCATGAGATTCTTGTGGAGTTTTTCAGTCTGGCACTCGGCTTGAACGGTGAATATGCGGAGGATCAGGCCTGCAGCGTAGAACACGTTATCGATCAGGAAACAGCTTTAAGGTTCCAGAATCTTACCCGTTGGATACAGGACAACAATAAGGGAAATGCTGCCCCTGGAAGTCTTTCAGTCTGAAGTCAGCCTGACAGCCACACCCACATGGGGACAGATATCATTGAGAGGACATCCCCGGCAGTTCGGCTTTTTCGCCATACAATACCGTCGTCCATGGTAGTTTACCACCATGGAAAAATCATTTTGCATCTCTTCGGGTACCAGTAATAAAAGTTCTCTCTCCACTTTTTCGGGGTTTTCAGCCAGAGTCAGACCCAACCTACGGCAAACCCGCCCGAAGTGGGTATCAACAATTATTCCCGGAAGATTCCATACATGAGCACGTATCACATTGGCACTTTTCCTGCCGATTCCAGGAAGAGAGGTGAGCTGATTCATCTCCCGGGGGATTTCTCCCCCGTAAATACCGACGACTCGTTCGGCTGCTGCAACAAGATTCCGGGCTTTCTGATGGAAAAATCCTAGGGGGTGGATAAGAGTTTCCAGTTCTTTAATATCCGCCGAAGCCAGTGATTCAGGATTCGGCCATCTCTGGAACAATTCAGGTGTTATTCTGTTTACTCCGGCATCGGTAGTTTGTGCCGATAAAGAGACAGCTACAATCAATTGATAAGGATTGTTATACACAAGAAGGGAGTTCCTATCCGGATACTCTTTCTCTAATCGCCTATGTACCGAAAATAGATACTCAAGACTGATTGACCCCATTTCACAAAACTCCTAAAATGCACTTCACCACGGAATGTAGCCCAGTGGCTAGGGCACCTGCTTTGGGAGCAGGAGATCGGAGGTTCGAGTCCTCTCATTCCGATACCGCGCGCTCATAGCTCAGCTGGATAGAGCATCGGCCTTCTAAGCCGAGGGTCGCAGGTTCGAGTCCTGCTGGGCGTAAAAAAAAACAGAAGCCATAAGGCTTCTTTTTTTTACCCCAAGCTCTGCAGGACTCGAAGACCTCCGGTAGTTGCGACCGATCAGGGAGCAAGGGCCGATAGGATGTCTGATTACAGAAGGCAAGTCCTCCAATTATCTATGAATCTTTTTCGTAATCCCGGCACGCTGGGGCCTGATTGTCAGATCGGTTATTACACCCTCACCCTGCAGTACGGTGTATACCGCCTGGGCAACTTCTTCTGGATCAAGAAAGGTGGACTCCTCTTCTCCCGGACCAAAGGAAAGGTTATCAAAGAAGTGAGTATCCGTAATATCAGGATTGATTGAGGTAACCCTCACACCGGATTTTCTGACTTCCTCAAAGAGTGAAAGAGAAAAATCTCTCAAACCTGACTTAGTGGCTGTATAAAGCGCTGAGAACTTGGAATGGCGGATGGCTTCTATTGAGCTGATATTGATGATACTGCCTCCTGAGGCTTTCAGAGCACGCAGACAGAGTGCCGAAAGTACCAACGGTGCAGTCAGGTTTACATCAACCATTTTTTTAATATCATCAGGGCTAATCTCTTCATGGGGACGAAAGATTCCAAATCCCGCACAGTTGATAAGAACATCCAGCTTATTGGCGGAGAGAATGCTTTTAACTTCAGATTCAAGCAAATGAAGATTCTCCATCCGACTGGAAACCGGTAGAATCTTGTAGCCGTTTCCCTCCAGGATTCCGGCGATAGCGCTGCCGATGCCTCCTGAACTACCGGTAAGTATTACGTTTTTCACGAATTTTCTCCTCATAGGCTGCAATCATTGCAGACTCAAATTCTTCATTGCTGAAATACTCATACCCAAAGACATCCTTCCACAATCTGGCATCCTCCATACACATGTAAAAAAACACCTTACCGTGCCAATCTGATAACGATTTATAGGCAAAACTGAACATCCTCCGCTTGATATCGAGAGGATAGGAATATTTTCCTTCTGCATCTTCAAGAGGCATCTGAAGGATTTTACTCTTTACATTTCGCTCACGCATCTTTTTCAGTACAGGTTTTATAAAAGTTAAGGTACCCAGAGACAGGAGTGCCGTATCCTCAGCTCGAAATCTATTTTTAATCTGAGCGAAAAGAGCCCCATAATCTTTTTCCCAGGCATCGTAATAAACCATTGGATGAAAGTGAAAACCAATCAAATTTCCCTTTGCTGCTATTTGTTCAGCCGCTTCCAGCCTTTGATTGAGAGAGGCTGTAAAATGCTCCTCGTTTTCTATAATCAGCTGGGGGTTCAACGACCAGGTAGTCAGCACATTTACCGGCAAGTCCCGGCTGAGCAAGTGAGAAATATTTGCCGATTTGGTTTTCAGTTCAAGGATGACATTGGGATGAACAGCCGCAAAGTCCAAAACTGCATCCAGAATACCGGACTTATTCCCCCACATAAGAGAATCTGAGGACTGTCCGGTACCGATATGATAGCTTCGCCGGGGGTCTATCTCAATAGACTGAAGTTTTTCAATGAAGTTCTCATCAATACCGATGGAATCACCATCATAGAAGTACCGAATGGAACAATAACTGCAGTCATAACCGCAGCCCTCGACGGCATCCAATGTTAAAAGGTTACAGCAGCGCGTACGGTTTGAGGCTACAGGACATCGGCCGAATCCGGGAGTTTCACGGCTGATGGGGATAATGGATTTACCGCTGCTGACACCTGTATCAGAACTCCCCTTGAAACGACTGTATGATTTGGGGGTCTGTTTCAGGTTCTCCCAGGCAGCCCTTACAAATCTAAAAGCCGCCTTTCCAGATTTAAAGTCACCTTGAAGAGATTCACTGACAGGAACCTCATCCCACATTCTGAAATCCAGTGCCATTTCGATTAACTGTTTCAACTCCTGATAACTGAATCGATACTTCAGTGCAGATACTCTGATTGTCTTCTGATCCACTTCTGGAAGATTTTCAAATGGTGACTGTGCGATAACCGATTCCATTTTTTCCGAATTATCATCGAGAATAGACTCCCAGCGATGTATGGAAGCCTCTATCAGCCGGACTAATTCGTCTGAAGTTTTAATTGAATCATCCAGATGATCAGAAACCACTTTCAATACATACAGATTCTCTGCCGGAAGGTGGGATCCGGATACTTCAAGAAATGCTGATGCCTCCATATCAACAAGAGAATCTTTCTTTATATCAAGACTCGTAACAGGAAAATCGGAACTTATCAGGGGAAGATAAGGTACATCTGATATATGCCCATAAGTGCAGAACAGCGAACCCTGTGGAATATCAGGATTATTACATCCGGCTGTTCCGATATTCAAGGCTATTTTAAACTTTTTGGAATTAGAACTCAGGAAAAGCTGTTCTAGAGAGTTCCTGCAGTTATCCCTGCCAATCCCGGAAATAATCAGAACAATACCGCCTCCCCCCGGAGCAGTCCCACGGAATATTTTGAAAGGCCTTGTTTCATACTGCCTGAGGGCGAAACGGGCAATTATCGGCTTTGCTTCACTGAAAAGAGCCGTATGAATCAGAATTTCCGGTTTACGGGACACTTGAATATTTCTCCTGAAGGGAATTTCGACTTTTTATCCAACCTGGTCAACAAGCAGAGGCCAAATATCACTTACTTTATCAGTATTAAATGATTTGGAACGGCTCTGTACAAAGGGGTAACAGGGAAACTATGAAGGCTCTTTTTTTCTCTCCACACCAGCCTGGCTGAACCACCTCCATCCATGGCAATTCCCTCCCGGGCACCCAGAGAACTCAAAAGGTTTCCAGCCTCCTTATAACTGTACCCCCGTCCATCCCGGCCCCTGATAACCAGAAGAATTATAACCGCTCCATCGTCCGACCAGCCAAGAGCACTCACAGCATCTCTGACGGGAACCGGATTCAGGGCTAACCCTTCTGAAAGAATTGTATAGAACCCCCCGGCTGAATCGTAATCCCATTCTTCCTGTTCGCCGGGAGAAAGGAGTTCAAGTCTGCCGTTTTTATTCACACCCAAAGCATCATGACGGCCATCAGGCATCGAGGAGGTAATACCGTCAACACGATAAAAGCCCCTGATACTTTGAGGAAAACCGGAGCGGAAACGAATCGGAGTATGGGGAGACGCAGTAAGAACAGCTAAAACTTCCGGATTTCTGAAGTACTCGCTACCATGTCTGGATAAGACATATCCTTCATCCATTCCCCCTACCGGTAATGCAGTTGAAATTGATAAGCTGCATCCTGTTGAACGGGCTGCCATCCATTCGACTTTTCCATTCTCATCCCTCCCGGCAAGAATCTCTGTTCCCGGTGCAATCTCCCTGACCATTGTTCTCGTTTCAGGGCTGCTTGCACATGAATAAAAAAATAAAAATAATTCTGCAACTGAAAGGTACATGAAATATCGAAAGTTCATACTGAGAGTAAGCTTGTCATATATCTATTCAAAGAGCCAGAACATACCTCGTAAAACTTTAAAGCTTAATAACCGAAGTTTACCCTTAAGTATACCGATACTAAGGGCTGTAATGATTGAATATATCGTTCCAACAAATATTGATGATCGAATCCTAAACAGGGCCGCTGCGGCCCTTAAGAATGGCGGTTTAATTGCTCATCCCACTGATACCAGCTGGCATATCAGTTGTGCTTTCTCATCCAGCCTGGGTCTGGCAAAACTCAAAGCACTCAAAGATGGCGCAAAAGGATATTTATTTACCATGATGGCTTCGGAGATTTCACAGATTTCTTATATTGCCGAGATTTCAACACCCCAGTACAAACTGATGCATAGTCTCACTCCGGGTCCTTATGTGTTCGTTCTTGGAGCCAGGAGAACACTGAAAAAAATTATGGGGATGAAGCGTAAAGAAGTCGGAATTCGAATTCCCGGTGATCCCGTCTCCCGCGCCATTATTGAGACCCTTGGTGAGCCGATGTTTTCTACAACAGCAGCACATTCAATGGATGATCCCGGATGGTGGGACACAGGGTTTGCTGATGAGAACTTATTTGAAATGGGCTGGGAACTTGAAGGAATAAAGGGAATTGATATGATACTGGATGGTGGAGAAGCCTTATCCAAAACATTAACTACAGTGCTCAACCTGACTGGTGAAAGAATTGAAATTATCCGGGAAGGATTGGGAGAATATATAGAATAATTTAAAAAAATCAGCATTTTTACCGATTCAGGGGTTTTCCCCATGTATTCTTTATGTATTATGGAATAAGCGAACGGATCAGTATCTCGGTCAGTCTGAAAATCAGTCCCCGTTTTCAATCCGATTTCATATTTAAATTAGCCGAAGGCTACAAGGACTAAAAATGGCAAAGAAAATCTATGTGGGAAACCTGAGTTTCAGAACAGATGAATCTGAGTTGAGTGAACTTTTCGCTCAGTACGGAGAAGTAACTTCAACCAGTATCATTACAGACAGGGAAACAGGAAGATCCCGTGGTTTTGCATTTGTGGAAATGTCGGATGATGCGAAGGCTTTAGAAGCAATTGAAGCTTTGAACAACCAGGATTTTGCAGGACGTCCGCTGAATATCAGTGAAGCCCGCCCCCGTAAGGATAATGACCGCCCACGCCGGGATTACTAAAAATCAGGCATACCACTGAGGAAAGATTCTTTGTGGTATGCTCTTTTCATACCTCTTTGTCTATAAATCTATTTTAATTCATACCTGAAAAGCAGTTACCTGATTTCACATATTTATCATGTAAAGTGCATATAGCCGCTAGAAGCCTGTTTTTATATATTTCAACACTATTTCTTTTCTTTACAAGACTTTAGCAAACTAATCATAACTTGGCTCAATAGTTGCTTTATTCTTTGTAGGAGCAAATGATTATTGTGGAATGTGAACTGATGGAAACCTGCAGCTTTTACTGGAATTACAAGAATCACCCTGAGTCCATTGATCGAAAATTGATCAGTCTTTACTGCAATTCGGGTGATATTCCTGAATCCTGCGCCAGAATTCAACATATTATAAAACATAAAGAGTCCCCTCCACCGGGAATGACTCCGGAAGGTGACAACCTCAATAAGACTGAGAAAGAATCTCACATGCCTCCTCAATTAATTCATCGTTACTGTTAATCATTAAATCAGCCGTTTTAAGTAAAGTTGATATATGATCCCTTCCGGCATCGTCAATTGATATCGACTTCTCATGAAGAATTGTATTGATGCGTATAAATCGAACATTATCCAATCGTCTCAACTGGTGATTTACAGATTCACTCTGCCCGGCGGACATTATGGCGCCAATAGGAAACCCCTTTTTAGGATTCACCCACTCTACGTACCCCCAGCTATGAATCTCTTCAAAAGAGTAACCATGACGGGTTTTTCCGGTTCCAAGAGATAAAATCAGAAACTCTTTTTCATCCGGAAATATTTTTGTTGCCTCAACGTATGCAAGACCAGCCGGGTTACTGGCAAAAACACCTCCGTCAATCAGCGAATACTTCAGCTGCGGGGATTCAATTGAGCTTATGAAAGCAGGGGAGAAGTATGTAGGTGCAGCGGCAGATGCCCTGGCCGCATCCCGCATCAGGTAGTCAGGGTCGTCCTTCCACATCTCTTTCGGCATTCTGTTTTTCATGCAGTGAGGCTGCATTGAATTGGTATCAAAACTGGTTATCAATAAGTTTGTTTCAGCATCACTGAGTTTTTTGTCACCGAAAAAATCCAGTAAAAGCTTTTCAAACGGTTCTGCTGAGTATTTATTTCTGAAAGCCTGAACAGCCGTATGCAATGCACTATGATAGGAAAGTGGAAAGATTTCTGCACTTCTTGATTTATAAAGATCGACAATCGTTTTCGAAGGAAAGCATTCACTTCCGTCTTTGTTCCTCAGTGAAACAGCCAGGGCAATCAACGATCCGGTTGAAGTCCCGGCAACAAGATTAAATAGTTCACTGTAAGTTCTATGTTCTCCACGTTTTTCCAGACGGAATCGGATTTCCTGAAGAACTCTCGCCGGTAGCAAACCTCTGATACCGCCGCCGTCAATTGAAAGAATGGTTACCATAATTCACAACCTTCAAAATGCAGACATTTATTGTTGCTATATCCTGAAACAAGGCAACATGAAAGTCAAGATTAAACCGCCGAAGATAAACCGGCGGCCGATTACTGATAAAAACTAAAAAGAAACTACATTAATCCGGTAATAAGAATGGAAACAACCAAAGCCAAAATGGCATAGAACTCGGGAAAAACCGCCAGAATAAAGGTATTTCCGAAAACATCATGTCCACTTCCCATTGCTGAGATGCCTGCGGCACAGACTTTACCCTGCTGAATTGCGGAAAACAGAGTGGCAAGTCCCATGGCAACACCTGCACCGAGGGTAAGAGCTCCCTGAAAAACGGTCATCTCCGGTTTAACATACCCGGAGAACAGTATGAATGCGACAAACCCGTAGAGACCCTGGGTAGCAGGTAATGCAGATAGAACCAGAGATGAACCGAAAGCTTCAGGCTTTTTCTTAACGGCACCTATAACACTTGTACCACCGATAACCAAACCGATAGCCGATCCAGTTCCTGAAAGTCCCACCATGAGACCAAGGCCGATTCCTGCTAAAATAACTGCAATATTCACGATATATTTCCTCCGTAAGGTTTATATGGTTTTCCCCCTCCGATGAACCCTACAGATTTGTAAAACTCTACAAAGGTAAGACGAAGAGGATGAACAAAGGCCCCGAGGGCCGCCAGTGCAAAATTGATAAAATGACCGCCGATCAGAACCAGCAGCATAAAAATCCATGAAAAGAAGTTCGGACTATCACCGCGAATCATCATTGCAATTAAATTAATTGCTCCGCCGAGTAATCCCCCTGCAAGGGATAGTGCAAAGAGTCTGATATAAGAAAGGATGTCCCCGGGTACACCTGATGCAATCCCGTACATCTCCCAGAGACCAAGAAGAGGACGAATCCAGATTTTTTTCTCAGGGTTGTTAAAGAACAGTATCAAAAGTATCCCCAGCCCTGCGAGCCCCAGTCCGATAACTTCTGTATTCCCAAGGGAAACTATCAGGGAACCTACCGGGATGGGACCGATTGCAAATGAGGCACCCAGATTGCCCACAGCCCAGATTGCCACTCCGATAATCAGCAGGAAGGTTCCCGCCGGCTGAAGGGATGAGGTAAATCCATTCTGACGCCACTTATTAACAACCTGCATAACAAAGCCTACAAGAATCTGAACAACTCCCAGCAGTATGGAGAATGTCATCGCATCATTGATATCACGGAACAGAAGGAATGATGTAACACCATCCGGCAGATTCGGTAAACCGTCAATCTTCATTCCAAACAGCGTATTCAGGAACAATCCACCGATTACCGTTGTTAAACCCAGAATGAAACCTAATGCAGCTAAAGATTTAAGAGCCTTCTTCTTTAAAAGAAAGAAGCCGGCCAGGGCCGCCAGGGTAACAAGAAGACCATAACCCACATCCGCAAGACAGAAACCGAAAAAGAAGGCGAAAAAAGGTGCGAAAAAAGGTGTTGTATCAATTTCCATATATTGTGGAAGACCGAATATTTTTGTAATCGGCTCAAAAAGCCGGGCCACAGGGCCGTTTTTCAGTCTAATCGGTGTTTCCCCAGGCTTCCGGGAGAGGCTCATCAACGGTACAATACTTCTTGTTTCGACAAATTCATCAAGCTCAGACACCAGAGAGACCGGCAGGTAACCGGTAAGACAGACAACTTCACCATCCGCCTCTTCGTCTAATGATAATCCGGCTATCAACCTCTCCCGTTCTGACTTAAGTCTGAGGAGTTCCTCTTCAATAATAAAACGAGAAAAATAAAGATTCCGCATTCGAACCGTCAGTTCATCCAACAGAACTTCAGCATCCTGAATCTGACGCTGAATTTCTTCTGGTCCTGCTGCGGGTAGGCGCTCTTCGGGGTACAAAGGAGACTCGGCGGCACTCTCAACTCCCTTTCTGCGGATTTCAACAAAGTAAATACCAGATTTATCCTCTTTAATCACCTCGATATGCCGTTCACCGAAATCAGTGGCAATAAAAACCTTGGGATTCACAACATGAAAGGTAATATAAACTCCCTCTTTTTCCAGAAAGGATAATTCAGCGCGTTTAAATCGTCCCCAGGGCTTCAGTATGGCTAGATCCTTCCGAAATCTTTCTGTGTCAGCAGAGAGTGATGCTATTTCAGATAAGGTTTCCCCTGTTATTCTCTGAATGGACGTAATATCCTGAACTTCAGCTTTTTTAACATCAGATTCATTTTCCGGGGCAAACTTCTTCAGTTCGCTGCTGGTTCTCTTTAATGAGGTGATACGGCTTCCAAGCTCCATTACACCGGAATTATTACTCACCGCTGATGTTTCAACATGAACAACACCGATATCCTGAAGATCGGCAAGCACTTTACTACCATCGGCTGCAGCCATCAGAAGATGGATCTTATTCATCTTTTCAACCATCAGACTGCCTCCACGGTTGCTACCTGCTTTGCCTTTGTAATCTTTTGAGAGGCTTTCTCCAGGTTTTCTACATCTTCCAGATATCTTTTAATCTTCAGTACAGCTTCGGAAAACTCCGGGATTTGAACTTTCTCGTACAGATTTACCTTCTGAGTTGTTTTTTTTCTGGCATACTCAAGGAGATTGACTCTTTTCTCGGCAACATCAATTTCAGAGAGGGCCCGGATAAGACCTTTTGCCGTGCCGGCTCCCCAGGCCTGCCATGAGGGAGCCAGTATTGCTGACGGGATATTCCCTTCAAAACCGATTTCACCAAGTACCGGAATGGAAATGCCGGCTATATTATCCTCCCCATACTCAACAGAAGTAACAGATATTGAGTTTAGAGGGAACTCGGCAAACAGACATTCAGATTCCCCGATTCCAGCCCTTAATGCATCGAGATTTTTTTTCAGATCTCCCAGCCTGAACTTTTCCCTTTTAATGGTTATACGCAGGTAGGCTTCTTTACTCTTAAGAGTCGGCAATGCGGCTTCACGGATCTTCAGTTCCTTCTGTAAAGCCTGCATAGAAACCTTATTGTACTGAAACTTTACA
>DEIH01000153.1:0-1931 GCA_002352375.1 Spirochaeta sp. UBA2779 | reverse complement strand
GTTACATCCAGCATGTCATCGGTATTCAGGTCGACATCAATGGCCAGAAGTGAGTTGGAATACTCCCGGGCGAATTTCAAAGTTCGCTCATCGTATTCACTCAGATCAAACCCGTTGTCTCTTTTAGTTTTAGCCTCTGCCGCATCGGCGTAAAGTCTTACCGCGGCATTCATTACCTGACCATGGTCGTCCCTGGTTTTCTTTCCGATAACCTGTTGTTTCAGCCTGGATAAAGACCGGAAGGGATCTACAATTACCTTACCGATATCGGTATCAGTTCTTAAAAAGAGCTGACCTTCAGTAATGTAACCGGTGTTATCCGGGATAGCATGGGTGATATCACCGCCGGAAAGTGTGGTAACAGCAATAATGGTGATAGAACCGCCGGCTGGAAACTGAACCGCTTTCTCGTACAGCTTGGCTAGATCGGAGTAAAGGGAACCAGGCATTGAATCTTTGGACGGGATCTGATCCATTTTGTTGGAAACAATGGCTAATGCATCAGCATAAAGAGTCATATCGGTGAGCAGCACCAGTACTTTCTCGTTCTTATCAACGGCAAAATACTCGGCTGCAGTCAGAGCCATATCAGGAACCAAAAGCCTCTCTACAGGAGGATTTTCTGTAGTGTTGATAAAGCTGATTATTTTATCAAGGGCTCCGGCATTTTCAAACAGAGCTTTGAAGTAGAGGTAGTCGTCATTGGATAAACCCATTCCTCCGAGAATAATTTTATCAGCTTTAGCCTTCAGGGCCACATTGGCCATTACTTCGTTGTACGGCTGATCAGAATCAGCAAAGAAAGGAATCTTCTGCCCTGTTACCAGGGTATTATTCAGATCGATTCCGGCGATGCCGGTGGCTATCAGCTGGTTCGGCTGTTTACGCCGTACAGGATTAACAGAAGGGCCACCGATTTCACGCTCCTCACCGTCCACTTCCGGTCCGCCGTCGATGGGGTTTCCATAGGCATCAAAGAAACGTCCTGCAAGATCTTCTGAGACTTTCAGGGTTTGGGGTTTACCGAGAAACACCACCTGAGCTTCAGTAGAAATACCTTCTGTGCCGATAAAGATTTGCAGGGTAATATCATCACCGTTGATTTTAACCACCTGAGCCAGACGGTCGTCCACCCAGGCCATCTCCTCATTGCCGACACCTTCGGCTTTTAAAGTAATGGTAGCTTTGGTAATCTTGTCAATTTTACTGTGTATTTTCTGAAAAGCCCGGCTCTGCATCAGGCCACCTCTTTTTCGTTCAGAGTGATATTCAGTTCTGATTCAAATTCTTTGAACTCACCTGAACCAAACTCACAGAAGTTCATCTGTTTAAGTGAATTAATCATTTTTTTGAAGTAAGGAGCCACATCTTCAAATGTAGCAAAGTTAAAAACTCTTTCACAAATATCTTTTACTGTTTTCAATCCGTATTCCTGACGCTCTACCGAAGCAAAACGATCTATGGGATCGAAGGCATCCTGCTGAATGAGAGCAGCATCAATTACCTCACTCTTCCAGAAATCAATATGATATTCAATGGGAACACCGTCATCTCCGAGAATTGAAATCTGATCCTGAGCTTCTTTCCCTCTGAGCATCCTGTTCTTCAATGATAAAACATCCTCAACCCAGTGCTCACCCGAGCGTTCAGTCAAAAACGCCCGGATTTCAGGGCTCTCCAGGTACTTGGAGTAACTCTCCTGGGGATCGATAGCCGGATACCGTTTGGAGTCGGCCCGCTTCTGAGAAAGAGCATAAAAGCACTGAGCGGCTTTTTTCGTCGATTCGGTTACCGGCTCTTTCAGGTTCCCGCCGGCTGGGGAAACGGTTCCCAGAAAGGTAACAGATCCGGTTTCCCCATTATTGAGATAGACGACACCGGCCCGGGCGTAGAAGTTGGCAATGATAGCCGAAAGATCCATGGGAAAGGCA
>DEIH01000193.1:1586-9816 GCA_002352375.1 Spirochaeta sp. UBA2779 | reverse complement strand
TTTACGAGATAGCTGACAGACTCAATTTCTACAGCGAATATCATTTCAGCCGGGTATTCAAGCACTACACCGGTACAGCCCCTTCGTTGTATCGTAACGAACAGTACCATCACCGCGGCCCCACAGGAGCTTTTTTAAATGACCGTGAATAAGATCGATAATGGCGCTCTTGAATTCCATACTCCGGAAGGGGTATTTCTGGGCTTTCCTACAGGTATCAGTACCCGAAGGTTCAGCAGTGCCGACACTGTTGCAATCAGAAAATCAGAAGGACTTATTATCAATGGTACAGGAGAGATATCATCCTGGCCTATTGAACGGTTCATCGAGTTTGAAGGTGACATGACAGCCCTGGGCCCCTGGCTGGATGAGAGTAAACCCTTCGAAAAGAAAACTCTAACACCGGAAAGGATATCCCGGCTGCTACCTGCCATTGGATTATTGAAAACTGCCGGGTTCCCTTTAAACGGGCTTTACAGCAAAGCGGTCCGGTGGCTCTCCGACGGTGGAGTTTTAATATACCCTCCAAAACTTATCACCTGGATGGTTGAGTTAAACCAGGACTCCAGAATGTGGACTCACCCTGATAGAAAAGGGGAAAACGGCTGGTCGTTTTCTCTGGGAGTTCTGGCTTGGCAGGCTCTAACCTGTTCAGATCCCTTTGCCGGAGAAACAGATGAAGAGAGAAGGGAACGAATACGTCTGGGCATCCTTCCACCACTGGAATCACTGACCCCCGGAGTAGAACAGAATGCCGAGGCTTTTATTCGTAAGGCGCTGATCGGGCCGGAGGAAACAATTCCCAATCTTGAAGACTGGAAGGTTTTTCTCAAGCTCTGGCTTCATGAGGGTATTGTTTCAGCTCTGCCTGAAACAGAACTGCAGGAACGTAAAGTCCAGGCCCGGAATAAAGCGGAGGGAATAGAGAAGAAGCTGCGAAACAGACGTTGGTTCAGAAAATCCGGCTGGAAGCTTCTTATCTCTGTTGCTGTAATTGCCGGGATTCTGGCCTTTGCTTCAGCCCCGATCCGTAAAGCACTTGAAGCTCCGGTAACCGCCGGTATGCCGCCTATGGAAGTTGCCGAAACCTATTACAGAGCAATTGATAATATGGACTCTGAGGTTATGGACGACTGTCTGGCAAAAAAGATTGGCAACGATGATATCCGTCTTATTACGACTGTTTACGTTACTACTAAAATGAGGCAGGGGTATGAAGGTATCGGCGATGCTCCAAAAGCCTCAGAATGGATAAAGAGTGGAAAACCTGAGCTCCCCGAAGGTGTCTGGCCCTGGGGGATTACTGATTTAACCCTGAACAAGCTGAATGATAACAGAATTGAAGCCCGCTACCTTTTCTGGACACCGCCGGAAGGAGGAACAGAAAGTGGAACCTCAGCATGGTCTGTATCACGTATCGACATTCTTCATTTTACTCAAGGGAGAAAATCCTGGGAAATCAGCGGCATCCAGAGAACTATGGAAGAGTAAAAGAGTAAATCATCATTCCGCCGGCGGCAAGAACTGAAGTACCACCGATAGCCAGTAATCCTGTAGATAAATCGTTTGCAGAATCATTATCAGGTAAAAAGGCCTTAAGTAATCCGCCGATGGTCATCATACCCACACCGGCTGCAAAGACAATTTTCCCTCCGGTTTCGTATGTCCTTTTTACCGTTTCCAGAGATGAGTCGAGATTCAATTCCTCAGAGACCTCCAGCTTTTCAGTACCCCCGGCAGGAAGTCCCACTGCCGTAATAATGGGATAGGCACTCCAATAAGAACTGATATCATTGTCAATTTTTACAGACCTCAGCTTTGCATCCGGAGTGGTAGATCTGGTCTTCACCATTTTACCGGCATTAAGAATAAACGGCTCCAATGCCATCAGGTCGATCTTACTTACCGTTTTTTTATCATACTGAACAACGTCAACAGACCCCTCAAAGCAGTAGACAGAAGTCTGCCGTTCCCCGCCTTCATCCGCAATATCGTAAAATAAATCGTAACCGAAATCTGTCCCTCTAACCCCGGCGACAGTATCGTACCCGCTTACCCAAAGCCGAGAGCCGCCGGTTAATGCGGCGACTTTTACACGTATCCGTCCGAATATCAGCTTGAAGACACCGCCTCCGTTACCATCAAGAGAAGTAACGGTGAAGGTTGTATCTTCAGCCAGCTTGACAACACCACCGTTACCACTGTTCAGCTGTATTTCCACAAAACTGTTTTTATCGGTAAGAATCATATCACCGACTTGTATCGGTAAACCGAGAACATCACCCTTGAGGATATCATAACTGGTGGATTGTCCGTTTCTGACGAGCTGAAAACCATTTCCTTCGGCGTAGGAAATCGCAGCCTCAGATTGCGAAAAAAGCGGCATAACCGAAAAAAACAGGGCTATCAGGATGGCCGGCGGGGTAAAAGACTTCATTCCTCTATTCTACACCCCTGCACTGCGCTTGCCAAATAGAACCCGCTGTCCCTATAGTGTTAAAAAAATTATGGAACAAATTGATTATCAGGGATTGAAAGTTCTCGTTATGGGTTTAGGACTTCACGGCGGCGGTACGGCTTCTGCCCGGTTTCTTGCCGAAAGGGGTGCGGAGATAACATGCACCGATCTGCGTGGTGAGGCAGAACTGGAACCATCCCTTAAAGAACTTGGGGATCTGGATATTCAATATGTGCTAGGAACTCACCGGGAAAAAGATTTTGAGACTGCCGATATGATAGTTAAGAATCCGGCTGTTCCGGTAAATTCGCCATGGATTGCAGGTAGAAAAAACATAGAAACTGATATTTCCCTCTTTCTTAAATCTTCATCAGCTCCTCTGTTGGCATTAACCGGCAGTAAGGGGAAATCCACCGCCGTGAGTGCCTTATACCACATTCTTAAAACTCAGTATCCGGGGACAAAACTTGGTGGGAATATTACCGTCAGCCCCCTCTCATTTGTTCACGATCTGAAACCCGACAGTCCGGTAATTCTGGAACTATCCTCCTGGCAGCTGGCAGACCTGAGGGGAAGAGGGATACTTCACCCCCGAATCTGCGGTATTACAAACCTGATGCACGATCATCAGAACCGCTATGAATCTTTTAAGGATTACGAGGCTGATAAAACAGTGATACTCGAGAATCTCAGTTCTGATGATTATTCAGTGTTCCCTGATGATTCTTACGGAAAAAGATGGGCCGGGATTTCCGGTGGAAATTCATTGTTCGTAAAAAAAGGCGTACCTGAAAATAAGAATTTCCAGGGTGCATACCTGGATGATACCGGCCGGGGATGGTTCAGTTCCCCCAATAACATGGAGAAGGAACAGCTTCTCCCGGAAAAGCTTTTGGTTCCCGGAGAACCCTTCAGAATCAACAGCCTCTTTGCATCCCTGATGGCAAGACTCTGGGGCTGTAATTCCGAGACGATACTCAGTTCCATATCCAACTATTCCGGAGTGCCCTACAGAATGGAAATGTTTCTGGAATCCGGAGGTATCAGATACTACGATGATACCACCGCTACCATTCCAGATGCCTGTACCGCTGCTGTAAAAGCCATGGACCGGCCGGTAATTCTGATTGCCGGGGGTACAGACAAAGAACTTGACTTTGCTCCCTTTGATGAGGCGGCTGCCATACCCAAGCGTATCATCATGCTGAAAGGCAGTGCAACAGAGACATGGATCCCCCGGCTTCGCTCTGCATCAGTTGTGATTGAAGGCCCTTATGAGAGTATGGATGCCGCAGTGATAGCTGCACAGAATTATGCTGTACCGGGAGATGCGATACTTCTCTCCCCGGGAGCAACGAGTTTTGGGATGTTTCAGCATGAGTTCAAGCGGGGTGATGCCTTTAAAAGTTCCTGTCGAAAAATAACCGAGAGCTTAAAAAAACTTGAATTAATAAACAAACCGCTCTAAAGTCTTAAAAAGGGAGTATATATGAAAAAAGCTACACTATTGCTGGTTGCACTGTTTCTTTTTACAACCGGCCTATTCGCCTTTGACGGTTATGTGGATATTACTAATCAAACCGGATATACCATCTATTATGTCTATGTCAGTAATGAAAATAACGATTACTGGGGAGACGATATGCTCGGGGATGACTATCTGTACGATGGTGATACAAAGAGAGTGTACCTCTCCGGTCATCAAACATCTGTTTTTGACATCATGGTTGAAGACGAAGAAGGTGATACTTACAGCTTCTACAGTGTGGATGTGGAACAGACCGATGTCGTTGTATCCCTTGCGAATCTCGATGAAGACAGCAGCGGTGGATCTGTTGGAGAAGCGACTGTTAACGGCCCCGGGGGAGATTTTGACGGATATGTGGATGTTACCAACGACACCGGATATGCCATGTACTACCTGTATATAAAACAGAAGAGTAAGAGCTGGGGACCGGATCTTCTGGGAGACGATGTCCTTATGGATGGGGATACTTTTACAGTCAATTTAAACAACTTCCCCGGCAGTGTTTTTGACATACGTATCGAAGACGAAGAAGGGGATACCTACTCCTACTACGACACCGATGTACAGAGCGATGATGTGTATATCACATTGGACAATCTGGACTGATTCCCAAGCGAATGTCGGGATCATTCCTCGGCTTTCGCCTGCGGTACGACCCTTGTTTCGAATGAACGGAGGGAAAGCATTGTATCAGTAGAACCGCAGATCTGCCCTGATTCTACTGTAATACCATTCATTCAGACTTGAAAATCTCATAGTAAAAAAAGGCTATCTCCCTCAGAGGTTAGCCTTTTTTCATTGTTACTTAATTATTCTACAAACGACACTCCGGCTACTTACACTTACTCCATCCACAGGCGGGGCATGTAGCGCAGCCTTCCCGGAATACCAGACCTGTTTCACACTCGGGACAGCGTTTCTCCCCGGAAATCACTTCCTCACCTTCCTGTATATAGGTTTTAAGAACCCGGCCGGCAACCCGTTCAAAGTCGGTGAAGTGGGTATCTTTCTGCAGCTGTTTGATAATGAACTGCAGGGGGGTTCCATGACGAAGAGCCATTGAAACAAACCGGGCCAGAGATGCATTGGGAGTATCATAGACCGAAGTAAAATCCTCTAATACCAGCCTGGGATTCTTCTCTCCCATCACCAGGTCGTAACGGCCTTTTCCTACCTTCCGGACTATACCTTTGGTATATCCGTTGATATAAACCTCCTGATCGTCGGGAACATCAATCCAGAACACCTCATAAAGACTGCCGTTTAAACGACCTGTAATAACGATGTACTGCTTCCCCTGTACTTTCACCCGGTGAATATCACAGGGAAGCTCTGCCGGACGAGAAGGAGCTGTATCCCTGGAGATGGTTTCTTCTTCCGTTTTTTCCGAGTATTCCAGAATACCTTTCATGCTGCCCTGGGGGTTGAAGGTGGTAAATCCTTTTAAACCCTTGCGATAAGCGTATAAAAAAAGCTCCTTATACTGATCGAAAGTGGTATCCGGGGGAAGGTTCAGAGTTTTAGATATACTGTGATCGATATTTTCCTGAACAGCTGCCTGTAGATCGATTGAACGGTAGGGGTCGATATCCGCCGTGGTAACCATCCATTCAGGAGCTTTCTCTTCTCCGGTAATATCTTTCCATGCCAGCCATGCCGCATCGTAAATCGTTTCGGTTTTTACTTCCTCTCCTCTGCCGGTACGAATATTCCGGTCGTACTGCAGAGCGAAAGCTGGTTCTATACCGCTGGAACAGTTCTGTCCGATGGAAAGACTGATGGTTCCCGTGGGAGCAACCGTGTTCATCTGAATATTCCGTAAACCGAAATTCGCGATACTTTCCCTGATATCCTCAGGAAGCTTTCGGATAAAGGAAGCCTCCAGAATCTTTTCAGCATCGAAAGAGGGGAAGCTGCCTTTCTCTTCTGACAGCTCTGTGGAAGCACGGTAGCTGGCATCCCTCAGTGTTCGAGACATATCGGCGGCAAAGACGATCGATTCATCCGATCCATAGGTAATTCCCAGCATACTCATGGCTGTTCCCAGAGCTGTAAAACCCAGTCCAACCCGGCGCCACTGTTTTGAGAATGTTTCAATTTTCTCCAGAGGATAATCGGTTACATCCAGAACATCATCCAGAAAACGAATACCGGTTGCCACGGATTCGGCAAACAGGCCGTAATTAAAATCCGCCTCTTTAGTAAAAGGCTCGGAAACAAAGGAAGAAAGGTTCAACGCTGCAAGGCAACAAAGCGAATATGATGGCATCACCAACTCACCACAGGGGTTCACACGGTCCATTTTAAATGCCCAGTAACCGTTGTTGTAACGCTGCACTGTATCCGAATTGAAGATTCCCGGTTCATTGTGGATAAAGGCATTCTTAGCCAGCTTATCGTATAGATCCCTGGCTCTGACTGTCCGATATACTTTCCCGCCGAAACTCAAATCAAAATCGCCATCTCTCTCTACGGCAGAAATAAACTCATCGGTAATCTTCACAGAGATATTGAACTGGGTAAGCTCTTTATTCTTATCACCCTGTTTTACAGTAATAAACTCCTCTATATCCGGATGAGTGATATCCAGTAAAGCAATATGAGCACTGCGGCGCTGTCCGCCGGTCATAATTGTTTTTGCACTCTGATCGAAGATTCTCAGGAAACTGACAACTCCCGAAGATTCACCTCCCCGGGAAAGTGAATCACCTTTGGGCCGCAGTTTTGAGATATCAAATCCTACACCCCCGCCCATTTTACTGATAACAGCATCTTCACCGAGAGATTCATAGATATTTTCAAGAGAATCTTCAACATCAATGGTAAAACAGTTATTGTAGTTCTTCATGGGACTTGACGGTCTGGCATTGGCCAGGATACGACCCGCAGGTATGAAACGCCCGGAGACAATCTCGTTGTAAAAACGATCAGCAATCTCTTTTCTCAGGCCCTCAGCCTCAGCTGAAGCCACCTCGTCGGCAACACCGCGAAAGACAGTTTCCGGAGACTCCTCATCGTGAAGCATGTACTTTCTTTTGAAAATTTCCTCACTGATCGGTTGCTTAAACGTGAACTTCTTTTGAGTGGTAATAGACATATCCCCTCCTCCCAGAGTTATCATTGTGCCCCGACTGCATCGCCAATGACAAGCCGTTTTCAACAAAAAACACCACATATTGTGTTTTCAATAAACAGATTATCGGTATTAACACTATAGAAGATAAATGCTATCAATGCTTTTTTTTATACCTGAAGGAATTATGATGATGGATATTATTATAGAGCAGTGTTAAGCTTGAATTGTAGAGAGGTAAAAACAATGACCGGAAGAATCATCTGTGTCATATCAATACTGCTCGTTATTACAATGCCGCTGTATTCCGCCGAAAACAACGAGGTTTTCACGGTAACCAATGAAACCGGGTTTACTTTATCGGGTCTGTATATCAGCAATTTGGATTCAGAAGACTGGGAAAAAGATCTGCTTAAGGGAAATCCCCTGCTGAATGGTGAATCTCTGATAATTCCGCTGGCAAATCTCGAGTCTTTGTATATAAACGTCAGAGGCCGGGATGATGAAGGGGATACCTATACCGTATACGGCATTAATGCAGAAATTGATGATATAAGTATCACTCTGAACAATATCGATCCCGATTAATTGATACCAAATTCGGGAATGAACAAGTTCACTGCTCGCAAGTTCGCTTGGGAATAAACTCTGCTGGAGGAATCAGAATGAAAGCGGAAATATCAGGTGGACCGGCCTTCGCCCATGTCCATATCAACCTTGAAACCGGAGAATCAATTACAGCTGAAAGCGGAGCCATGCAATCCATGTCAGCCGATCTCGATATAAAGGCCCATCTGAATGGTGGGTTCTTTTCAGCTCTGGGTAAAAAATGGTTCGGTGGTGAGAGTCTGATGGCTTCAACCTTTTCAAACAACACCCCAGGTACCAGGAAAGTTACCCTGGCACAGCATGTTCCAGGAGAAATAAGACGTGTCGATCTGAAAGAAGGGGAAACCCTCTGCCTGCAGAGAGGAGCATGGCTGGCTTCCGCGGGAAAAGTAAAGGTAAAAACTGTCTGGGCCGGGTTCATTTCCATGTTTGCAGGTGAGGGTTTGATGAAACTCCTGGCTGTAGGCGGAACCAATGGAGGAAGCTTCTGGTACGGAGCTTACGGTGGGATAATTGAACGAGAGGTAGATGGAGAACTGTTTATTGATAACGGATTCCTTGT
>DEIH01000193.1:0-1545 GCA_002352375.1 Spirochaeta sp. UBA2779 | reverse complement strand
GTAACAAGAGTCGTTGGAAACGGTACAATATGGATACAGACCCGAAGTCTCAAAGGTCTTGCTGCCTGGCTCAACCCGAAGTTCCGGTAGAGAAGGAATAATATGAATGTTGAAATAGTACAAAAACCGGCATCAGCTGCAGCTCGTGTAAAGCTCAATCCCGGGGAGCATATTACAGCCGAAGGCGGCTCCATGATTGCCATGAGCGGTGATATGGCCGTAAAAACCACCACACATAAAAAAGAAGGCGGAAACCTCCTGAAAGGTATCGCCAGAACCCTTGCCGGTGAAGGAATCTTCATGAACCATTTTACCGCCGGTTCATCAGGGGGAGAGGTGATACTCGCAGCAAACCTGACAGGAGATATGGAGTCCCTAACGCTTAAAAAAGGCACAGATCTCATGGTTCAGAGTGGCTCCTTCGTTGCTCATGAAGACAGTGTGGATATGAGTATCAGCTGGCAGGGAATGAAAAACCTCTTTTCAAAAGAAAGTTTTATCTGGTTGAAAATGTCAGGACAGGGGCTTGTTATTATCAACGCTTTCGGTGCTCTTTACCCCGTGGATGTCGACGGTGAATACATAGTGGATACAGGCAACATCGCGGCCTTTGAAGATACCCTGGAGTATAAGATTACCAGAGCAGGAAAGAGCCTGTTTTCATCCTTCCTCGGCGGAGAAGGACTGGTCAGCAGGTTTTCCGGAAAAGGAAGGATATGGTGCCAGACCCATGCAGACAGGGTTTTCGGAAAAAGCCTCACACCGTACCTTCGGCCGAAGAGCAAGTAGGAGAGCAGACTATGCAGACAGAGAAAACTGATTTCCCATATACCATTAAATCCTCACCGGACTATGCTTTTCTCAATGTTACAATCCCCTCGGGTAAAACCCTAAAAGCTGAAGCCCAGGCAATGGCAGCCATGGACACTTCCATCTCAATGAAAACGAAGATGAAAGGCGGCCTGAAGCGAATTATCAGCGGAGAAAAACTGTTTATCAACGAGTACAGTGCGGGAAACAAAGATGCGTACATCGGCCTTGCTCCCGGTACTCCCGGCGACATAGCCCATCTATATCTGGAGAATGAAACCGTCTTTGTACAAAACGGATCATTCCTGGCTTCTGGAACTGATATCTCCACAGGAATTGAGTTCCAGGGATTCAAAGGCTTCTTCTCCGGGGAGAAACTTTTTATGATACGCTGTAATGGTAATGGCGATTTGTGGTTCAACACCTACGGCGGACTGATAGAAATAGATGTTAACAACCAATACGTTGTTGATACCGGATATATCGTGGCCTTCACCGAAGGTCTGCAGTACAAAGTACAGCCTGTCGGAGGAATGAAATCACTTTTTTTCTCAGGTGAAGGGTTGGTTTGCCGGTTCAGCGGTGAAGGTAAAGTGTGGATACAAACCCGTCTTACACAAGGATTCGTCCGGTGGGCCAATGCTTTCCGCAGAGTGCAGAAAAAGAGTAACTGATACACAGTAAAATCATAAACAAGGATGTACAAATGTCACTGAATCCCGTAATTGAAAAACT
>DEIH01000067.1 GCA_002352375.1 Spirochaeta sp. UBA2779 | reverse complement strand
AACAGTGATCTTCGAAATCGCCTCAGCTATCTGAACATAATATATCTATATCAAATAATATAAAAAGGAAAGACGAGTTCGGCAGAATTGCTAATCAGTTCAGAAACAGCTTTCAATCGCTTAACAATCTGGTGAGCAGTATTAAATCTTCAACGGACACTACTGCGGGAATAAAGGATTCTCTTGCAGCCTCGGCAGAAGAAGCTTCGGCAACTATTGTTAATATCAAAAATAACACGTCTGCTCTACTTCAGGAATCTGAGAAAATGAATCAGAATGTTAGCGATAATGTTACCTCTATCGAGGAAATTACAGCCAATATCAACAGCATCAACAACCAGATTACCGAGCAGGCTTCCATGGTGGAAGAATCCACCGCATCCATTACGGAAATGATCAGTTCTCTGGAAAGTGTGAATAATATAACTAAAAAGAAAAGTGACTCCATTATTCAGCTGGTGGAAGTTGTTAACGATGGCTCCCGGACTCTTTCTGAAATGGCCAATGGCTTTAAAACCGGAGTTGTGGACAGAATCGAAGGCATCTCCGAAATGGCCAGTGCCATTCAGCAGATTGCCTCGCAAACTAACCTTCTCTCCATGAATGCCGCCATTGAAGCCGCCCATGCCGGGGATGCGGGAAAAGGATTCGCCGTTGTTGCCGACGAAATCAGGAAACTGGCGGAAACTTCTGCCCAGAGTTCTGCCAGTATCAGTAAAATAATTAAAGAGATATCAGATGGGGTAAATGAAACTGAAATAAAAACGAAAAAATCCTCACAGGCATTTGATGTTATTAACAGTGAAATAAAAGAAACAAAACAGGCTTTTGACGGAATTGCTCTAAGTACACAGGAACTGAATGTCGGGGGAAAGCAGATTCTTGATGCAATGACCATGCTCCAGGATGTTACCATCAATGTGAAAAGTGCCTCCGGGGAGATGACCTCAGGATCGGAGCAGATTGTTCGCGGTCAGCTGGTACTTAAAGATATTTCGGATAATGTTACCAAAGGTATGATGGAGATAAGCAGCGGTTCGGAGCAGATTGTGGTTGCCGCTGATGAAATAGTGAATTTTTCAGTGGACTTAAACAGCGTTGTGGAATCCTTAAAAGAGGAAGCAGATAAATTTAAAACATAATCTAGGTACCAGATTTCAGATCTTCTCATTCATCTCTCCACAGGGGTTTTAGTCGGTGTTCATTTGATAAATCCCTATTGACCAGATTGATGATCGTGTTATAGTTGCTGGAAATACTATATAGCTGGTTTTGAACGGGAGAAGCATGGACGATAAGCTGCAGGAATTAACCGACCGTCTCTATAGGGATGGTGTTGAGAAAGCCCGGAAAGAAGCACAGGCCATCCTGGCGGATGCTGAAAAGCAGAAAGAAGAGATTATCCGGAAAGCGGAGCAAGAGGCCGCAGCCATCCTTGAAAAAGGACGGAAAGAATCAGATGACTTACGAGCAAGAACCGGGAGTGAACTGTCTATGGCTGCCCGTCAGGCTGAAGGTGCTTTAAAACAGCGTATAGTCAATATTCTTTCAGATAATATTCTGGATGAAGGTGTTCAGAGTGCTCTGAACAATGAAAATCTGCTCAACAACCTGATTGTTTCGACAATGGCCTCATGGGCTTCAGACGGAAATATCCCTGATATATCACTGGTTCTCAGTGAGGATAAGAAGGATGTGTTTACCGCGGGACTCAAGTCAGCTTTGAAAAAGCAGATATCCGATGGTCTGAATATTGAGTTCAGCAGCCGTATGAAAAGCGGATTCCGGATTGAATCAAAAGACGGTTCCTACGCCATGTCTTTTACCGATAAGGATTTCCAGGAGTTCTTCCGTTCATTCATCAAGGATAAATCCCGGGCATCATTGTTCAAAGAGAATTGATTCTTGGCTCAATACTATTTTTTAGTTTCCAGCCTGGTGGAACTCACCCTTGATGAGGGATTTCAGAAGCATCCATATCCCATGTTCAACGATTTTATCCGGGAGGAACTCTCGGGGTCCGACTATACGGAATTGGGTAAGTGCTTTCTTCTTAATGATGTCTCAAATTTCACAGCAGCATTGAAGTCGGGTTTGGTTGACGGAGATGCTGTTTTTCTTAAACCATCATGTTATGAAAAAGATGCATTGGATGAGGGCCTGGCAGACACGGAAACTCTCTTCCCCTTTCTGGCTGAATTTATCTGGGATTACAGAGCAGAACGCCGCTTATACCCGGATATCTCTTTAGAAGATGAACTTCTCCACCGTATGATGGAGACTCTTTCCGCCGGTGATGAGCCGGCTGTAAGCGGATTTCCTGCAGAGTATCTGGAATTTGAAATGCATTTGAGAAACCTCACTACAGCCTTATCCAATAGAGTTGCGGGTGGCTCCTGGACCGAAAAAATTATTCCTTTTGATTTTTTCTCCGAGAGAATTGCGGCAAGCCAGGCTGCGGATTTCGGTCTGGGTGGAGATTTAGGTGTTCTTTCTGATTTAATTGACCTCTACGAGGGTTCTTCCCCCCTTGAAATTGAAAAAGCAATAACCGCCGTCCGCTGGAAGTGGCTGGATGAAACGGTTGGTTCTAATCTTTTTTCCAGGGAAGCTGTTTTCGCCTATGCGGTGAAAATTGCCGATGTGGAACGATGGCTCTTCCTTACTCCGGAAGAGGGACGTGTGAAACTCGATGAATTACTGGAACAGCTTCACCAGAATATAAAAAAAATAACCCGTGAGGAGAACTCTTAAATGACCACAGGCAAAGTCACCGGTGTGACGGCCAACCTTATAACCGTTGAGGTTGACGGACCCGTCAGCCAGAATGAAATCGCCTATGTAAAGATGGGTGAAGAGCGTTTGATGTCCGAAGTAATCCGGATAAATGGCAATACCGCTTTTGCTCAATGTTTTGAAAGTACCCGTGGAGTCCGAACAGGATTACAGGTTGAATTTGCCGGAGCCATGCTCGAAGTAGAACTTGGACCGGGGCTGCTGTCTAAAAATTATGACGGTCTACAGAACGATCTGGATAAAAAAGAGGGTTTATTTCTCAAACGTGGTGAGTATACCTCTCCTCTGGATGTTGAAACAATTTATGAGTTTACTCCAATGGTTTCCCCCGGGGATTCCATACAGCCGGGGCATTGGCTGGGAGAAGTAAAAGAGAATTGGGTAAACCATAAAATCATGGCTCCTTTTACCCTCAAGGGTGATTGGAAGATTGACTCCATAGTGGAAAAAGGTAATCACACTATTCGGGATACCATTGCCGTTATCTCATCTGCTGATGGTGAAACGAAAGATGTAACCATGACTCAAAGATGGCCGGTGAAAGTACCCTTGAAAGCCTACCGTGAAAAACCCAGACCCTTTCGTCTGATGGAAACAGGTTACCGGATTATTGACACATTCAACCCTCTTGCTGAAGGGGGTACCGGTTTTATTCCCGGTCCATTCGGATGTGGTAAAACTGTCGTGCAGCATGCCGTGAGTAAGAATGCCTCCGCTGATATTATTATCGTTGCGGCATGTGGTGAACGGGCCAATGAAGTTGTGGAAATCTTTACTGAGTTCCCTGAACTGATAGACCCGCGAACCGGCCGGAAGCTCTACGAGCGAACCACTATTATCTGCAACACCTCCAATATGCCTGTAGCTGCGAGGGAAGCCTCAGTTTACACCGCTATGACTATCGGCGAGTACTACCGTCAGATGGGATTGAGTGTTCTTCTTCTGGCGGACTCCACATCCCGATGGGCCCAGGCACTCCGGGAAATGTCCAACCGTCTGGAAGAACTACCCGGCCCCGATGCCTTTCCCATGGATCTTTCGGC
>DEIH01000220.1:2376-10524 GCA_002352375.1 Spirochaeta sp. UBA2779 | reverse complement strand
ATGCAGTTTTTTTCACAATAAAACCTCCTGTTATAAAAGAATCCAACACCCCGAATCAGGGAGCTTAAACAGCGATATAAGGAAATGCCTAAATTCAAAAGCTCTGGAAGTAACCCTGTTCAACCTGGAGGCAAATGCCACAGGATCCTTCAGTGCCACACCTTCAACCAATAGTGCCTGCTCATAAAGCAGATGGGCCACATCCTCAACCAGATCGTCATCAGATGTATCAGCAAGGCCTTTAACTACAGGGTGATCGGGGTTTACCTCAAGAATAAAAGTAGCCTCGGGGATATCCTTCTGTCCCATAGCCTGGAGCATCTGCCGCATCTGTGCCGATGGATCGGCATCATCGGAAACCAGGCAACTCGGTGCATCTGCCAACCGGGCCGATGCCACAACATCTTTTACTGCTTCACCCAGGGTCTTTTTAATCTTCTTGAGTACCGGTTTGGCATCTTTTTCTTTCTTTTTATCATCATCGGTTTTCAGATCGTCCAAAGCCCCTGAACGGTTGATGGCCTTCAGCTCCTTCTCCTTGAAAGGTCCGATCATCGGGGTAACAATCTCATCAATTTCATCTGACATGATGAGTACTTCGAAACCCTTCTCCCTGTAGGCCGCCAGAAGAGGAGACTTACGCAGAGCTTCTTCATTCTCACCGGCCAGATAGTAGATAGCTTTCTGATCCTCAGGCATGCGGTCTTTGTAAGCTGCAAGACTCGTCCAGCCATCCACTGCTGTTGATTTATAGCGGACCAGTTCTGTCAGATCGTCTTTATGAGCCCAATCGGAATACATGCCTTCTTTCAGAGGCCTGTTGTACTGATCGATGAACTCGGCGTACTTCTCTTCGTTATCCGAAAGTTTCTTGAATTCACTGAGCAGTTTCTTAACAGAAGCCTCTCTGATTTTGGCCATTACCTTGTTCTGCTGAAGAATCTCACGGCTCACATTCAAGGGAAGATCTTCAGAGTCAATCACACCCCGGACAAAACGCAGGTAGACCGGCAGCAGTTCCTTGTCGTCATCGGTAATAAATACCCGTTTCACATATAGCTTAACCCCGGGTTTGTAATCCGCCTGAAACATGTCCATAGGAGCATTTTTGGGGATAAAAAACAGCGTAGTGTATTCCAGAGTTCCCTCTGCCTGCACGTGAATGCGGTACATCGGGTCTTCACCCTCATGAGAGATGGTTTTGTAAAACTCGTTATAATCCTCATCTTTAAGTTCAGACTTGGAACGTTTCCAGATAGCACTGGCGGCATTTACCTGCTCTTCTTTTTCTTCTGTTTTCTTTTTATCATCCTCATCGGAAGTTTCACTCCAATGCAGATGGATGGGAAATGCGATATGGTCAGAATACTTTTTGATAACAGACTTCACCTGCCACTGAGAATCGTACTCTTTCCCGGCTTCATTGAGATGAAGAATAACAGTAGTTCCCTGACCTGCTCTCTCGGCCTCTTCAATGCTGTAACCTGAATTACCGTCACTGGTCCATTTCCAGGCTTTATCTTCTCCTGCTTTTCTTGAAATTACCTCTACTGAGTCTGAAACCATGAAGCAGGAGTAGAACCCGACGCCAAAACGGCCGATAAGATTCGAATCCTTTTGGGCATCTCCGGAAAGCTTTTCCATGAAATTTTTCGTTCCGGACCGGGCGATGGTTCCAAGAGAACTTGCTAGATCCTCATCATTCATCCCGATTCCGTTATCTTCAATCACCAGAGTATTTTCTCCGGCACCGTCAATCCTGATATCAATTTTTGGAGTAAAATCCAAATTTTTAAGAGTATCTTCGGTCAGGGTGAGATACTTGAGCTTATCAAGTGCGTCCGAGGAGTTGGAAATCAATTCTCTCAGGAATATCTCACTGTGAGAATAAAGCGAATGAATCAGGAGGTTGAGCAGCTGGCTCACCTCAGTTTTGAATTTCTTCTTGGCCATTTGTTGTTCCTTATCAGGATGGAATTTCGACGGTAAAAATACTCATAATGAATATCAGACGGCAAGTTATTCTTCACCTCTTGCGGATTTGTTTCAAATTGTGAATGATATAACACATGGAAGATCCATTATCTACCAGGCGGTGTGCAGCCGCCTGATGATTATCTGGTCCCTGGTATTTCTGATAATATTACTCATTATCTCTGCATTTTTTTCCTCTGTGGAAACTGCTTTCACCTCTCTTTCCCCCGGACAGATCAGTGCTCTAGCTCAAAACCAAGGGAAACGGGGTCGCCTGGTTCAGAAACTCACTCAACGGCAGGATATCCTGCTCACTACCCTTCTGATTGGAAACAATCTGGCAAATATCGGCGCCTCAGCTATGACAACAGCCACAACAATCAGAATGTTCGGCAATACCTATGTGGCAGCGGCAACAGGAATACTGACACTGATAATATTGGTATTCTGCGAGGTTTCACCAAAACAGATTGCCCTTGTCGCCAATGAAAAGCTCTGTCTTTACAGTGCCCGGTTTGTCTTGCTGCTATCATGGATTTTGAAACCTGTTATCTGGATGATTACCTCTGTCAGTCGGGTTATCACGTTAATGCTTGCCGGCAGGGAGAAACAGAAACTCACCCTGGAAAATCTGCTGCATCATGTAAAGGCCGCCGAAGGACAGGGTGTTGTGGAATCCTATGAGGAAGAAATGGTGAGGAATGTTTTCCGGATAAACGACACCCCTGTAGAAGCCATTATGACTCACAGAACAGAACTTTTTTCCATTAATGAAGAGACAAGCGTTCAGGATGCGCTGAATCTGTTTATAGAATCCGGCCATACAAGAGCTCCCGTCCTGAAAAACAACATTGAACAGGTAACCGGTGTTTTATCCCTGTTTGATCTGGCAAAAGTAATAGGCGACTCTCCCGGGGCAGCTATAAAGGACTTCGCCGCCACCCCATATATTGTGCCGGGAACGATGAAGGCCAATGAGCTCTTTTTCCGCCTGAAAAACACCCCTATTCACATGGCTGTAGTACTGGATGAATATGGAGGTTTGGATGGTATTGTTACCCGGGAAGATATTATGGAAGAGATTTTCGGAGAACTGTACGATGAGAGGGAAATCAGAACTGCAGACCCGATCCACAGGGAGCCTGACGGTTCGTGGATTATTCAGGGGGATACTGATTTCTACGATGTTGCAGACACCCTTGGGCTGGAACTGGTACACGACAATCGAACCCATACAATCGGCGGGTATCTGCTGGAAAAACTGGAACGCATCCCGGGAGAAGGAACTGTTCTCACCCTGAAGGAAGGCACCTATACCATTCTGAAAACCCGGCGCCAGCGGATTCTATCCCTCCGTTTTCAACCAATACCCGCAATCGAAAACTAAAAAAACTTATCAGCCGATTTCAACCTTGAATAGAGGATCGAGCTTTTCTCTGAGAATATTCTCAATAAATCCAAGTGTTCCCACAGTTGCACTTACACAACCTAAACAGGCTCCCCTGTACGAAATATTCACAACAGGCACATCACCGTCCATGTGAAAATCCTCCACATCAACATCTCCTCCATCCTGATGAAGAGCTGGTCGAATTTCAGCATCAAGAACCCGTTCAATGGCTTTAAATCTTTTAAAAAAATTGAGCTCCTGGAACGGAGGGCCTTCCGATCCTGCAGCTTCTTTCTCCATTTCCGCTCTGGTTTCAGCAAGTATATCAACCAGATAGTATTTCCGTTTTTCATGCCCGCCGGGTTGAATACAGGATTTACAGAAAGCACCTGCCTTTGTGTAATCGGTTATTTCCTCAACGGTTTTCAGGTCGTTAACCCTGATAACATCTCTTATAGTGGAAAGAGTTACCCTGGCACATTCACAAACCATTTCAGCATTCTCAAGAGTTTTAATATCCACACCCTTGTAAACGGCAACTGCCGCTTTAATCACATCATAAGCCATTACCGAACAGTGCATTTTCTGCGGAGGTACAGCCGGGGTATCCTCATTGTCTCTGAGAGCTTTTTCCACGTCTATATTGGTAATGTTTACCGCTTCATCAACGGTGAGTCCGATACAGAGCTCTGCCATCATATCGCTGGAAGCAATTGCCGTTCCGCAGCCGAAACTCTTGAATGTGGCTTTTAGAATCTTTCCGGAATCCTTTTCCACAGCCCAATACAGACGCACCGCATCACCGCAGGATTCAGCACCGTGGTCTGCAACAATGAGGTCAGCATTCATCGATGCGGCTTCCTCTTCGCTTATCTCCCCCAGAAATCGGGGAGAATCCATACGGTCTGCCACTTTCTGAGAGTAGTTCTGCCAGAGTGATCCTCCGACAAGATCGCTTTTTGCCATAGCAATATCCTTAATTATTCTTGTTCGAATAAGTGCTGGAGATAGAACGAAGCCTCTCTACAACAGCTTCCACTGCATCAATTGCAGTATCAATTTCATCATCCGTGGTAAACCTGGAGAGACTGAAGCGCACCGCGGTATGGGCCAGATCAACATCAGTTACCATGGCCTGCAGGGTTGCATCGGCTTCCAGAGATTCAGATGAACAGGCACTGCCGGTACTGGCGGCAACACCCTTTCGGTCGAGGTCCCATAAAAAAGCCTCTCCCTCAATACCCTTGAAACTTGCAAGTATGGTGTTCGGTGTCCGGTGTTCCCGTTTCCCGAGAACCAGCGTATCAGGTAGGGATGCAATGGCATCTTCAAGGCGGTCTCTTAATACCCGAACCTTTAAATCCTCAAAGTCCAGAGCTTCCACAGCCAGTTCCATGGCCAGTCCCATACCCACCATGAAGGCCACATTCACAGTTCCTGCACGTCTACCACCCATCTGTTCACCACCATGAAGGAGGGGCGTTAAATTCCGGCCCTCCCGGATAAACAATCCGCCGACTCCTTTAGGGCCATGAAATTTATGGGCACTGAACGTAAGAAAATCTGCCGGTACTTCTTTAAGATTCACCGGCACCTTTCCCACAGCCTGCACAGCATCGGTGTGAAAAAGTACACCATTATCCCTGCAGAACACAGCAAGCTCCCTAACCGGATTTATCAGTCCGGTCTCGTTATTGGCCCACATAATGGACACTAGAGCCGTTTTATCTTCTTCAAATCCCTCGGCAAGTACTTCCGGGGTAATCAGACCGTCAGCGTTCGGTGCCAGGCGGACAACTTCCACTCCTTGAGTCTCAAGCCAGTCCAGGGTGTGGGCAATACTGGGATGCTCTACTAAGGAAGTAACAATACGGGTTTTATCTCCGTTGAGAATATAATCCGTCCAGATACCTTTGAGAACGGTATTATTACCCTCGGTGGCGCAGCCGTTAATTATGACATCATCATCATCCGAGGCACCGATACCCGAATAAATCCGGTCGATGGCAATGCCCATATCCGGGTGAGTCTCTGTACCGAACTGATGGAGAGAGTTCGGGTTTCCATACTGCTGCAGCCAGTAGGTTTCCATGGCCTGCTTCACCCGGGGATCCACAACTGTCGTCGCATTATTATCAAGATAAATTCTGTTCATATTTAAATACCACCATAAAGATAGTAAATTATTCTGAAAAGAGCGAGAGTACTACCCGACTTTCATTGCCAGATTGTCCAACTATCAGTATTTTACTAATAATGAAGAAATCAAGACTCACCCTGAAAGATAAAAAAATCATAACTGAAAAGCTCGATGCCATCGGAATGCATCTTTCCGAATTCTCCTTTCCCAACCTCTTTCTATTCCGCAATACCCATGAATACGAAATAATTACAACTCCCCATGGCTTCTTTCTTTCTGGAGTAACCTATGATAAAAAGCGTTTTCTGATGCCTATGACCAACCCGGAGAAAGCCGGAGAAGACTGCTTTACCGAAATGAAGGAACTTATGGCCGGCGAAGAATGGGATTTCGTTTTTCCGGTACCTGAAGCATGGCTGGAGTGCTTTAACGAAAAAGATTTCACCAGAACCTACAATCCAAATGACTCAGACTACCTTTTTCTTACTGAAAAATTTAAAACCTATCCCGGAAAGAAGCTGCATAAAAAAAAGAATCGATTAAACCAGTTTCTCAAAAATTATGAAGCTCTCCTTGTCCCTCTTACCCCGGAGGTTCTGAGCGAGGCCATCAAAATTCTGGACCTTTGGCAGGAATTCTCTTCTCAGGAAATGGAAACCAGTGATTACGCCCAGTGCAAAGAGGCTCTATTGATGCAGGAAGAACTCGACCTTACCGGTGCTTTGGCCTTTGCCGACGGCAAGCCTGCGGGATTTCTTTTGGGAGAAGCGCTGAACGACGACACCTTCACTATTCATTTTGCCAAAGCGGATGTCCGTTTCAATGGGATTTATCAATTTCTTTTCAGCCGGTTTGCGGTGGATTTCTGCCCTGATTTTGAATACATGAATTTGGAGCAGGACCTGGGAACCGAGGGTTTAAGGAAGAACAAAGAGTCCTACAGACCAAAGCAGATGGCTCATAAATACAGGATAAGCCTGAATAAACCTCAGTAATACCATGAAGGATTCCGTGATAAAGACACCAACTGTTCACCAAAGCTTCACAATTCATCTTTATATTTGAGTCGGTCATCAGGGACAAACCATTCTTAGATAACTTTTTTCTTTCATCTCTCCTTTTATTAAAAGCTCCCGGCGTTGCCGCGGGGCTTTTTTTTAGAGCCTTCATATTGACCTCAAATCTCTATTTCAGTATTCTAGTACCTAAATACGCATATACCGGAGAAANNGATGAACAGCCTTGTTAATATTTCAGAAGGCACCTCTTTGGCTATACACGGCCTGGGACTGCTGGCGAACATCGCACCCGGGCGAATTAACGTGAAATCCGCTGCGATAACCCTGAAAGCATCAGAGGCTCATCTGGCCAAGGTGTTCGGAAAACTACAGAAAAGCGGAATGGTATCTTCCACCCGGGGACCCTCCGGAGGATTCGCCCTGGAGAAAGAACCTCGGAATATCAGCTTCATGGATGTATATGAGATTTTTGAAGCTCCGATAAATCCTGAATCCTGTCCCATGGGCAGAAGCTACTGCCCTTTTAACAGCTGCCTGTTTGAAGGCCGCATTCACAAAGTTTCCATGGAAATCTACAGAATCATGAAGGACACCACAATTTCAGACTTGAAGGGAAAAAAATGATAAACAGTGACGCGACACTTTTCGATATTACCGAGAATCATCCGGAAACCATTCCGGTATTCTCATCCAACGGTTTCCCGCACATGGCGGATAAAACCAAACGGGAGGCTTTTGCTAAAACCATCAGCCTGCGCTCGGCACTGCTTCTCAAGCAGATGAACCTGGAGGCCTATCTCCGCCTGCTGGAAGAAGCTGTCAACCGCAAGAACGACAGTGCGGATATCACCCTGGGGGATGCCCCCTCGGATACCGATGAGACAAACCTGAAGGTTGTCGGGCTACTGCCCTGCCCGGTACGCCTTCCTCTGATGGAGAAATGGAACGATTTTCTTAAAAAGAGAACTGAATCCGGAGAACCGCCGATAAATCACGAGCTTAAAGCGGCCTCTATGGGACTGGAGTGGGTGGAGGAAAATCTGGATGGTGTTGAAAATGACCTTGAACTTCCGGATCTATTCATTTCAGCCGGTTTCGATATGTTTTTCGATAAAAAGAAGATAGGTAGATTCCGGCAGAAAGGTGCCTTCACCGACATTTCAGGCTACGAAAAGTTCAACCCCGATTTTAACGGTTTAAACATCAAAGACCCCGAAGGTCAATATTCCATCATCTCCGTAGTACCCGCGGTATTTCTGGTGAACACCGATGAGCTGAAAGGGCGCCCCATACCGGAAACTTGGGAAGACATACTCTCTCCGATTTACGAGAAAAATGTCTCCCTCCCGGTGGGAGATTTCGACCTTTTTAACGGGATTCTCCTGAACATCCACAAAAATTACGGCGATGAAGGAGTTCGAGCCCTGGGCAGAAGCCTGCTGGAATCCATGCATCCCTCGCAAATGGTGAAGAGTGAACGTAAAAAACAGAACAAGCCGGCGATAACAATTATGCCTTACTTTTTTACCAAAATGGTGAAGGAAGGCAGCTCCCTGAAAGCCGTCTGGCCGAAAGACGGGGCTATTATCAGCCCTATTTTCATGCTGGCCAAAACTGCCGAAAGG
>DEIH01000220.1:0-2256 GCA_002352375.1 Spirochaeta sp. UBA2779 | reverse complement strand
ATTTCATGTGGCTGGGCTGGGACTACATCTCTGCCAACGATCTTTCGGTACTGATTGCCCACTGTGAATCGCTGTTCAATGAGGCGGCTAAATGAACCTGATAACCGTTTCCGGCCCCCCATCCTCAGGGAAAACTTCGGTAATCCTGAAAACAATCGAAGCCCTCACCCGACGGGATCTGAAAGTGGGAGTGGTGAAGTTCGACTGCCTGTACACCGATGATGATGTACTCTACGAAAAAGCCGGTATCCCGGTAAAAAAGGGTTTATCAGGAGCGATGTGCCCGGATCATTATTTTATCAGCAACGTTGAGGAAGTTACCCAATGGGGAAAAAAAGAGGGCTTCGATCTTCTCATCAGTGAATCTGCGGGACTCTGCAATCGCTGTTCACCCTATATTAAAGAGATAAAAGCTGTCTGCGTTATCGACAACCTCAGCGGTGTGAACACCCCGAAAAAAATCGGACCCATGCTGAAGTCCGCGGATATCGTTGTAATAACAAAGGGGGATATCGTCAGCCAGGCAGAAAGGGAAGTTTTTGCCTCCCGGGTGAATCTGGTTAATCCCTCTGCTGTAATCATGAATATCAACGGTCTTACCGGTCAGGGGAGTTTTGAACTGAGCACTCTGCTTCATGACGAAAAGAACGCCGTGGATACAATTGTGGGAAAGGAGCTGCGGTTCACCATGCCCTCAGCCCTCTGTTCCTACTGTCTGGGAGAAACACGAATCGGTGAGAGTTATCAGATGGGAAATGTGAGAAAGATAAATCTGGAGAACAGACAATGATAGGCCGAAACCAGATTGCCGACAGACATATAGGTTCACTGCTGGAAGATTATCCCTTCCTCTCCAGTTTTTTTAAGGAAAACGGTCTTGATTATCAAGGCCGGGACGATTCCACATTGAACCAGATTTTTGAAGAGTATGATGAGGAGGAGCAGGAGGAAAGGGCTATGGATCCGGAACTTCTGATGAAGCAGACCGCCGAATTCATCAATCAGATGCTCGCCTTCCTCAATGAGGACAACGAGGTTCATTCTCTCACTATTCTTCCGGGAACTGATAAATCAGGTGAAAAAGAAGGCTTTGATTCTCTTGTTATCAGGAAAAGTGAAGTAATTTCCATAGTCGGACCCACAGGATCAGGGAAAAGCCGGCTTCTGGGGGATATTGAATGGGTGGCCCAGGCCGATACACCGACGGCCAGAAATATCCTTATAAACGGAGATGTTCCCGACTCCACCTGGCGATTCTCCACCTCCAAGAAGCTGGTGGCCCAGCTCTCCCAGAATATGAACTTCGTAATGGATTTGAATGTCAGGGAGTTTATTGAGCTCCACGCTGAAAGCCGCCTGGTTGAAAACCCCGGAGAGGTGATTGAACGCATCATTATCGAGGCCAACAAGCTGGCCGGGGAAAGCTTCAGTGAAGAAACCCCCATCACCAGTCTCTCAGGAGGCCAGTCCCGGGCACTGATGATTGCGGATACCGCCATTCTCAGCCGCTCCCCCATCATTCTCATAGACGAGATTGAAAATGCGGGGATTGACAGAAAACGGGCTCTGGACTTACTGCTTTCCGAAGAGAAAATCGTACTGATGGCCACCCACGATCCCATACTGGCCCTGATGGCCCACCGCCGTATCGTAATCAAAAATGGCGGAATAACAAAAGTAATTGAAACAACAGAAGAAGAACGTACAATTCTTTCCACTCTTGAAGAGCTGGACAGAACGGTACTCGCATATAGAACCCGCTTGAGAGCGGGTGAAATTCTGATTAAAGGATAGTGTTATGAGTGTACACGACGGATGCGCGGCATCGTTCAACGACGGAAAAGAAGTGGTAGATAAAGTTCGAATGATGGGATTTGCAGCACAGCCCCTGCCCATGTCAATGGAAGTTGAATGCGGCAACTGCGGTTCAAATTTCGAGATGGTTAATTTCGAATCAAACTGCCCGGACTGCGATGCAGTTCACGCTGTTACCCCCTGCCATGCTTTCGATCCGGCAAATGTTAAATCTGCAGGTGTCGGATACTAAAGAGGTACAGACGTAATATCAGCAGGATTATTCTGAATTAATCTCTTCAAGCGCTCTCTCAATCTCATTTTTTTTAATTTCTGTAATATGAACCGGTGGTCTGGAGAGATAAAACACCCGATCAGAAAGTGCCGTTGCTGTAACATAATCATGGGTAACAAGTACAACAGACTTTCCCTCAAGCAACGGGCGAAGAGATTCCACTATTC
>DEIH01000010.1:1584-2762 GCA_002352375.1 Spirochaeta sp. UBA2779 | reverse complement strand
GGTATCAGATAGTCGGTGCGCAGGCAGGTTTCAAAGAGACTTCTAGGCATAAACTCGTTCTTCTCTTCCTTGCATCCTGACTCCACTTTGGTAATCACAACGGAGAATCCGGCCTGAGTTTCCCTGGTAACTTTCAGAAATTGTTCGCCGGCGCCTTTGATGCGGTATTCTTTTTTTGTTTTCATACTTGCTCCTCCTCTTAAGTTTTCGGCTTTTTTTTCAGGATTTCTGAATTTCAATTAACCTTTGGTTCCCAACCGCCGCCCCTTCCTCCCAAGCTGAAAATCATCCTAAAATAGGCTTTATGGGAATCGTTCTGCTCGGCGGTATCAAACACTGCGGAAAAACAACCCTCGGGCGTCTCGCCGCAGAGGAACTGGGCTGGCGTTTTTACGATCTTGACAATCTCATCCTCAAGGAAACCGAAGGGATGTGGAAAACCGTTCGGGAAATCTGGCAGAATATGGGGAAAGAAGAGTTTCAGCTCCTGGAAGAAGATGCTTCAAGAAATTTCATCGAGTGGATAATTCCGGATCTGGACGGCCGGGGATGCATTCTCTCCCTGGGCGGCGGAACGGTGGAGAACACCGGAGCTATGGCCTGGATCGGCAAAAAGGGCACCAACGTCTACATCCGTGGTGAGCAGGAAATGCTTTACAAACGGATTATGGCCAAAGGTAGGCCGCCCTTCCTCTCAGAAACATCTCCCCGGGAGGATTTTGCCCACCTTTATGAAAAACGGGATGCCCTGTACCTGGGTTTTGCCCACCTGGTCCACGATGTGGATGATTCACCTGCAGAAATCAACGCCCGGCGGCTGATTGTCGCCCTGGAGAAGTATCATGAGCGCTAATAGTTTCGGACGTTTTCTCAGCATAACCACCTTCGGAGAGTCCCACGGCCCTGCGGTGGGTGTGGTAGTAGACGGTCTGCCCCCGGAGCTGGAAATCTCGGAAACCGAAGTTCAGAAAGAACTGGACCGACGCCGACCCGGTCAATCAGATCTCACCACCCCCCGGAAAGAGGCCGACAGAATCGCCTTTCTTTCGGGTGTTTTTGAAGGGAAAACCACCGGGGCTCCCATGGCAATGATGCTGCGGAACACCAACACCCGCTCCTCGGACTACGGAGATATTGTTGATAAATTCCGCCCGGGTCATGCGGATTTCACCTACCTG
>DEIH01000010.1:0-1472 GCA_002352375.1 Spirochaeta sp. UBA2779 | reverse complement strand
GGTGCCGTTGCCCGTAAATGGCTCACCCGGCAGGGCGTGGATATTCTGGCCTTCGTGAAAGCCGCCGCAGGCATTGAATGTAAAAGCTTTGATGCCGAAGTTATCGAGAAAAACCCCATGCGGGCCTGCGATCCTGAAGCTGCCGGAAAAATGGCTATTCGCGTGAGGGAACTGATGGAAGAAGGGGACAGTGCCGGGGGCATCATTGAATGCCGGATAAAGGGCATCCCGGCGGGGCTCGGCGATCCGGCTTTTGAAAAACTGGAAGCCAACCTGGGCAAGGCCGTTCTCTCTATCGGTGCCGTACGGGGCTTTGAAGTGGGTGCTGGTTTCGCCGCCGCCGGTATGAAGGGCAGCGAGCATAACGACCAGATGGATGAACAGGGCTTTTTAAGCAACAACGCCGGGGGCATTATCGGGGGAATCAGCACAGGCCAGGACATTATATTCCGTGCTGCCGTGAAGCCCACCAGCTCCATCAGCCTCCCTCAGACCACCCGAAACCTAGCCGGGGAAGCCGTCGAGATCCGTACCGAAGGCCGCCACGACCCTATAATCTGTCCCAGAATTGTCCCTGTTATCGAGGCCATGACCGCCCTGGTGCTGATGGACCACTGGCTGGCCCAGCGGGCGCTTGCGGGAGTGAGCTGGAATTAGACCGTCAGAATATCGAGCCCTTCCCGAGCTGCTGCAGCATTCAACTTTTTATCCAGGGATAGCAGTGTAGAACCACTTCTCCTTGTAAGAACGAGATAGAACATATCGTAAGATGAATGGTTCAGTCTCAGGGATTCAAGAAGCACTTCCGATGAGTATTCTGCGGGGTCTGCGTATACATCAACGAGACTCATGGCGAGAACGAGAGCCGAAATAGCTTTGTCTTTATTGATTTGTCCGGCTTTTAAATACTGCCATAAGGCATTGGTAACTTCTGCCTTATAAAGTACGGGAGAAAAAACTTTATTGCTCACCTCCAGTACTTTGACTATTTCTACGGCCCGCGATCTGTTAAGAACTACTTCTATTCCGGCACTTGCATCAAGCACGGAGGTCATCGGTCCCGGTCCTCACGAATTAAGTCCACCGGATCTGGTAATTCATCAGAACTGTCAATGTCCATGGATTTAATCTCTTTAAGAACTGCAAGTCTCCTCTTTATTCTCGTATCAGTATAATTGAGAGCGGACTTTAAAAGAACAATGGTTTCCTGGGCAATGCTGCGATTATCCAATCTGGCCACTCTGGATATTTCATCATAGAGATCTTCAGGAATATCTCTAACCTGTAGTAACGGCATAATGCTCTCCTGTGTATGCAATATTACTGCATTTCGCATACATTGTCAATTATCAATAAACGGATTCTGTACTGATATCCCCAGGTACTGTTGACCGGAATTCAAATCTTCCGAGAGTACGATGTCACAACCGGCAATTGAAGCGGCTGCAACGATGAGGGCATCCCACCAGGAG
>DEIH01000051.1 GCA_002352375.1 Spirochaeta sp. UBA2779 | reverse complement strand
ATCATCCGATGTGATTATCTGCGAACCAAGGGAGAGTATACTTCAAGAATTAACAGAATCTTTCCCGGGAATCCAAACCGATACGGATAACAACAAAGCAGCTGAGGCCTCTATCCTCGTTCTAGCGGTGAAACCTCAGGTGTATCAAGCGGTAATTCAGGGGATCCGCGAACAAATTAAACCAGAAACGATTGTTGTTACCATTGCCGCCGGCCTAACCCTGGAAAAAGTCAGTGGATGGTTCGGGGGGAAAAGAAAAATTATCAGAACCATGCCGAACACTCCGGCACTCATCTCTGAAGGTATGACAGCCCTCTGCCCGGGAACCGAAGTGGCGGAGGGGGAACTCAAGGCCGTACAAGATATTTTCAACGCTGTTGGCAAAACTGTTGTACTCCCGGAACATCTTATGGATGCCTTTACCTCACTGGCCGGATCCAGTCCTGCCTGGGTTTTTATGTTTCTCGAAGCCCTGGCCGATGGTGCCGTTAAAGACGGGATTCCCCGCGCTCTTGCCTATGAAATCGCATCCCAGGCAGTTATAGGTTCTGCAAGACTTGTTGCCCAGTCCGGTAAGCACCCAGGTGTTCTCAAAGATGAAGTATGTTCCCCAGGAGGTATTACTATCGAAGCTGTGGCGACACTGGAGAAAGCGGGGTTCAGATCAGCCATCATTCAGGCAGTCTCTGATTGTACAGCCAAGGCCGGGAAGCTTGGAGCGTAAATGAACAAGGCCGTTAATTCCAGCGTCGACATGATTTGCTCAGTCAGCGAACTTGCCACCCTATTCCGCCAGGGCCAGGATATCAAAGGATTTCTTACCCAGGTGGTTCAGATTGTCAGCAGTCATATGCAGGCTGATGTCTGTTCTATATTTCTCTATAAGGAACAAAGAGATATTCTTGTACTGGAGGCAACAGCCGGTCTTTATTCAGATATGGTGGGAAAATTAACCCTCAAACCGGGAGAGGGTCTTACAGGATTGGCATTACGGGAATTACGGCCTATCAGAGAAGGCCACGGTAATAACAACCCATATTACAAATCCATTCCTGGAAGCGGAGAGGAGCGCTACGAGTCCTTTTTGGCCGTTCCAATTATCAGGGGCGTTAAGCGGGTTGGGGTACTGGTACTTCAGGATGAGAGAAGTTCCAGGTTCAGTAAGTCTGACGCTCAGGCATTGAAGGCTATTGCATCTCAACTGGCCGCAACACTGGAGAATGCTCAGCTTATCATGACCCTTCCCGAACAGAACGAACCATCCGTGATAAATATGGGTATCCGTCATCTTATCAAGGGTACTCAGGTAGTTGAGGGTGTTGCTCTGGGACAGGCATACCAGATGGAGGGCCCGGGAAACCACGATAAACTTATATCTTCAATTGACGAAAACTACAAAGAAACGATGGAGGACTTTCATTCGGCCATCGACAGTACCGAAAAACAGCTGGAGGAGCTGCAGAATCGGCTGGAAAAAGAACTGGCGGATGTAGCGTCCCTTATCTTCAGTGCCCATCTGCTGATGCTTCGGGATGAGGGTTTCTTCGGGGCCATGGAAAAAAGGATACATGAAGGTTCCTCCCCGAAAGACGCCATTGTTCATGTTGCCGACAATTACATCACTCTTTTTGCAGGAAGCCATAATCCGAGAATGCGGGAAAAAGTACAGGATATAAAAGACCTTGGACACCGTATCCTGGAAAACCTGCTTAAAGAAGAAGGCCTTCACGGCGATTACAGTGGTCAGATAATACTCAGTAATGAACTGCTCCCCTCTGAACTACTGAAACTGGCAACTCAGAATGTTGAAGGTCTGGTTCTTTTCGGCGGGGGTATTACGGCTCATGTCAGTGTTCTGGCCCGATCTCTGGGTGTTCCTCTGATACTCACAGAAGATGACAACATTTTTCAGATACCTTCTAATACAGCTCTGGCCCTGGATGCCCATCAGGGACTGTTAATTGTGAATCCAGATGATGCTGCCAGAAAACGAATTGAACAGCTTATAGAAGGCTCTGATCAGGTAGAAAAACTGGAAGCTACCGTACTGCCGGAATCTTTCACCGCTGATGGTGTGCGAATTTATCTTCGGGCCACAGTGAATCTGCTTTCGGATCTCAAACTTGCTAAACGGTTGAAAGCAGAAGGGATAGGCCTGTACCGCAGCGAATTTCCCTTTCTGATACGAAGCGATTTTCCCTCGGAAGAAGAACAGTATCTTATCTACAAACAGGTTGTCGGCGGGCTTGATAACCCGCTGGTTACCCTGAGAACTCTGGATGTCGGCGGAGATAAAATACTCAGTTACATTCCCGATTCTGAAGAAGCCAACCCCTTCCTCGGCCTCAGAGCCATCCGATTCCTTCTGGAAAATAAAAAGGTTTTTGTCGGCCAGCTCAAAGCCATGATACGTGCGGGGGGTGATCGGCCGATTCGTATTCTTTTCCCCCTGATATCCTCTCTGGATGACTTCCTGAATGCCAGAAGAATAGTGATGAAGAGCCTGAGTTTTCTTAAAAGGGACGGTCTGGGACAATTCCCGGTACCGAAACTGGGAGCTATGATAGAACTCCCCTCTGCTGTTGAGATGGCCCCTGAATTAGCCAGAGAAGCCGACTTTTTATCTCTGGGTACAAATGATCTTGTTCAGTACATGCTGGGAGTCGACCGTACAAACGAAAAAGTTGCTGATCTTTTTGACGTCCGGCATCCTGCCGTTCTCCGAGCTGTTAAAAGAGTAAACGACGCGGCCCGGCAAGCTGACTGTCCTTTGTCCATATGCGGACTCATGTCCAAGGATCCCCAGACGGTTTACTATATGATAGGGTTGGGTATCAACGAGTTCTCAATGGAACCGGGAAAGCTACCGGGAATTCAGTATGCCGTTTCAAAAATGGATATAAAGCAGGCACAGAAGGATGCAGCCATCCTTCCGACACTCGGAACACTGGTTGAGGTGAGGGAGTACCTGGAGAAACTGAACCTTCCGACGCCTGATTTATAGGACTTTAGAGCTTCCCAGGGCCGAATTCTTCAATAACTCTGGCCAGTGAGTAGCTTTCGAAAAAATCCATAATATAAGTGTTTGCACTGTTCCAGAAGCCGGTAGCTCTGCATACTGGCTGTTTCACACATTGGGATGCAGGAACACTCTCGCTGGCACAGCAGGGAGTCATTCTGATACCTTCTTCCACAGCCTCCAGAATATCTTTTACACTGATTTCTGAAGCCTCCCTGGCAAGGAGAAACCCGCCGCCGGCACCACGAATAGATTTGATGAGTTCATACTTTTTCAGTTTAGTGAAAATCTGTTCCAGAAAGATGGGGGAAAGATCTTCCACCTCGGTTATTTTCTTGATTGAGAGAGGCTTCTCACCGCTGTTTACGGCCAGGTTAATCATGGCCCGGAGTGCATACCGGCCCTTTGTCGTTACTCGCATAGAGATATATTACATGAACAGGTATAAATCAGCAAGAAGCCGCCGGGACCGGCGGCTTCTTATCATGTTTTTTATTTAAAAGTTTTTTTAAAAAACGTATCTGGCCCCGACAGCTCCAGTGATTTGGAATCCCATGTAGTCATCTTTGTAATTTGTTCCTAAGACGTCCCATTTGTAGGAATAGTACTCTATACCAAATCCGATTTCAGTGAACAGATTTAACGGGAAATCCTCAAATGTATGCTCCAATCTGATATCAGCAACAGTATCAAACCCAAAGATATCGTAATAATTGTTTAAACCAAAACTGACTGTAGCTTGGGGTCCGATAGAAAGAGGAAACTTATGTCCTCCAAAATCAAAGGTATAAACAGTAAACAGCAAATTCGCACCAACCGTAATCGCGGAGCTACCATACCAGCCAAATCCAAATCCGACTATACCATTGAGTTCCATTAAATCAGAAAAACGATACCCCGCTGTTACACCAGTGGGTTGCCCACCCATCAAACCGAGTTTAAAACCGTTTTCATCGGCCATTACAGGCAAAGTCAGAAGCAATACCAGAACTCCCAGTAACAAATACTTTTTCATACTCTCTCCATAGAATCATTGATACCTATCAGAATATACCATTTATTAAATCATTTCAATTTATTATTGCACAAGAAGACTGATCCTTCTAATAGTTACCCCTCATCAAGTACCACCTCATTCAAGCTTGCTCAATAAAGCTTATGTCGCTATTTTCCGGATAGCAAGCAATCATGAGTTAGAATATATACCTCACACCGACACCACCATTCCATGCAATCCAATCATTCCCGTTAAAAAACCGGAATCCGAATCCGAATTCTCCAAAAAGATTCAAAGGAATGTCGGGAAATGAATACTCAAGCCGCAAATCGGCTACAGCATCCATATAAAAGTTATTTCCAAGTATGAAATTCATCTGTGGTCCAAGGGATAAAGGCATAACTCCCGCATCTCCGATAGGGATATTTACCAGGGTAAACAGCCCATTGGCGCTGATAATGGCAGATTGAGCAAAGGCAAAATTGTATCCGGCGGTCACATTTCCTTCAAACCAGTTGGAAAACCTGTAACCGAAAGTCACTCCCGAGGGCATCCCCATCAGTAAACCTATTTTGGCCCGCCCATCCTGTGGTACCTGCAGGGTTCTAATCTCCCTGTCATTTTTAAGACTGTTTCCCTCTGCAAGAAGCGGCATCGCCAACAAAACAACCAGAAGAATCAGTAATGCAGTTTTTTTCACAATAAAACCTCCTGTTATAAAAAAATCCAACACCCCGAAGGATATTGGATTTCTCTGATGATTACAAATTTCAGAGCTTAAAAA
>DEIH01000114.1 GCA_002352375.1 Spirochaeta sp. UBA2779 | reverse complement strand
GTAAGCATTCGAAATCCCCTTAGCACTGGACTTCCTGGAAACTATCTGCTATACTCCAAATATGGCAGTACAGCAAGCTGAACAAACGATTGTATCAGTTATAAAAAATGAAAATGACAAACTCCGAATGGAAAACAATATACTAAAAGCCGATATAGGATATTGGAAAAGTCAACATCAGACTGCAATAAAAAGGGAAGAAGCATTAAAGAAAGAATTACAAGATAAGAAAGGCCGTATTAAATATCTTGTCAGACAACTATATGAAAGAAAGACAGAGCAGTCTAAAAAGAAGCCTGAATCAGATAAACAAGATTATGGCTCCAGGAAGCGTAAACGGGGACAACAATCTAACCGTCCGATTCCGAAGAGAAGGGATCAGAGCCACCTGTCTGAGAAAGAGGAAATATATGATCTTGGAGAGAGTGAAAAGTATTGCCCTGCCTGTGGACTTCCTCTTAAAGAAATGTCTGACACAGAAGATTCAGAAGTTTTAGAAACACAGGAAGTGAGTGGATACAGGAGAACAATACGTCGAAAGAAATACATACATAGCTGCACCTGTCCAGGAAATAAAGGGATTGTTACAGCGAGAGGTCCTGCCAAACTCATGCCGCACAGCCGCTATGGTGCCTCAATATGGATACATATTCTTATTAGAAAGTTTATGTTACAGATACCAGTAGCAAGGATCTTGAAAAACTTAAGCCTTCATGGATTATCCATCCCACCCGGAAGTGCCGGAGACGGGTTGAAGCGTTTAGCACCTCTGTTTGAGCCGATATATGCGGCACTGGAAGAGCGAAGTCAGAAGGCCGAGTGGTGGCAGGCCGATGAGACGCGGTGGAGTGTGTTTGAGACAATGAAAAACAAATCTACCTTCCGCTGGTACCTTTGGGTATTCATCAGTAATGAAAGCGTTGTCCATGTAATTGATCCGACACGATCCGCACAGGTTATTGAAGATCATCTTGGAACAATTTCAAATGGAATCCTTTTAGTTGATCGTTATTCAGCTTACAAATCATATGCAAAAAAACATGAAGGAATCACCCTTGCTTTTTGCTGGGCGCATGTCCGCAGGGATTTCCGTGACGCAGGTCTAAATTACGAAAAGGTTAAAGACTGGGCAGGCGAATGGGAAGAGAGAATAGGTGCTTTGTTTCATCTCAATAATATACGAGTTCAGTATGCCAAAGGATCAGAAGCCTTTAAACGTGAAGATAAACGTCTTCGTGAAGTAATAATAGAAATGAAAGAGATCTCATCTGAGGAACAAAGACTCCCTCGTCTTCATCATAGTCAGATAAGTGTTTTAAAGAGCCTATCGAACCATTGGGAAGGGCTATGTGTATTTGTAGACCATCCTGAAATACCTATGGACAACAATGGTTCAGAGAGAACTTTGAGAAATCCGGTGGTAGGTCGAAAGAACTACTATGGTTCAGGGGCGATATGGAGTGCCCGGTTTACTGCTGTAATGTTCAGTATCTTCGAGACTCTTGAGGTATGGAAGATCAACCAGCCCCAGTGGCTAAGTGATTATTTCAGAGCCTGTGCACTTGCCGGAGGGAAGCCCCCGGAAAATATAGATGCATATCTACCTTGGAATATTAAAGAGAAGGAAACAAAAAACTGGATTTTTTGTGGTCGAGTATTTACCGAATCTGAGATTGAGAGTATACGTCTGTTAATAGATGAAGATACCACCCGCAACCGCACTGCAATTGCTCGAATTGCATGTGAGCTGCTGCAGTGGTACAAACCTGACGGGATGGTAAAAGTAAGCAGTATGAATCAGGTTCTTCTTCAAATGGAAGCAAAGGGATTGCTGGAGCTTCCACCTGTACAGAGGCAGGGCAATATCGGAAAAACAAAACCCATAGAACATACAAAACGTACGACGATGGATGAAGAAATATTGCTTCCTGCAGGAAATCTTCCTGATCTACACATAAAGATAGCAGAAACAAAGAATGAGAAATCGTTATGGAATGAGTATATCGACCGGTATCACTACCTCGGATACACACCACTTCCCGGAGCCCAGATGAAGTATTTTGTATATTCAGGAGACAATCTTCTTGCTCTTCTTGGATTTGGTGCATCGGCATGGAGAGTAGCACCACGAGATTGGTTCATTGAATGGTCAGAAGAAAAAAGAAAAGAAAATCTCCATCTGGTTGTAAACAATGCCAGGTTTCTGATATTACCATGGGTATATTCCAAGAATCTTGCATCAAAGATTCTTGGGATGGTTTCGAGACAAATAGCCGATGATTGGCAAGAACAGTACAACTACCGTCCGGTTCTGCTTGAAACATTTGTAGAAAAACAACGCTTTTCAGGAACCTGCTACAAGGCGGCCAACTGGAAGAATGTTGGTACTACTAAAGGTCGAGGTAAAAAAGACAGATTTAATGATGCGAATCTTCCCAAGAAAGATATTTTTATGTATCCACTCGAGAAAAACTTCCGATCTATGCTGTGTTAAACTGATATAAATCCATGTGGGTTATCCGAATGCTTACGTAATGAAGTTCGGAGAATAATTA
>DEIH01000264.1:11946-12128 GCA_002352375.1 Spirochaeta sp. UBA2779 | reverse complement strand
TCGGCAATAGTGGTAAAATGCCGGTAGAGCCCCTCCTGAGTGGGCTTGTTGTAGTAAGGGGCCACTTGAAGGCTGGCAAAAGCACCCAGACCCCTGGCAATCTTTGTCATCCTGATAGCCTCATCGGTACTGTTCGACCCGGTACCCGCAATTACAGGAATCTTTCCATCCACCCGGCGGAT
>DEIH01000264.1:10990-11887 GCA_002352375.1 Spirochaeta sp. UBA2779 | reverse complement strand
GGCACCAGGGCATCCACACCGTGTTCAATCTGAAAATCAACCAGTTTATCCAGTGCTTCAAGATCCAGCTCACCATTCGCTTTGAACGGGGTTACAAGCGCGGTCATTACTCCTGAAATCATAATCATTCTCCCTTTATTTTCTTTACTATCTTAGCAGATCGTCTATGAATTCTTCGGCTTCATGCCAACCCTGTTTGTTCCCCAGCCATTCCAAACCCCTCACGGCACCCAGGGCAAACCCCCCCCGGCCCCGGGCTTCATGGCGGATGGTAAGGAAATCCGCAGGGGAATCCATACGCATCTCGTGTATGCCGGGCACAGCACCCACTCGAACCGAAGCCACCTGAAGGGCTTCAGGAGGAACAGGTCCATCGGGGAGATCTTTCAGTATATGGGTTTTCCGGTCAAGGGAGGCCAGAACGCCCTCTGCCGCTGTAATAGCGGTTCCCGAAGGGTAATCGGCCTTTTTATTGTGATGATGCTCCAGCAGAGCAGCATCGTATTCATCAGCCTTGTTAATCAGGTTGGCGGCAAAGGCTGTGAGACGGAAAAACAAATGAGCACCCAGGGAAAAGTTACTTCCCCGCAGGAGGGCCGCCCCCGGTATACTGCCGGATTCCCCTCCGGAAGTAGTCTCTTCTCCGCTTACCGGCTTTCCGCCGGCATTTCCCCCGGTCTCAAAAATCTCACGGGCTTCATCCGCAGAAGTATCCCAGCCTGTTGTACCGATAACTATCGGTAGCCCCGCTTCGGCATAGAGGCCGATTCTCTCCAGTATCCCCTCCGCCAGAGCGAACTCGATAATTCCCTCTGCCCCCAGGAGAGCTTCTGAATTCAGTACCGTAACATCCCCGTTTCCCAGAGCATCCACTCTCCGGATTACTTCATGCCCCCG
>DEIH01000264.1:0-10930 GCA_002352375.1 Spirochaeta sp. UBA2779 | reverse complement strand
CGGGATAAATCGCTGATCGGTTTGGCAAAACCTTGAAGGAACGGACCGTAAGCCCCGGCTCCGGCGAACCTCTGTGCCATCTTGTAACCGATATTTCCCGCCTGCAGGTCCGGGAAAATCAAAGTGTTGGCTCTTCCTGCCACAGGCGACCCCGGTGCTTTTTTCTCCCCGATAGCGGGAATCACCGCTGTATCCAGTTGCATCTCGCCGTCCACATTCAGCTCCGGCGCTTTTTCTTTCACAATTTTTAAAGCATCCACTACTTTATCCACCAGAGGGTGGGAAGCCGAGCCTTTTGTGGAGAAGGAAAGCATGGCTACAGCCGGATCCACCTGGAGAAAAGTTCTGCAGGACGCCGCCGATGCCAATGTAATTTCGGCAAGTTGTGCCACCGTAGGTTCGGGGATGGTGGCGCAGTCTGAGAAAATCATCAGACCGTCCTTTCCCCATTTATTATCAGGGAAGTCCATCACAAAACAGGAAGAAGCTGATTTAACACCGGGAGCGGTTTTCACAATGGTAAAACCGGCAATAAGAACCTTGGATGTGGCATTTTCCGCTCCGGCCACCATAGCATCTGCATCATCCAGCTTCACCATCATGGCACCCCAGAGCAGGGGATCAGTAATCCGTTTCCGGGCATCCTCCAGGGAAACCCCTTTGTGTTTTCTCAGCTCATGGTATTCGGCTGCATAGACATCCAGTCTTGGAGACTCTGAGGGATTCACAACGGTTATTCCGTTCAGGCTTATTCCCGCATCTGAGGCTGCTTTAGCTACAGCATCAGTATCCCCTATAAGAGTTACCATACTGGCAATCTTTTCATCTGTAACAATACGGGCCGCTTTTAATGTCCTGGGTTCGGTGCCTTCGGGCAGAACCAGAGTTTTTCCCATATTCCGGGCTTTCTCAGTCATTTTTTCTGTGAATGTCATGGTTTATATTTCCCCAATCTTTCTTCTTCAAGATTTTCAGGCCCATCATAACTCAAGTAACCCCGGGGTTGAAGCGGGGAGGGTGGGCAATGGTATTATTCTACCATGATTATCGGTGTATACGGCCTGGGCCGATTCGGCGGATTCTGGTCGAAACAGCTATCTGAACATTTATCAGGATCCGGTAATTCTGTCATCGGCTGGTCCCGGGATGAGTCCCGGCTTGTTCCAGAAGGAGTTCTCCGGGTTGGTGAAGATGAATTACTCGCTGCTGATGTTATCGTACTCTGTGTCGCTATCTCTGCAGTGGAAGAGGTTCTCCAGGGTATTGCCCACCGTATTAAGCCCGGTACTCTGGTGATGGATACCTGCTCGGTAAAAGTTCATCCTGCCCGGGCTATGATGAGAATCCTGCCTTCAGATGTGGATATTCTGGCAACTCATCCCATGTTCGGACCGGATTCCGGTAAAGACGGTATTCAGGGACTGCCCCTGGTTTTTTCACCTCTGCGGATGGGGAATGATAAAATTGACCTCTGGCGCGGTTACTTTAACTCCATGGGCCTGAAAGTGGTAGAGATTACCCCGGAGCAGCACGATGAGGAAGCCGCCTACTCTCAGGGTATTACCCATTTTATCGGCCGGGTTCTCGGAGAACTCGATCTGAAGGGGAGTTCCATCGGAACTACCGGTTATCACGACCTGCTGGACATCGTCCGGCAAACCTGTAACGATCCATGGAGACTGTTTGTCGACCTGCAGCAGTATAATCCTTATACAGCCCTGATGCGTCAGGACCTTCACCAGGCGATTAACGTTATGTTAGAAAGATTCGATTCCATAGAAGTACCCCGGGAGGACTGATGGCGGAAATACATGAACAAAGGGTTAATGAGAATAAACTGGATACCGTTCTCGCTGAAGATATCAGCTTTGAAGGGGAAGCCTCTTTCACCAGAGAACTCATGATAAAGGGCCGATATGCCGGGAAAATCCGGGCTACCGGTGATTTGTACATTGCTCCTGATGCTGTTGTGGAGGCAGATATTGTTGCCGATTCGGTTTTTGTCAGAGGCAAAGTGAAGGGCAGTATCAACGCCGGTTCCCGGGTTGAGCTTCAGGGGAATGCCGTTGTTATCGGGGATATTACAGCTCCAAAAATTGTTATGGATACAGGATGCCGATTTGACGGAATAAGCCGGATGCGGTCTCCAGAAGGCGGCACAGCATGAAACGATCAGCTCTCTTTTTTCTAATAGTATTTTTTGTAGTTTCCTTTCTGGGGGCCCAGACAAAACCCGATGCTCTGGAGTTGTACAGGCAGGGACAGTTTTCCGAGGCTGTACAAGTGTGTCTTCAGGAGTTAAAGGACAGGGGTTCAGATGAGTCCAAACGGAGGATGGATTCCTACACGGTCTTAGGGTGGTCTTATCTTCGTCTCGGGGAATTTAACAATGCCCTCAGTTACGCTACTCAAGCTCGGAATGAAGTCCGCTACGATATCAGAATTGTCGAAATTGAAGCTGAAGCGCTCTACAATTTGGGACGGAATCTGGAAGCCTTAACCCTCTTTGAAGAGTATATCTCCTTAAGTCCAACCGGTGAGAGAATCGATTCGGTTTTCTACTATATGGGGGAAATATTCCTTCGCCTTGCCGAGTTCAACCATGCGGATATTGCCTTTTCAACAGCACTGTATCACAGTCCTCAAGTAGCCCGGTGGTGGGCCAGGCTGGGTTATACCAGGGAGCAGAACGGTGATACCGGCGGAGCTGAATCAGCCTATTTGAAAGCCCTGGAATTAAAGCCCTCTCTGGAAGAAGCTAAAGTTGGTTTGGAGAGGGTGCGGGGTTAATCAGAAACTTTTTGTTTTTTTTAACTGCGGGCGTTGACACAAACCGATCCCATCGGTAGATTCTTACCTCGCGGGCCGCTAGCTCAGTAGGTAGAGCAACGCCCTTTTAAGGCGTGGGTCAAAGGTTCGAATCCTTTGCGGCTCAATGTCCGGGAAACCGGAGTTACAAGTCTCCATCGTCTAGTGGTTAGGACACCGGGTTTTCATCCCGGCAACGGGGTTTCGATTACCCCTGGAGATGACAGTTAAATCCTTACTTTGTAAGGGAATGTGGAACTACCGGAAAACCGGCGTTTCTCTCGAAATCCTTGATGTCAGTCAAGTGTCAGTAAAATGGCATTTGCGAAGGGGTAGAGATGCGTCGATTTTCTATTTATAAACGCTCGAACGGGGTTTATTACGGTTCAATTCTCAATGAAGTGACTGGTAAAAGGCTCCCAGCCAGATCAACTGGACAGACAAAAAGGGACGAAGCGCTGTTAATTGTTATGGGTTGGTATCAGAATGGGAGCTATCCTTGTAGATACGGCAAGCTTTGGACGCTGACACCGGCAACGTAAGCTCAAGGTGTAGGTTTTTACTTCTGACCTGAAAATAGAAAGAATAAAAGTGATCTTGTTACTACATAACAGCGATTATGCTGATTGTAAGTTAGTGATTCTTATCAAGCTCGAGTCTCACTTATCTCGAACAGATGACCGTCGGGATCTCGAAAGAACGCCCGAATCTCCCACTCGTATTCCACGGGAGGAGTTAAAAACAGGATGCCCCGTTGTATCAGTGTGTCATAAGCCGCTCCGCAATCGGGAACACGGATCGTGAAAGAGTGGTCCACTTTTTGAAGATCGGTTGGCTCGGCAAACGATATGTTCGGTTTATCTTCCGTCGGACCGCCACCGGTAACCAAAAGGATCCAGTTGCTGAGAAATCGCACGACGACAGACGTTCCCCCATACTCGCGATACAACTCTCCACCGAGGCCTTCGATGTAGAATCGTTTGGACGCTTCAATATCTCTAACGACGAGAATGGTCGTTAGTTCCATCGCGTCGGTCGGAAAATCCCTATTGCTCATACCGTAATCCTCCTCATTAGTGCGGTACCAAAGGATTCCTCCAGAAGTACTTAGCTATCATAACCTCATGAACTTCATTATAGATAATAGTAGTATTTATCTACTATCTACAGAGTTTCACGCCAGTGAGAGAGGGCTCTAGATTCGACCGGAATGAATCTTGTCGTATTGATTCCCTGGAAACTCCCCAACAACGACTGGATGCGCTCCGTCATGGAATCCAACGCCTGATTCACCAGGGCCGAGTTGTACCCCCCATTCCCCATGTCGAGAGTCCATTCGAGGCCTGTAATTCTGCTGAAGATTCGACCGAAATCGATTTTCTTACGCTGCAGCATGTTCGGGTTGATGGTGAAGTTAGTCATTCGTTTGAAATGATCAGCAATCTTGCTTGTCAGTGGATGAGACTTCAGCGCCGATAAGAAATGGAAATCCTTATTTAAACTCATATGTTTGAGGAACTGATCGGCTACCTGCTGATAGATAACATCATTTGATCCTTCAAAGATTTGAAATGGACGGCTGTCGACGACTGATCGGCCGGCAATATGATCTGTTTTGTACCCCTTTGCGCCCACCAGCTGAAGCAGGGATTGAGCAGCATTCTGCATCATGTCGCTCAAGACGGTTTTATGAATATTGGCTTCCAGAGACCTCCCCGAAAGGTCGTTATCAATGGAAGAGATTTCGGCGGAATGACGGCTGAAGGCCGAGGCCATAGTGTGGTCTGCCTGTAGGTCGGAAAGTCGCTTCTGTACCTGATCGTAGGAGAACAGGTTGTTGCCGCTGACAAATCGATTCTGTGTGTGATCAACAGCCTCATCCATCATCCTGTGTATGAAACCAGTGGCCATTCCCGGGAACCTCATCCGACTCCGGTGAAGCAGGTCCTGCATGAGCCGGACACCCGACTTGGGGGAAATAAGCCTGTGATGGGTCGGGACATCCACATCCACGTGGTTCAGGGCATAGGGAATCATATATAGACCCAGGCTTGAATACTCTTCAACCGGTTTAACCGACTGCCTTGGATCCGAGGAGTCACAGATGAAGAAATCAACATCACGTTTCAGATCAGATCCAGACCCCTTTTCTCTGGCTGTCATCAGCCAGAAATCTGCATGGCCACTCAAACCGGCCCAATGCTTGGTTCCTTCGATTGCATAACCGGTGTCACTTTTTTTCCAACTGGTTCTCATAGCCAGAGCATCGGTTCCATAATCCGGTTCAGTAATCATCAGGCCGCCGAGAGATCGGGTATCAATGAACTTTCCGAAGGTTTCACTTCTCAGCCTTTCATTCCCATACTTAGCCAGAGGTTCCAGAAAAAGCGCTCCATTGATTCCGAATACCAAAGCAAGAGGCAATGATTCATAAGATGTGATTTCAAGGAGGCTCAGAATCTCCGAGGGAAGACTACCTCTTCCACCGTATTCTGCCGGTATTGAAACGGCCGAAGGCGAAAGGCTGGCAACCAGACCCATAATCCGGGGTGGGACACCTCGTCTATGTTCGCTATCATCACGCTCAGATAGATTTTCAAACAGAGTCTTTATTTTTATCTGGTAGCGTTTCAAGTAGTCTTTGAATTTTTCCAACATCATGATTGGGTCACTTTATATAATACTTTATAAGTAGTATATCCTTTTCCAATCATAGTGTCACTATAGGTACGACTTACCCAGCTGCCGGGAAGGCTGTATGGAACTCCGCCACGGGTTATACTCATAATGTGAAACAGAACCACGTTGACCCACAGATAACGATTGCCGTAATACCTCCGATTCCATTGACTAGTCACGAGCGGAAACGCAGGATGCATGCCTACCAGTCAGCCGCGACGGAAGGTACAGTAATTGAGGTTCGACTCCTTCAGGGTGGACCGCCACTTACCGATCGGGAGTACGAGATTTTCTGGGCAACTGTCTTTGTCATACTGGAAGGAGAGGCCGCCGCTGCTGAGGGAGTGGACGGTATCGTCATAGACTGTACCACGGACCCAGGCTACGTTGAGTTGATGGAAAGTCTCTCAATACCCGTAGCAGGTGCTCTGCGATCGGGTATCGACAAAGCGATTGATTTGATCGGAAACACTGCGAAGTTCGGCATGATCGCCCTTGATGCAAACTGGAAACGGATGATCGCACGTCAAATCCATTTACTTGGAAAAGCGAATAGTCTTTCATCGATTGAAGTCTCTGGGACTCATGTCTATCAACCCGACCACCTGAAAGGATTGAGCAGCATCGAATCAGACGATATTTTTGCACATCTGCTTGACGCAGGACGTTCAGCTCGAAATCAGGGCTGTGAAGCCATTGTTCTCGGGTCGACGACGATTATCGCAGAAGTAGAGCCCCTGCAGGAGGCCCTCGGAGTTCCGGTAATCGCACCGGGTATTGCAGCACTTCGAGAGATTGAAGCCGCTATTAAAAAAGGGTATCACACCGACCGCGTTTCTTTCCCCGAGCCGATCTACAGATACGGCAGGGTTATGCAGAAGTGGCTTTCTGGCGGAGTGAGATCTCAGTGACCTTGCTCGTGCCGTAGCTTTATTACATCTGGGCCGGTTTTTAGCACCACTTCTATACTAATAGTGCTTGTTTGAAGACGCACAAGGTACAGGTCAATAATCACCGGACTAATATGCGGTAAGCACGTAGGGACTCTCGTCAACAATTCCCACCTTAATATCAACCCGCTGCAAAACTACCCCCGAGGCGTCATCCGTAAGGGAAATGGTATGCAAATCGCTGATCCCTACATCTTCAGTCAGTACCAGCAGATATTTACCAGGGAACACGTAGTGAATTTGATACGTGTAATCATATCTACCAAAAGAGCCGCCGTATATTGCACGGCCGTTCTCGTAAAACTGATAATAATCGCCTGTTTCGATATTGTCCAAATTATGGGTAACGAGAAAATCTTGAAGCTGCTCGACTGTTTCTTGAGCAAATAAGGAAAAGGGAAGGACTACTAGAAGTGTAAGAAGGGCTAATCGTTTATTCATTCTTTAACTATATTCATATATTACTGTAATGCCAATATATGTATTCGATTGTTGACGTACCCAGAATTGGTACTCACTGGATCTCATAGACTCAACTCAACTAAACCCAAAAAGGGAAAAGATTGTGTGTGCCTCACCCATAAAACGGGCATAGCAAAAGTGCAGAATTTTTGGAAGGATGGCATCTTGGAGTTTAAGGTGTCAGTGGAAATTGACAGTAAAATGATCAATATTCGGGGTATGCCAGTAAACTCCCAGGAACACTGATATACAGGCCGTTGCTTTTTCTCTATTTATAGTATAACATTATATACAGAGAGGAATAACGGTATACATAGTTGAACGTTTTTTCATCCCGGCAACGGGGTTTCGATTACCTCTGGAGATGACTTAATGAAAGGAAAAATCCTGCCTGGGCGGGATTTTTCCTTTTATAATTACCCCACAAAGTGAAAACAAACTCAGTTATGGTATCAAAAGTTATTACTGTCCTTGCAGACATAAGGAATCAGGCGTTATCCTTTAGATTAAGCTAAAGATTTAGGAGTTTTAGATGAAAAAGTTTGTGATTGCCGCTGTGCTGCTTGCTTCATTTGCCGTATCCGGGGTATTCGCTCAGAATGTTTCAGCCGGTGCGGTTAACGGTATGACCCTCAATGGCTCTACGGGTCTTATTGTCGTACCTGATGCCCGTATTGCATGGGAAAAGCCCAAAGTCGGTGTGGATATCGGATACGGATTTGTCTGGGGCGGGGGACAGAATTTCGATCATCTACCCCGTTTCTCAGTGAGCTTGTTTCAGAAGTTTGAAGTTTCGGGATTGATGCAGATGAATAGTGGAAATCTGCAGAATTTTGTTCTAGGCGGTAAATTTCAACTAACCAAAAGCGGCGGAACGGCTCTGGCCCTGGGTGGGGATATTGAGTTTTACAACCCCGTTCAAAATCGCAACAGTGCGAAACTTTACCTGGCTGCAACTTACGGAGGAAACTTCTTCGGGATGCCGGCGGTTACAACAGCAACCATCGGCTGGCAGATGCTGAACAGGGGAAGCTTCAGTAGTCAGTTTATATATGGTATGGGTTTTTCTATGAGTTTATTCCCCCAAACGTTTAAAAACTTTGTTTATTGGGTAACCGACTTTGCAAATTTCTCCTATACCGTTACCGGTGCAATGGTGAATGCATCAAATCGGGGAGCCTTTAATACCGGTATCAGGATTCGCCCGATTAAAGAAGGCCGGTTCAACCTTGTGATTGATGTTCTGGGAACAGATCTGCTTGATGACGGTGGTAGAGGTTTGTCTGCCTCAATTACCGGTGGCCTGGCATTCTAACTTTCAAGCTTGATTATACTAAGACTAAACATCTCGACGGGTGGATTTCTGATATCTGCCCGTCGACCCTCCCGGGTTATTCAGTCTATAATTCTCGACGAAACTAGAGGATAAAGGATAAACTATGAGTGATAATATTATCTTGAAAGCCGAGGATCTGGACGGATACCTGAATAAAACCGATCGGGATAATATTTCCCGGATGCATACTTTCTACGATGATGCAATCAGCTCTTTTCGAACATTGGCCGCTGGAGAGTCCAACCCTTCACTGGTTAAAAAAGAAACAGACAAGGTAATTGGCCTCTACGAAAGTATGGGTGATTTTATGCAGGAAATCACGGCGAAAGAGCCCCATCTGCATGTCTACAGTTTTGAAACACCGACTATCAAGCACGGAGAAGTCTCCAGGCTGATTGCCAAGCTTAGAGATGCCAGAACCGGTAATGATGAGTTTGTCTACTATATTCAACGAGCCTACGAGCTGCTGTTCAATCTGGCCTGGGGTGGACTGGATAATACACGGAAAAACCACCTAGTCGTAAAAACACCTGTAACAGATCCCGTACAGAATTATGCCGTGCATAAGATTCCCGATGTCGATCACCTTATTGATGATACTGTTATGTGTGTCATGCTTCGGGGGGCACTTTTGCCGTCAATGATACTGAGTAAAGAGATTCAGGAGTACAGTTCCACAGGAATGGTAACTCCCTTTGCCTTGTTCCGGATTAAAAGGGATGATTCAAAAACCAAGGATGATATGGAATACATCCTGGATCTGGATATGTCCTATTTTGACCTTGAATCACTTAATGGAAAAAATCTTGTTTTTGCCGACCCGATGAACGCCACCGGCGGCAGCCTTGTAACCATAATAAAATATCTGCTGGATCAGGGGGTCAAACCGAAGTCAATAAAAGCTCTTAATGTGATAGCCGCTCTTCAGGGCTCGCTTCAGATTGTCAGATCGATAGAAAATGTTGATGTTTACACTTTATGGATGGATCCTGTACTCAATGATGTTGCCTATATTCTTCCAGGTCTTGGAGATGCCGGCGACAGAATAAACGGAACAGATGGGGAGTATCCCAGGAGTATGATTCAGCTTGTAGCTGATTATGGTGCTAATCTGGCTTCATTATACAGATCCCAGGTTCGGGAAGTGGAAAGGACGGTCCTCGGGGGATGACCCCTAACAGAGCCCGGCTGCTGTTACTATTCATTGTCGGATCCCTCTCTTTTCTGGCTATCGGCGGATGCCGTACCTGGAGTTCCAGAGAGGAACAAGCTGTGCAGGCTTACAACAACGGTAATCTGTACCGTGAATCAGGTAATTTTGATCAGGCGCTGGTTGCCTATGCCCTTTCTCTTGAATATGAGCCTGATATGGCTGCGGCCGTATTCAATTCCGCATTAACACTTGTGGAGCTGGACCGTAGCGGCGAAGCTCTGGAAATGCTTCAGTCTTTGAATCACCGGGATCCGGGTAATCTGAAAGTTCTTCGAGGCATGGCCTGGGCCGCCTGGAAAGACGGCAGGGTTCAATCTTCTCTGGATTACTATTTCTCAGTTCTCATAATATCTCCCGGGGATAAGGAATCATTAAAAGGTGCCAGTGTAGTCTATGAGGCCTCAGGCCGGGCTGGTGAGGCAGTTGAAATGCGGAAATTGCTTCTTCGGATGGATGACAATGTTGACACGCGTTTGGATCTTGCCCGGACTCTGGAAATGGCAAAGCGTTACAGTGAAGCTCTGGAAACCTTCAGGACTGTGTTAATACAGAGCCCTGGAAACGCTGATGCCCTCACCGGTGCTTCAGTCTCTGCAGAACACATGGGCCTTTACAGTGAGTCTATCAGTTATCTGCTGAAGCTGGCTGATGGTGAAGGGGATACCGGGAAGCTCTGGTGGCATATTGCAGAAATCAGATTGGTTCAATCCGGGAATTATGATGCGGGACTTACTGCTCTGAGAAAGGCCCTGGAGGAAGGTTTCTCTGATGAAAATGCATATGATGATTTTATCACCAACACCCCTCCGGCGGTTCGACCGGCGGTTAGAAATCTTCTTTATGGAGAATTCTAGGAATCCATATATAGCTGGTAATCCGGTTATTCCCAAGCGAAATGAGAGGAATACAGCGGGTTTGCCACCAGCTGCGTACCGCAGGCTATGCCGAGGAACGTTGCGAAAAAAGCGAACTTGCGAGCAGTGAACTTGTTCATTCCCGAATAAGCGCAGGGAAAGCAAGGAATAATACCCCGCGGCTTGCCCTGGGGTATTATTCCTTTCATTCAACTTCAGTAATAGTTTCCGGTCGATCTTTTAAGTCGATTCCTGCACACTCCGCTGAGCAGAAGCCATCAACAGTCATCGGACCGAGTGCAAAATAATCACCGCATACAGAACATCTTTTAAATGACTGAGCACATTCTCTGGAGCAGAACCGGTCTGAAAATGCACCTACAACCGGCAGCCATTTACCACAGGTGTAGCATCGCTTGAAATCTTTCTGATTTTTGTCATCCATTACATGCTATTTTATTAATTCAATAGAGGGAGAGTCAAATTAACTGATGAATGGGCTAGTGAGACTATCCTTTTTCATTTTTTTTTCAGAAGAATCTACGATATTCAATCAGGAAATCTTTTGATGCGCTTGACTCTTTTTGCCAGTATCTGTACATTGCTCCTCGCGCTTCGACGGTAACGT
>DEIH01000223.1 GCA_002352375.1 Spirochaeta sp. UBA2779 | reverse complement strand
ACCTTCACCTCCCGGCTCTCACTTAATATCCGGCCTATCCTCTCTTGAAAATCTTCCCATTCCAGGCGTACGGCCTCAGCACGCGTTTTCCCCTCTCCGGTAATCCGGTAGTACTTACGCGGGGGGCCGCCGTCTGACTCTTCAAGGTAAGTTTCAAAAATTCCTTCCTTGGAAAGCCGTCGCAGAATCGGATACAGCGCCCCTTCCGAAATGTCGATATCCCTGGAAATTTCCTGAACCAGCTCATACCCGTAAAAATCTTTGCGGCGTACCAGATCAAGAACACAGAGCTCCAACACCCCTTTCTTGAATTGATTGTTCACCCTTTCCTCCTTAACTGTTCACAGCTAAATTATACATTGTCTAGTACTATTCATTGTATAGTACTATTCATAAGATAAACCTTTTCTGAAGATAGTCAAGACTTTTAAACTATTATTATTCTTTTTTTATTGACCTTTATCGCCAAGGGGTAGAAATCGGTGCTCAGACATCTATTTCCTCGGGAATACCACCGACAATCTTTTCAGCTTTAATGGTTAACAGAAAACCGGCACCCGGAGCGTTCAGATCGATACCTTCTTTTATCAGCAGCTTGTTCAGATAATCAATCTGATTTGAGTTATCCATAATACCGATAAAGGTTTTTGAATACGGTGATTTTCCCTTGTAATGAGAAAGCCCTGCAAACATGGGGATATCGTAGGCCATCTTCTTTTCCAAAGTTTCACTGTCCAGTATCAGGGAAGTCTGGGCACCGATTTCCACCAGGATGGAAATAACCGTCTGCATTTTCTTCTGGTCGGATAAAGCCAGAACAAAGAGGTATTCTCCATTGTTCCCCTTCTGAATGGGGATGATATCATTTTTCGCAATTTCAGCCCGGAACTCCTCACTGGATTCTGAAAGGATGAGTTTATTCCGGATGTTTTCATCGCTGAAAAGCCGGGCCGCTTTTGCCAGAACCTGAAGGTATTCCTTGTTTTCATTCCCGGGAAAGATAAAGAGTAGAAGTATATTTACCGGCTTATTATCAATCGAATTGTACTTAATTCCGCTGGGCATTGTCGCCGCTAGAATAACACCCTTGGATACGAGGTTGGTTTTACAATGAGGTATGGCTATTCCATTCCCTATGCCTGTTGTACTCTGCTGCTCCCTTTCCATTACCGCTGAAAACAGAGCTTCAACCTTATCTTCGGGAATTATCTTACCTTTAGCAGCCTGCACCAGAAGGTTTGAAATAATTGTCTTCTTATTCTTCCCTTCTGACTTAATATGAATACCTTCAGATTTCAGATAATCAATAATATACATTTTCAGTCTCCCCCTTCCCGGGTATGGTTCTGATGCCAGAGGACGAGTAGCTCGACGATATTCAGATCGCCAATCAATCTCTCTTTATTATCAACAACAGGAATCTCCCCCGCTTTATTGGTGAACAGGAGATTAAAGGCTTTCTCTATAGGATCGGTATCAAGTACATAGTAAATTTCAGGATCCATCAGGTCCCGGGCTGTAGTTTTATTCCTGGTTGAGGCAATCTTGTACCCTGAGAAGTTAGATTCTGAATAAATCGAGGCCATTGATGAGAAGTCTATACTGATTTTTTTAAGAATATCCTGCATTGTAATAATACCCACAAGCCGTTCCTCATCATCAATAACATACACTGCTCTGATAACAGGGTTGTCAATAAACATTTTAATCACATTCTCAACCTGTTCATCCTCCAATACAATGGCCGGTTTAACGGTTATGAGTCTTCGGATTTCACCAACTTTGGATTCTTTCATACATCATCCTTTTCTTTAAATGCCCACTTGAGCAGAGGCGGAGTGAGAATGGCCGATAAGATTACAATTAATACAGTTGTGGAATATTCGGTCTGGGTAAAGATACCCCGGGTTAATGCCATGGCTGAAATAATAAGGGCCACTTCCCCCCGGGGAACCATCCCGATGCCTATTCTGGTTGACTGCTGCAGACTGAACCCTCCGATTTTTGCTCCAGCTCCCGAACCAAGGATTTTACCGATAATGGCAAAGAGAATAACAAAAATGATAAAACCGGGGTTCCCGGAGATGTCCCGAAGCTGTGTTTCCAACCCGATATTGATAAAGAAAATAGCGACAAAAAAGGACTGACCCAGGGTTTCCACACCTTCACTCACGGTTCTTTTAGATCTGGTCTGGCCTACAAATAAACCGGCGATATATGCTCCTGTTATTTCCGCCATTCCCGCCTTCTCAGCTGCCCAGGCAAAGAAGAAACAAAGGGATAAAGCTACGGCTACTACACCGGCTTCCACCTCCAGCTTTCTGGTAAAACGAATAATCGGTTTGAACAGGAAGAACCCCACAATGAAAGACGCTACAAAATATCCGAGGATTTTCGCCATTGATATCAGAATGTTGTTTTCCCCACCGTGAAGCCCGAATACAAATGTGAGCATCAGAATGCCGATAACATCGTCAATAATTGCTGCACCGAGTATTGTGGTACCCTCAGAGGAATGGAGTTTTTTGAGGTCAATTAAAGTCATCACTGTAACACTCACACTGGTGGCCATCAGGACCGTACCGATCAGAGTTGCAGAGAAAACATCCAGACCGAAAAAACGGGAAGTAAAAAAACCAAGAGCAAAAGGAACAAGCACACCACCGGCAGCAGTCATCAGAGAAGCCTTGCCTTGAGATTTCATCTGGGCAATATCCGTATCCAGCCCGGCAGTAAAGAGAAGGAGTATCACCCCAAGCTTTGCCAGCCACTGAATAACAATGTCGGTTTTCACGATATCAAGAACTGAGGGACCAAGGAGAATACCCATAATAATCATCCCCAGAACCGGCGGCATCTTGAACTTGATTGACAATGCTGCAACATACTTTGATAGAATAAGAATGATTGCCAGATGAAGAAGAAAGTGGGGATGAACCATAAATTCATTATAGATTACAAACCTGATAAATCAAGAAAACCGGGAGAAAAGAATGATTGATAAAGGAAAAGAAGTTGATATCTACTGGTTTTCAGGTACAGGCAACACCCTGCTCATTGCACAAACCCTTGAAATTTTTCTTACAACCAGCGGATTCAAGGTAAATCTCAAAGCAATGGAAAAATCAGATGCTTCCCGGATTGATTTAAGCCGAACACTCGGGTTGGCTTTCCCTGTGGCGGAGCAGGGAACCTTCCCTCTGGTTTGGGATTTCATCAAGAGACTTCCTTCCCCTGGTAAACTGGGAATCCGAGATATGGAAGTTTTCATGGTAGATACCAAGATGATCTATTCCGGCGGCGTAAAAGGGCCAATGAATGGTATCAGTAGTACCAGGGCAGAGCCCTGGACCCGATGCAGGCTCTGCGAGAGGAACTGTCCGACTCAAAGCTGGCGATTTGACAGGGAACAGAACATGATGCTCTGGACAAAGGACGAATGCATTTACTGCCTGCGTTGTTTCTCCTACTGCCCGGTACAAGCCATCAGTTATGGGAAGAAGGGGTATACCCAGAATAAAGGGGTTTCCTCCGGAGTAATGGGTAAGCGGATACTCTAAGAGAGAACCTGCCGGCAGGAATCCGCCGGCAGACTACTTCTGTTTATTAATGTGTGCTAAAAAACAGCAGCCCAGTCCACACTTTCTGCCCAATCCTTGAAGCTCAACCAGTCGGCTTCAGGATACGCCGATTTCAAGCTTTTAATATCAGTAGAGTATCCAATTTCAGCAAACCACTTGTACATCAATCCCATATCTTCGCTTTGACTCATTACAGCGTCCAGGGGGATTTCACTGTAGCTTATAGGTTTCCCTATGGCATCACCCAAAATCTTTGTTACTTCTTTCCCGCTGAGTTCATCACCGGAAAGATTTATCCGTTTACCCTCAAACCGCCCCCGGTCTGTTAATGCAAGAGCTGCAACAGAACCTATTGTTCGAAGAGAAACCATTTGAAGTTTACGCTCCTCGGGCATGGCCTGTGCAAAAACACCATCTTTAATCCCGGGAAGAGTAAAAGGTGAAAGCATATTCTCATAAAAGTACGCCGGTGCGATTATGGAAAAGGGGATTCCCGACGAGCTTAGAACTTTTTCAATTTCATACTTACTGTCGAAGTGGGGAACCCCTGTATTATTTTCAGCATCACAGGCGGATGAGAATACAAGGTAGGGTACACCTGCTTTTACCGCTGCTTTCACAGCTGCGGTACCCTGAACTGTCTCTGCCTCAGGTCCAGCTTCAAATGGTGAAGTTACCAGAAAAAAGGCATCCACACCTGTTAATACAGACTCAAGGGAAACCGGATTTGAAAACTCCGTCTTTACCACTTCCGCTCCGGATTCCGCCAGAACCCTTGCGGCCGATGAATCCGCATTTCGGGTTAGGGCTCTTACCTTATAACCTTTTTTCTTAAGTTCACGAGCGACACTTCCGCCCTGTTGGCCGGTGGCTCCGGATACTGCTATTACTTTAGAAGACATAATGTTTCTCCATTATATATTACTATTTTTATAATATTTATATTGTTGACCTCGAAGACAAGAAAAATCGGGATATTATCCCTACAAAACTGTAACCTCTTTATACCCCGAGATGAAAAGATCTGCCTTGAACCCCAGCTCCACCGGGGGTAAGATTAATGCTCATTTATCCGAGGAGGGATTATGGTGAATGACTCAAAAAGAATCCTTGGAATAGATGCCGGCTCGGTAACCGTCTCAGTTGTGGAAACCGACGCAGAAGGAACGATACTCCGCAAAGAGTACCGCTTTCATAACGGACATCCCCGGGAGGCACTTCAGAAGGTTCTCAATGAATGGTCTGCCCCCGGCACTGAAATCCCGGGATGGACCCACATCGCCGCAGCCCGTTCAGCCGCCCCCTTTGTACTTTCACCTGATTTGATAACCGACGATCATGTGGCGGTAATGACCGCTGCAAAACGCCTCCACGGCCGTATCGGTTCTCTACTTTCCATAGGCGGAGAAAAATTCGGCCTGTTTTCCTGGTCGGGAGAGGGAGAGTACCGAAGCTTCAAGGGCAATACATCCTGTGCAGCCGGTACCGGAGGGTTTCTGGACCAGCAGGCCGAACGCCTGGGTCTATCCTCCGCCGCCGAACTCTCCTCTCTGGCGGATTCCAACGTGAAGGAAGCTCCGAAAATTGCCACCCGCTGTGCGGTTTTCGCCAAGACCGATCTCACCCATGCCCAGCAGGAGGGTTTCTCCCTGGATTCCATCGCCGACGGTTTAAGCCGGGGACTGGCAGGGAATCTGCTGGATGTGCTTCTCGATGGCAAGCCGCCGGAAGAGCCTTTTATCATCTGCGGAGGAGTGGCTCTGAATAAAGCGGTGGTGAAACACATTGCCGATCTCACCAGGACAAATCCGGTGGTGGATGATTCGGCTCCCATTTACGGGGCTATGGGAGCTGCCTGGGCTTCCCTGGAGCAGGAAGACTCCCTCAAAGAAAACACCCGAATCCGAACTGAAGCCTCAGAAATAATCGGGGCGCAATCGGAGGTCAATCTCGAAAAAGGATTCCGGTATCCACCACTCACCCTGAAAAAATCCTTATACCCTGATTTTTCCTGCTACGACTCCTGGGAAGTCCCGGTGGAAGGCCGCAAGGGACGCTACCCGGTTGAGGTTGAGATTTTCGAGAAGCTCCCTGCCGCAGGGAATGCCACATTGGGAATTGACATCGGGTCTACCAGTACTAAAGCCGTTCTGGTAAATGAAGGCGGAAAAGTGCTGCTGGGACTCTACACCCGGACAGCCGGACGGCCGGTTGAAGCAATGAAAGGCCTGCTGATGGCCCTGGAAGAAGCCCTTGAAAAACACGGACCGGAAATCAACGTGCTCGCCTGTGCCACCACGGGGTCCGGACGGAAACTGGTGGGAGAGATTCTTGGGGCCGACCTGATACTGGATGAAATTACCGCCCACGCCAGAGCGGCAGTCCACCTGGATGAAGAGGTGGACACCATCATTGAGATAGGGGGTCAGGACGCCAAGTTCACCACCCTCAAAGACGGCCGGGTAACCGGATCGGTGATGAACAATGTCTGCGCTGCTGGAACCGGCAGCTTTCTGGAAGAACAGGCGACCAGGCTGGGATGTGTAGTAACCGACTACGCGGAGCGCACCGAAGGGGTCTCGGCCCCGGTTACCAGCGACCGCTGTACGGTCTTCATGCAGCGGGATCTGAACCACCTGATGAGTGAAGGTTACTCGGTGGAGGAGGTGCTGGCGGCGGCGCTGCACAGTGTCCGGGAAAACTACCTGAACAAGGTGGCGGTTAGACCACGGATCGGGAAAAAGATATTCTTTCAGGGGGCCACGGCCAGAATCAGAACTCTGGTGGCCGCCTTCGAGCAGGCCCTGGACAAGCCCATCCTCGTATCCCGCTTCTGCAGCCATACAGGCGCCCTGGGAGCGGCCCTCCAGCTGATTGATGATGAGA
>DEIH01000070.1 GCA_002352375.1 Spirochaeta sp. UBA2779 | reverse complement strand
GGTTCCGAAAGGGCAGAGGGTTTCAGTCAGGGGCAAACAATGCGGAACGGTAATATCGCTCGTTCTCTGCACTTCAAGGAACAGGAAGTTATAAGGCAGAGTGGAAAAATAATTATCAAATCTACTATGCTTTCCTCTGAAAAACTTAAAGCAGTTCATTTTGTTGAATTTATAGAAGGTACTGATTTTCTAACCTGCAGTACTGAGTTTTATAATGAGAGTGACAGCTTTGTTAATCTGGAGTTGCTTTCCAGCTTTACTATGGGGTTTATCAGCCCCTTGCAGAAGGATGATGCACCGGGAAAATACCATATACACAGGTTCAGAAGCTCATGGAGTTCAGAAGGAAGACATGTCTGTAATACTGCAGAGGAACTGGAGCTGGAGAGTTCCTGGTGTCATCATTCTGTTAATTGTGAACGGTTTGGACAGATTGGCTCCCTTCCCGTACACCGATGGTTCCCCTTCGTCGGTATTGAGGATACTGATAATAATCTTCTCTGGGGGGCCCGCCTGGAGGCCCCCGGTTCATGGCAGATGGAAGTATATCGGAAAGATGATTTTTTTCACCTTTCGGGAGGATTGGCTGATAGGGAGTTCGGTCATTGGACGAAAACAATACCTCCTGATTCTTCTTTTCATTCGGGTAAGGCCTGGATTTCGGTTGTTTCCGGCGGTATCGATAATATCACTGCGGTGCTGACAGATTCTCTGCATAGGGATAGGAAACTGCCCCATGGTGTACCGGCTGTTTTTAATGAATGGTGTACAAGTTGGGGGAATCCCTCGGCAGCAAAACTTTCGCTTTTGTTGAAGAAAGTGAAAGATTTGAATATCCAGTACTTCGTGATAGATGCCGGGTGGTATGCTGACAGCGGCGGTAACTGGGAAACCACTCAGGGAGACTGGGAAGTTTCTTCAGAACTCTTTCCTGATGGTTTGAGGGCGTTCTGTTCTGAAATCCGGGAAAATAATCTGATACCCGGACTCTGGTTTGAACTGGAAGTTGTCGGAGAGAATGCCAAACTCTGTAATCAGACAGAATGGCTGCTTCACCTGGATGGAAAACCTGTTAAATCCGGGAGTCGGTACTTCCTGGATTTTCGGAATAAAGAAGTTAGGGATTATCTGGAATCAAAGCTCTCCGGTCTAATCAGGGAATGCGGTCTCGGTTATATTAAGATTGACTACAATGAAACAATTGGAATCGGCTGCGATGGGGAGGATTCTCCCGGGGAGGAGCTTAGAAAACACCTCTCGGAAGTTCTGTTGTTTTATCGGAGGATTAAAGAACTGTTCCCGGATCTGATTATTGAAAGCTGTTCCTCCGGTGGGCATCGTCTGGAGCCTGCCTTTGTTGATCTGATGGATGTTTCATCATTCTCCGATGCACATGAAACAAGAAGTATTCCCATTATTGCAGCTAATCTTCAACGGCAGCTCCGTCCTTCAAAAAATCTGATCTGGGCGGTGATACATCCCTCTGATGATGAGAAGCGTCTGCACTACAGCCTTTCTGCTCTCTTTCTCGGCCGTTTGTGTTTAAGTGGTGAAATAGATGAGCTCTCAGAAGACTCAATGAAACTTCTCAGGACGGCTGTAGATTTTCATAGTCATATTTCTCCGGTTCTTTCTGAAGGTGAGAGCCGTCATTACGGAGTTGATGTGAGAAGCTACACTGCACCACAGGGTTGGCAGGTTATTGTCCGGTATTCTGAAGATCATAATAAACTCCTGATAGTGCTGCATACCTTCTCCGGGTCGCCGGAAACCATCTCCGTAAATATTGAGGATTCACAAGACTATATTCTACAGGATATTTTGGCTGAAAGTACTCTGAGATTCCTGCAGATAAAAGATTCAGTTCAGATCGGGAATCTCTCTGACTTTACAGGGGCTGTTTATTATCTGGTGAAGAATTAAGTCTCTCACGAAGGTTGAAAATCGGAACCTTAATTATCTGTCGTCCTTTATTCCTAAGGTTTGCACCAGATTTGTTTTCTTAATGCATCCTGTCGATAGCAACACGGCGTTCATCAGAGAGCGTTTTCACATCCCCAAGCAGCTCGCCAAGAATGGTCATACGGGCGGCAGCTTCCAATACTTCCATTCGGTCATAGGCCTGGTGAAGGTTTTCCCCTATTGTGATGACACCGTGGTTTTCCATCAGCACCACACTGACTGACTCATCAGAAAAGGTTTGTCCGACTATTTCTGCAAGAGATTCGGTTCCCATCAGAGCGTATGATGCAAATGCCGGTTCACCCAGCAAGAACCGGGCTTCGGCCAGAATATCGGTTTTAATTTTTTTATCCGAAGCGGTGAAGAGGCTGGCATGCAGGGGGTGGGCATGAACCACAGCCAGAACATCCGGGCGGCTGTTGTAAATTGCCAGATGCATCTGTGTTTCAATACTGGTTCGCAGTCCTGAAGATAGATTATTACCCCCGATAGTAAGGACTGCAATATCTTTGGCTCTCAGATAAGCTTTATCGATGGAAGATGCCGTTATCAATACCCTGTCTACAGCCGGCCGGCAGCTGATGTTGCCCCCGGAACAGGTTGTCAGGTTCTTATTGTAGAGGCGTCTCATATAATTAGCGGTTTCAGTTCGTTCTTTTTTGAATGTCATGTTTATTCTTTAACACGTATAAAACCCTTTGCCTACACCTGTTAATAGTGTTGAAACCCCTAGCTTATTTACTATTTTGTCACATTGCGGGCTGCATTTCGATCTGAAGCGAAAAGGATACGCTTGAAGAAGCTCAACTTAATAAAAACATCATGTTTGTGTTATGAATCACTAAAACTCAATATCAGTATAAATGATGCGTGGGACGAGATTGGGTGTTCTACAGCAGGGCGCCCAAATCTGCTCAATCTGGAAGATGGTGAAATTCTTACTTACAATTATACAGCTAATCATTTTAATAATACCGGTATTGGGTTTGTAAAATCTCTGTATGACAGCTATTTGGCTCTGTGTTCTCCCTCTGTAATAAATAACTTTAGTATTGTATACAAAAGTAGACAGTTTAGTATTCCATAGTGATTGTTATTGATCATAAATATTTCTAGTAAAAATACTTAGATGATTCTCACTGAGCTTATGATACTCTGGCTTAATTCTTGCTTCTTTATTACGGTTTGCTCTTTGGAAACTGGTCTACTTCAGGAGGTAGCGATGAAAATTACAGTTGTCGGTTGTGGAAATGCCTTTTCAGATGACAATTTCAATCAAAGTTTTCTATTGGAAGAGAATGGAAGAAAAATGTTGATTGATTGTGGATATCAGGTTCCCCTGGCCCTCAGGATGAACCGGATTGATTTTCGGGAAATCAATGATATTTATATTTCACATCTTCATGCGGATCATATCGGGGGTCTGGAATACTTCGCATTTCAGCGCTATGACTGGGTGAACAAACCCCGCTCGGCACCGGCGAATGCACCGAAATTGATCGGTAATGAAGAACTTCTGAAGAATCTGTGGGAAAAATCTCTTCGGGGCGGACTGGAATCCATGGAAGGATTTGTCAGTACAATCAATACTTTTTTTCATGTAGATCCGATTGAACCTAATCAGCCCTTTGAATGGCAGGGATGGACTGTGAATCTGGTACAGCAGATTCACATAATGAGTGGCTCAGTCATCATGCCGAGTTTCGGACTGATTTTTGAACAGCAGGGGCATAAATCTGTATACTTCGTTACCGATAGTCAGCATTGTTCCCCACGGCAGACCGAAGATTTTTACAACAAAGCTGATATTATTTTTCAGGATGCGGAGTTCGCTGGAATTGATACCAGCCAGCCTGAAAGTCCGGAACATGCCCGATTCAAGTTCGGTTCCGGTGTGCATGCAAATTATGCCCAGCTGGCCGGATACCCCTCTGCCAATTCAATCAAACTAGGAAGTGAGATTAAAGCCAAAATGTGGCTGAGTCATTACCAGGATTTTGTACCCAAAGGGCAGGATATGTTCGGTAATTCGATTGACTGGGATAAAGAGATTAAAAAAGACGGTTTTGCCGGCCGAGTGAAAATGGGGCAGACTTTTAAGATATAACACCTTCTGCATACAACCATCAGAATCTGGATTCCGGGCAGTACAACACATGAGTGTTATGAAAGATTCTGATATTAATAGATTTTTTTTGAAATCAGATAAGCATAAGGAGTGATTCATGGCAGATTATAACACCGGTTACATTGCAAAACGGCGTAATCTCTCCGGAGTATTCTTCGAAACGGCTCTTCCAAATGAGTATCTTGTTGAGATTGGAACCAGAAAGGTGAAGCCAATACTCGGAGGCCGGAGGTTCAGGCTCTTCAAGAAGTTCCTCAGAGTGCCCGGATCGGTGGAGACCCTCTACTTTCAGACTGATAATGCCAATCAGGACTTTCAGGGAATCGGGGTAGAGGGGTATGCCAGCTGGCGGATTGATCCGGACCATCCGGAAGTCGCGATTGCCACCCTGGACTTCTTTGATGAAGACAAGCCCATGAGTGATACGAATTTAAAGCTAACCACAATCTGCGTTGAAGCGGTGCGTCATGTGATTGCCAACATGTCGATTGAAGACGCCCTGAAAAAGAAGGATGAGATCGGGGATGACCTGAAAAGGCAGCTCAAGAAGTTTGAGGACCGCTGGGGAATTCTTTTCGACCAGGTGGGTATCAAGAAGGTCAGTATTATGAGTGAAAAACTCTTTGAAGATCTTCAATCCGAATACCGTGATCAACTCAGACTCAATGTCGCCATCACCAGGATAAAAACTGACCGGGAAATTGCCGGTAAAGAGAATATCACCCGGGAGGAAACTCAGACTGATCAGATGGAGACAGACCAGAAACTTCTTCTCATAGCTTCGGATAATGAGAACACCATTGCCCGGGATAAGCTTGAAAAAGAGCAGATCATTGCGGAGCAGGCGCGGATTATTGAGGAAGAACAGTACCGGAGAGCTGCAGAGTTCACGACCGAACAGCAGGACAAAGAATATGCAGCGAAGATGCAGGAGCAGCAGCTCAAGGCAGAACTCCAGGAGCTGGAATCCGGGGTGCTCTCAAATGAGAGGGAACTGGAATCCACCAGAGGCGACATTGCAGAACGGAAACTCGAAATACTTAAGATCCGGCGAATTATTGAACAATCCTTTTCGGAGAGCCAGCTTTCCCA
>DEIH01000233.1:2988-4738 GCA_002352375.1 Spirochaeta sp. UBA2779 | reverse complement strand
GCCAGATATTCGAGGTTTACCTGATGTATAATCCCCGTGCCTGGAGGAACGACACGGAAGTTGTTGAACGCAGACTGTCCCCACTTGAGGAAACGGTAGCGTTCGGCATTTCTTTTAAATTCAATTTCAACATTGAGATTAAAGGCATCGGAACTTCCGTAATTATCAACCATAACTGAATGGTCAATTACCAGATCCACAGGAACCTGGGGGTTAATTTTTGAACCATCACCTCCGGCTTCCATTAAAGCATCACGCATGGCGGCAAGGTCTACAACAGCCGGAACGCCGGTGAAATCCTGCATCACCACACGAGCTGGATGGTAGGCGATATCTTTTTTAACAACATCCCGGGGATTCCAGGAGGCAAGAGTTCTTACATCGCTTTCGGTTACGGTGTTTGAATCCATATTTCTCAGTAGATTCTCCAGTAAAATTTTCAGAGAAACGGGGAGATTTGTTATGTCCAAACCTTCTGATTCGGCGTACTTGCCGATGTTGTAATATTCGTAACTGTTATTTCCTGTTTGGAGCCTGTCCCTGTTCATTTGAGCCTCTTTCTAAATGGTGTACTTAATGATAGGCGAGTGGGATTTATAATTCAAGAAAATATTAGCATTTATGTATTAAAATAGGTAAGACTAAGTTCAAAACATCAGGATAAGAGTATTCAGCTTTTGTCTTCGGGTTCTTTTTCTTTCCTCATCGGACCGTAGGGCTGCATCATATTGTCAAAAACTTCACTCATCTTTTCCTCAAAAGCTTCTTTAACCTGTCTGGAAAAGGAGGTAAGGGTTCGGTGACGGTCGAAGTAGGGGGAATCTTCAGTAGGCAGAAGCAGCTGGAAAGGATCCATTTTCAGCACTTCGGCGAGTCTGGTGATAATATCAGCACTGGGCCACCGGCGAGAGCGTTCGATATCGCACATATACCCTGAGCTGATACCGGCTCTTTCAGCCAGTTCAGCCTGGGTGAATTCCATTTCCTTACGGACACGTCGGATATTTCCTGCAATTATCTCTTGCAACTGCCAGCCCTGCATAGAAAATATGATGGGTGAGTATGGGGTAAAAGACCACAAGCTCTAAACGATTATTAAATACGCTATAAGCGTATTTTTGTCTAAATAATGTATTAAATCAAACTAAGATATGTTGATTGCGGTCTAGACTATAGGGTCCACTGTACGCAGTTGGAAGCGAGCCCGCTGTATTCATCTCATATTGTCAGGGACTCATTTCAAAAAAAAATCCCCCGGCGGCATACCGGGGGAAGTTAAAAAGTCAGATTTAATTCTGCAGCCGGTAAATACCGTCTGCAGATCGGAATTACATCAGCTCTCCGATTTTCCGGAAGAAATCCATTCGCCGTTTTGCATCGGCTTCAGCCTTGTTGAACAGACTCTCGGCTTCAGCTGGATTTGTTTTCTTTAAAGCGGTGTACCGGCGTTCACCCCGGATGAAGTCCTGATAGTTCAGGGTAGGTTCTTTTGTTTCCCAGTTGAACCGGCTGCCTTCTTCCAGCTGCGGGTTGTAGCGGAAAAGAGGCCAGTAACCGGACTGAACGGCTCTTTTCATCTCTTCCTGGCTCTGAGACATATCAAATCCGTGGTTGATACAGGGTGCGTAGGCGAAAATAATAGAAGGACCGGGGTAGGCTTCAGCTTCCATCATGGCTTTTTGCGCCTGGGCACGGTTGGCTCCCAATGAAATTGAAGCAACATACACATATCCATAGCTCATGCACATGA
>DEIH01000233.1:1084-2946 GCA_002352375.1 Spirochaeta sp. UBA2779 | reverse complement strand
TTGGATGCCTGGCCGCCGGTGTTGGAATATACCTCGGTATCAAGAACCAGTATGTTCACGTTTTTTCCAAGGGCTACAACATGGTCTATTCCACCGTAGCCGATGTCGTATGCCCAACCGTCTCCGCCGATAATCCACACCGATTTATCAATAAAATAATCTTCAAGCTCAACAATTTTTGCCAGAACTTCAGCAGCTTCACCGGATGCCGCTTTTAATGCGGCGGGGAGCAGAGCCTGTACGGCAAGTTGATGATCCTTAGCTTCCTGATCCGTGGCATCAAATATTTCCAGAGCTTTTTTTAAGGCAGTTGTGATTTCCGGGGTTGTTCCAAGTTCAAGTATCCGTTCGGTTTTAATTTTCAGCAGGCTGCGGTTGTTCTCCACTGCCAGCCGCATCCCGAAGCCGTATTCTGCATTATCCTCGAAGAGGCTGTTTCCCCATGCCGGGCCACGGCCTTCAGAGTTGCTGCAGTAGGGAATAGTGGGAAATGTTCCGCCGTAGATGGAAGAACAGCCGGTGGCATTAGCCGCCACCATACGGTCTCCGGCAATCTGGGTCATCATTTTAACATAGGGCGTTTCACCGCATCCGGCACAGGCACCGGAGAACTCAAAGAGCGGCTGCTTGAACTGAAGTCCCTTCACCGAGGTAAGAGGGGCACCATCAGTTACATCTTCGGGTAACGAAGTGAAAAAAGCCTCATTGGCATTCTCCCCGGCTTCTCTTTCGGTTTCCATGGGGCTCCATACCAGAGCTTTGGATTTGGCCGGACATGTAACAAGGCAGACTCCACAGGCCTGACAGTCTTCGATGTACACCTGGATCTTGTACTGAAGATCTTTATCGTTTTTTGTTTTTGATTTTAACGTTGTAAAACTTTCAGGAGCACCGTCAAGATCCCCCGGGGCAATTTGCTTGGCTCTGATAGCGGCATGGGGACAGGACTGGACACACTGGTTACACTGAATACAGTTGTCGGAAATCCACTGAGGTACCCGGGGTGCAACCCCCCTCTTTTCAAGCATAGCGGTTCCGCTGGGAAGGGTGCCGTCGAAAGACATCTTGCTTACCGGAATAGTATCACCTTTCAGTGTCATTATGGGAAGGATGACATCATTTGCAAAATTACCGGCATCTTTTGATATAAGTCCCGGGGCGACAAAAGCATCAGGGGTGGGTGACGAGGGAACCTCTACTTCAATAAGGCCTTCGCTGCTCTTATCCACAGCATTCCAGTTCATTTTGACGATATCTTCACCTTTCCGGGAGAAGGATTTTTTAATGGCCCCTTTCATCAGGTCGATAGCTTCCTGTTCAGGAAGAACACCTGCAATTTTGAAGAAACAGGCCTGCATAACCGTGTTGATTCTGCCGCCGAGGCCCACAGCATTGGCAATTTTCAAAGCATCAATAATAAAGAATTTAATCTTGTTGTCGATGATGAACTTCTGTTCTCCAGCAGTCAGGCTTGAAAATACCTTATCGGCGGATACCTTGGTATTTAAAAGGAAAGTACCCCCTTCCTTGAGAGGGCCAAGCATGTCGTACCGTCCGATATAAGCCGGATTGTGGCAGGCCACAAAATCGGCCTTTTCAATGAGCCAGGGCATATTTACCGAACTCTTGCCGAAACGGAGGTGACTGGTGGTAATTCCCCCGGACTTTTTCGAGTCGTAAACAAAGTAAGCCTGGGCGTTCATGTCGGTGTTATCACCGATTATTTTGATGGAATTCTTGTTGGCACCGACGGTTCCGTCAGAACCCAGTCCCCAGAACATACAGTTCACTACATCCTCTGGAGCAACATACAGTTCTTCGCTTACCTTCAGAGAAAGATTGGTAACATCATCCTCAATACC
>DEIH01000233.1:0-1011 GCA_002352375.1 Spirochaeta sp. UBA2779 | reverse complement strand
GAGGAAAGGCCGTAGCGGCCGCCGATTACGGTGATGTCTTTGGGGGCTAAAGCGGTGGCAATATCCATATAAAGAGGCTCACCGATTGAACCCGGTTCCTTGGTACGGTCAAGAACCGCCACTTTTTTACATGAATCCGGCAAAGCTCCCAGGAGGTGCTTAACACTGAAAGGACGGTATAGACGTACTTTGATAGCACCGACTTTATCACCCCTTTTGTTAAGAGCTTTCACGACGTAGTCTATAGTGTCACAGGCTGAGCCCATGGCAACAATAACGCTTTCAGCTTCAGGATCTCCCACATAGTCAAAGAGGTGGTACTGTCTGCCGATAACGCCGGCTACCTTGTCCATGTAATCCTGAACAATACCGGGGATGGCATCGTAGTATTTATTAACAGTTTCACGTCCCTGGAAGTAAACATCGGGGTTTTGAGCTGCCACTTTAATCATCGGCTTTTCAGGGCGCATTCCCCGGCTGCGGAAGCGTTCAATATATTCGGGTTCTATAAGTTTTTTAATTGTTTCAAATTGAATTTCTTCAACTTTCTGGATTTCATGACTGGTTCTAAAACCGTCAAAGAAATTCAAAAAAGGAACCTGACCCTTTAAGGTTGCCAGGTGGCTGACAAATGCCAGATCCATAGTTTCCTGAATGTTGTTGGCTGCCACCATGGCAAAACCGGTGTTTCTGGCACTCATCACATCAGAGTGGTCACCAAAAATAGAGAGAGATTGAGCAGCAATGGATCGGGCGGAAACATGAAAAACCGTAGGAAGCATTTCTCCTGCAATCTTGTGCATGTTGGGAATCATCAGAAGCAGTCCCTGACTTGCTGTGTAGGTGGTTGTCAGAGCACCGCCGGAAAGCGAACCGTGAACAGCTCCTGCAGCTCCGGCTTCACTCTGCATTTCAATAACATCAACCGGTTTTCCAAACAGGTTCTTCATTCCTGAACTGGCCCATGCATCGGTGTATTCACCCATAGGAGACGAGGGGGTAATCGGGAAA